>JBPCTR010000036.1:0-11512 GCA_051011575.1 Acidimicrobiales bacterium | reverse complement strand
GCTCAGGCCCACCTCGGGATGGCGTTCGAGGATCAGATCCACTGCGTGGGCAGGAAGCTCGGCAAGGGTGGTCTGGCGCATCGCCGTCACCGTCGCCGTGCGGGGCAATCGGTCGAGCACGCCGAGTTCGCCCACGATCTGGTTGCGTCCGAGCTCGACCGTTCGGCCCGTACCCACGTTTTGATCGGAGATGACGGCAACTCGTCCGGACAAGATCAGATAGGCGCTGTCGGACGGATCACCTTCGGCACAGAGCACCTCGGCTGGGCCGAGCGTGCGGAACTCGACGAGAGGAAGGACCTGCTCCAGAACGTCCTGATTGTCGGTCCCGAGCACGAGGGCGAGCATCGCCGCGGCTCGGTTGCGATCGACTCGGGCTCGAGCCCGTCTGGCGACCAGCTCTTCGAGTCCGGGGTTTGCCTCGAGCCACCTCATGAAATCGTTCCGAGCGATCACCGCAACGGAGCTGTGCCCGGGGGAGTGCACGGTGGCGGTGCGAGGGCCACCCGAGATCGCTGTCAACTCGCCGAATAGTTGTCCGCGTTGGAAGTGTCCGACGGTCGCCTGCTCCTCGCCGTCGCCGACGATCGCTTCAAGCCGGCCATCGAGAACCACGAAGACCTCGGACCCCTCCTCGTGCTGTTCGATGAGGTGTTCACCCGGCTCGAGCATTCGGGCCGTCGGGGTGTCGTCCAGGAAGGCGATCAGCTCGAGGCCGTATCCGTCGAGCTCGCCCCCGTCGGCCGCGTCTGCCCCGTTCATCGCACCTCCACGCTTGCAGGGGCGAACGTAGCGGTGCTGCGCAGCGCCCGCCAATACGACGTCGAGCGTCAGTCGGAGGTCGCGGTAGCGGCGGCCTCTGCCGCGTCGAGCGCTTCCAGATTCGCGAGCGCCTGGTCGATGATCCGGGTGGAACAGCCGCTCATGTCAACAGGTGGGATCACCGTGTCGATGATGTCGCGGGCCAGGTTCCGCAGGGCATCGGCGCCCGCCCCGGAGCCGAGGACGGCGGGTGTGCCAGTGTCGGCGCCGTCGACGATCGCCCGATCGAGCGGAATCGTCGCAAGGAGCGGGCTGTCGATCTGCTCGCTGAGGTCGCGGCCTCCGCCCTCCCCGAAGACTTCGTGGCTGCGACCGGAATCATCGACGAATGCGCTCATGTTCTCGATCACGCCGGCCACTCGCAGGTAGTTGTTGCGGCCCATGCTCGCGACTCGCACGGCCACGGTCTGCGCCAGCTTCGACGGCGTGGTCACCACCAACATCTCGGCGTGCGGAAGCATCTTGGCCAGTCCCATCTGGACGTCCCCGGTGCCTGGGGGCATGTCTATGAAGAGATAGTCGAGCTCACCCCAGTCGACGTCCTGGAGGAAGTGTTGCACCGCCCGGTTCAGCATCAGTCCACGCCACATCAGAGCCGTGTCGTCGGAGTCGACGAGAAAGCCCATCGAGACGACCTCGAGTTCCCCGGCCCCCATCGCGGTGACGTGTGGGGTGATGCGACCGCTGTCGACCGATCCGCTCAGCCGACCTTCGACACCCAGCAGGCGGGGGATCGAGTATCCCCAGATGTCCGCGTCGAGCACGCCCACTCGGTAGCCCTGGATTGCAACTGCTGCCGCGAGGTTCGCGGTGATCGACGACTTGCCCACGCCGCCCTTGCCGGACGCCACGAGTACGCAGCGGGTGGTGCTTGGAACGGTCGTGTCCGGGGCGTTCTGACTCACGTTGAACCGGGCCACCTTCATGACCGCCGCCTTCTCGTCCTGGCTCAACTCGGTCCAGTTGATCTTGACCTTCTCGACACCGGGCAATGACAGGACCCTGGCGCGGATGTCCTTTTGGATCTGCGCACGCAACGGGCACCCCGCTGTGGTGAGCGCGATCGTGATGTGAGCCACGCCCTCGTCGTTCACCTCGGCCCGTTTTGCCATGCCCAGCTCGACGATGTTCGAGCCCAACTCCGGGTCGATCACGCCGGCGAGGACACCCATGAGGTCGGCTGAAGTCGGACGTTCGGTCATCGCGTCCAGTCTACGGCCCGATACTTCGTCCAGTTATCCACAGGCGAATCATCACAGGCGGACTCAAAAGCGGGGGTCAGACCCCCTTTGGCAATTGGGGTCAGACCCCCTTCTCAAGAGGGGGGTCAGGCCCCGTTCTGGCAATTGGGCTCTGACCCCTTTTTGGCAAAAGGGGTCAGAGCAAATCTGTAGCGGAAGGAAGAAGGCGGGTAGCACCGAAATATCGCGCTGGACGGGGCGGTTCACCTGTCCGATACAATGATAACGAGACCCTCACCAGGAGACTGCACCACATGATCGCACTCACCGACGCCGCGACCACCAAGGTCGCCGACCTGATCAGCGCCGAGGATGAAGCCGGCCTGGCTCTACGCGTGGCAGTGCGTCCCGGCGGATGCAGCGGCTTCAGCTACGAGATGTTCTTCGACTCCGAGATCGCCGACGATGACCTCGCCGAGAGCTACGGCGACGTGAAGCTCGTCTGTGATCCATCGAGCGCACAGATGCTCGTGGGTGCGACCCTCGACTACACCGAAACCATTCAGGAAACTGGGTTCAAGATCAACAACCCGAACGCCGAGCGCACCTGCGGTTGCGGCTCCTCGTTCAGCTGATCCCTCCCGCCTGACCGTTCCGGTCGGCGCATCCAGATCATCCCGCCGTGGCGATTGCCTCGGCCATCTCATCTGAATCGATGGCAAAGTGGACCGCGCCCGTGATCGTGCCGGTCGCGTCGGCTACGAACAAGGCCGGTTCGAACTCGAATCCCCAGTCGACCAAGAGCGGCGACAGTTCGGGGAATGGCCGAGGGTCCGGGTTTCGGGGATCCGCAAACACCTCGGCGTGGACGAAGTTCATGTCGGTCCGGCCCTCACCGTGTTCGATCAGCCACTCGACCGCGGGCCCGCACACATCGGTCTGGCAGAACTCCGGGGTCGAAATGAGAAGTGCGGTCGGCAAGCCGTTCCCCACCGCTTCGGCGAGGGTGATCTCGTGGAACGGACACGGCGTGGCACGGGTGCACACCGGGTCGACCCCACGGCCGTCGGTGAACGTGGGCGTGTCGAACGGGGGAAGCGGTTCCCCCACCTGGAACAGCGCCACGTCGGCTCGTGCCGAGACCGTGAACTCCACGGCGAGGTCGCTGAAGGCTGTTTTTGCGAGATAGTTGCCGGCCGCCGGCGGTGTGAAGACGAGCGGGTAGTACGGAATCACCTGTCCGTTGCCACGCGCCATCACCGTTTCGACGGAGAGCACCTCACCAGCGAAGCTCAATTCGATTTCGATGGACTCGGGCGCGCCCTGGCTCATCGGGAAACCGTCGTCGGCGATCACAACGAATGGGAACCGCTGAGGCCCCGACTCGACGGCCGCGGTGGTGGGTGCCCGGAATCCGTCGGCGAATCTCACGCCGAGTCGGCTCGGCGTGATCGATGGCTCATCGACCAGGTTGACCTCACTTCCACCGCACGCTGCGAGAGCGACGGCGGCGCCCCCGGCGAGAAAGGTACGGCGGGCCACCGGGTTCGTGCGCATTGCGGAAACGGTATCGTCGGGGGCCGCATCCCGGAGGTCGCCCGTGCCAGTTGAGTTGATCGTCGACGGCCGCCCCGTCGTGGTCGAGAACGAGGCTGCGAACCTGCTCGAGGTGCTGCGCGAGCAGTGCGGGATCGCCTCGGTGAAAGACGGGTGTGCACCGCAGGGCCAGTGCGGCTGCTGCACGGTTCTCGTCGACGGGCAAGCGAGGGTTTCGTGTGTGACGCCCGTGCGTCGGATCTCGGGTCGGTCGATCACCACGGTCGATGGTCTGCCCGAGGAAGAGCGCGCTGCGTGGGCCGACGCGCTCACGGCCACAGGTGGGAGCCAGTGCGGATTCTGCACGCCCGGCATCATCTGTCGAATGTCGGCCATGCGCGCCGACGAGGTGGCTGTGTCCGATCCGAAGTTCGGCAACGGGTTGGCCGCGCATCTGTGTCGCTGCACCGGGTGGCAGTCGATCGCAGAGGCCTACGACGGATACGGCAAGCGCCGCGAGCTAGACCCATGGCGAGCGGCGCGTCGAGCCGAGCTCGAGGGTGGAGTTCCTCAACAGGTCGGACCGCACGTGGCGCTCGGTGAGGGGGGTTTCTCGACCGACACCATTCCTCCCGATGCCTGGTTTGCGGTCCCAACGGTCGACGACGAATGGGTGGTGCGGTCCAGCCTGCGTGAGGCACGGGAGGCAAGCGGAAAGGTGCAGGGTCGTCGAACGACGGTTGCCTCCGAACCACCCATCGATGTACCGGAGTGTCCGGATGGCGAATGGCATCTCACACTCCAGACATCGTGGGTCGAGCCGGCACCCCTCGAAACCGAGACAGTGTGGTGCGTCCCGGGCGGAGAGCCGTCGTCGTTGGTGGCGAACGGCGGCGCCTTCGGGGCGAAGTCGGGGCGCAATCTGGGCGACATCGCGCGCCATCATTCCGATCTGATCGGACACCCGGTCGCGGTCGTGCTCTCGCGTGAGGACAGCGTTCGCCTCGGAGCCAAGCGGCCGCCGCTTGCCGCGGGAGTGACAGCTGACGGCCACGGCATCGTTCACGTCGCCCGGACGTCGGGAATCGTCGACGCCATTCGGAGTCGGGCCAACAGACTTGAAATTGTCGAGGTCGACGTGGCCGGTCCACCGACGTCGGCAGCAATTCGTGGTGCCGGCTGGGTCGAAGCTGCGATCCTCATGTCGGCGCTGCTCAGTCCTGATCATGAGGATCGCGTTGCCAGCCCCGACGGTGCGGGCGCCGGTGCTTCGCTCGAGGAAGACGGAATCCACGTCACCGTCAATGCCGGGACGCCTCTCGACGACACGGTCCTCCGTAGCTATTGCGTGGGTGCCGCGCACATGGCCTACAGCTGGGTCACCAGCGAGTCGCTCGCCGTCGATTCCGACGGCTCGGTACACGATCTCACGATCCGCTCCTTCGACATCGTGCGAGCGAGCGACACGCCGCCGATCCATGTCGAGATCATCGATTCTGACGCCGAGCCGATCAACGGATCCGACGCGGTGTTCGCGGCGGTGGCAGCTGCGACGTGGCGGGCTCGTGGTTATTCGCCGGTTTGGCCCTCGGGCTGACGATCAGTCGAGAACGGCGACCGCTTCGATCTCGACCATTCCACCGAGCGGGAGCGCGTCGACCGCGAAGGCGGCGCGCGCCGGGCGGTGGTCGCCGAACGAGTCGGTGTACGCCTCGTTCATCGCGGCGTAGTCGTCGATGCTGTCGAGAAGCACCGTGGTCTTGACCACATTCGACAGCGATGCGCCCTCGTCTTGGAGGAGGCCGGCGAGGTTGGTCATCGCCTGACGAACCTGCGCGTCGATTCCCTCGACGAGCGCACCGTCGAGTAGGCCGAGCTGACCCGACACGTAGAGGGTGTTGCCGGCGCGGACGATGGGTGTGTAGGGACCTACTGGCTTGCTCATATGCGCAGGTTATCCGCCCAGACGTCGGGACTTTCGCCCGAGATCCGCGGCCATCGGCGTCGTTGCTCCGCGAGGCTCCGCTCCCTGAAAGCCGTTACCTCTCGGTTAGGGTGCTCGCCATGGTTGGAGGAATAGTCATCGCAGTCCTGCTGCTGGTCGTCTTTCCCGTGGCGATCATGATGAGCGGAGCGATCTTGGCCGCCGTGCTCGGCTCGTCTGCGAAGAACGCCGTCGACGCCGAGCACGTCGATTCCGAGCTGTTGGAGATCTCAGAGTCGAACCCGTACTGAAGCTGCCCCCGAACCTCAGCGGTCACTGACTCCAGTCGGCCTGTCCGAGCCGGTAGCCCACCGAGCGCACCGTGCTGATCAGGTTGGCGTGCTCCTCACCCAACTTCGACCGCAGCCGCCGCACGTGCACATCGACCGTGCGGGCACCGCCGTAGTAGTCGTAACCCCACACCTCGCTGAGCAGCACCTCGCGGCTGAACACCTTGCCGGGCTGCGCAGCCAGGTATCGCAGTAGCTCGTACTCCATGTAGGTCAGGTCGAGGGCACGATCGTCGACGACCGCCTGGTAGGTCTCGACGTTCAGCCGCAGAGGACCGTACGAGATGATGTCGGCGTCGTCGACCGGCTCGGCCCGAATCAGCAGATGGTCAAGCCGAGCTTCGAGTTCGGCCGGGTGGAAAGGCGTAAGACAGAAGTCGTCGAACAGGTCGGTGTGTGACGACAGTTCATGGAGGAGGTCGGCGTTCACCAATGCGAGGATCGTGGTCGTCGGCTCCTCGCGAGCTCGAAGCCAACGGGCGACGGAGAGGGCACGTTCGGGGTGGTCGACCAGCGACACGACCGCGCAGGGCCAGCCGCTGGCCGGTTCGAGTTCACCGGCGCCGCTCGCGTCGTCGACGACCTTGGCGATACAGCCGAGCGATTCGAGCGTGCGGGAAACCGACGCTGCCGCCGACTCCGGGTGGACCAGCACCAGCACGTCAGGAGTCACCAGTTCGACAAATACCGGTCGAGTTCGAAGTGGGTGACACGCCGCGCATAATCATCCCATTCTGCCCGACGATTCCGGAGGAACCATTCGAAGATGTGATCGCCGAGTGCGTCGCGCACGAGCTCCGACCGCTCCATCTCGTCGAGGGCCTCGTCGAGCGAGCGGGGGAGGGTGTCGACACCGGCCTCGCGGGCCGAGGTCCGGTCGAACAGGTTCGCAGTGGTCTCGGCCTGCAGGTCGTAGCCCTCCTCGATGCCCCGCATGCCGGCGGCGAGCACGACCGAGTAGGCCAGATAGGGGTTGCAGGCCGGATCCACCGCTCGGAACTCGATTCGGGTGGCGCCGGGTTTGTTCGCTCGGGTGACCGGCACACGGACGAGCGTCGACTGATTGTTACGAGCCCAGCTCACGAAGCGTGGTGCTTCGAGGCCATCGTTGAGTCGTTTGTACGAGTTGATGAGCTGGTTGGTGACCGCGGTGATCTCGCGGGCGTGCCGCAGCGTTCCTGCGATGAACTGACGAGCTGTGGTCGACAGGCCGTACTCCATATCCGGGTCATGAAAGGCGTTCTCGCCATCACGCCACAGCGACATGTGTGTGTGCATACCCGAGCCCTGCATGTTGTCGAGCGGCTTCGGCATGAAGGTCGCGTAGACGCCGCGGTCGGCCGCGATCTTCTTCACGACGACGCGCAGCGTCGTGATCGAGTCGGCCATCGCGAGCGCCTCGGTGTACTGAAGGTCGATCTCGTGCTGGCTGGGGCTGTCCTCGTGAAAGCTGTACTCGACCGGAATCGAGAGCGCCTCCAGCGTGTGGAGTGTGGTCTTGCGCAGGTCGCTCGCTATGTCCGCGGTGGTCATGTCGAAGTAGCTCGCCGTGTCCAGTGGTTTCAGCGGCCGGCCATCATCGTCGTCGGTGAAGTAGAAGTACTCGACCTCGGGTGCGCAGAAGAAGGTGTAGCCGGCGGCATGGGTTCGTTGAAGGTTGCGCCGAAGGACCTGACGCGGGTCACCCGCGAAAGGCGACCCGTCGAGCTGTTCGATGTCGCAGAACATGAGTGCCGACGGTTCGTCGTCGCGAGCCCAGGGCAACAACTCGAATGTGGTGGCGTCGGGACGAGCGAGGACGTCGCTCTCCTGAACGCGGCTGAAGCCATCGATCGACGAACCGTCGAACTGGAGGCCCTCCTCAAAGACCTTGTCGAGTTCAGCGGGGGAGATGGCGACCGACTTGAGCTGTCCGAGAACGTCGGTGAACCACAGGCGAATCAATCGAACGCCGCGCTCCTCGACCGTGCGGAGCACGTACTTCTGCTTGGGTTCCATTCCGTCCATGGTCGCAGCGGTTCCCCAACGTGGTCACCTTCTCCCACACGCGGTTCACAGAGCGTTAACACATGGCGGGTATTCACACCCGGCCCCCGTTGCTACGGTCAGCCTTATCCATCGCAGCCGTCACTGCCGCCGGCGCGAGGATGTAGACCAGCATGCATGCGCGCACCCACACCAAGGAGAGACTCGGATGACCTACCGAGCTGAGTACATCTGGATCGACGGCACCGAACCGACCGCTGAGGTCCGCTCGAAAACCAAGATCCTTCCCGACGGCGAAAAGCCCGGCATTTGGGGCTACGACGGCTCGTCGACCAATCAGGCGACCGGCGACAACTCCGATGTCGTCCTGCAGCCGGTCTTCGAGTGCCACGACCCGATTCGAGGCGGCGACAACATTCTCGTGTTGTGTGAGACGTTCCTCACCGACCGAGTGACGCCGCACCCGACCAATACGAGGGCTCAGGCACGTGCCGCAGAGGACAAGTACGGCGACCAGGAACCTTGGTTCGGGCTCGAGCAGGAATACACGATGATCGACCCGGGCACGGGATGGCCGGGCGGCTTCCCACCCAACGGCTTCCCCGCTCCGCAGGGCCCCTACTACTGCGGCGTGGGCGCAGTGAAGATCCACGGTCGCGACCTGGTCGAGGAACACACCGACCTCTGTATCGAGGCGGGCCTGCAGATCTCGGGCACCAACGCCGAGGTCATGCCCGGCCAGTGGGAATTCCAGATCGGTCCGGTCGGCACCGTCGCGGTGGGCGATCACCTGTGGATGGCTCGTTACCTGCTCTTCCGGGTGGGCGAGGCGCACAACATCGAGATCAGCATCGAGCCCAAGCCGATGAAGGGCGACTGGAACGGCGCCGGCATGCACACCAACTTCTCGACCAGAGCCATGCGTGAGGGCTACGACCCCATCATCGCCGCATGCGAGGCGATGGGCGCCGAGGGTGTCCCAGAGCGTCATCTCCTGGGCTACGGCGTGGGCATCGAAGACCGCCTCACTGGGGCTCACGAAACCCAGCGCTTCGATCAGTTCAGCTACGGCGTGTCCGACCGCGGAGCTTCCATTCGAATCCCGTGGCAGGTGGCCCAGGATCAGAAGGGTTACATCGAGGATCGTCGGCCGAACGCAAACGCCGATCCGTACATCGTGGCAGCGCTGCTCACCGACACAATCGGTGCCGCCTTGGCTTCGCAGTCCGAGAGCCCATCACTCGTGAGCAGCTGACCAAAACTGCTCTGGCACCTTTTTCCAAGAAGGGGTCAGACCCCAATCCACGGATTGGGGTCTGACCCTCTTCTTGTTTTCAGGTTTGGAGTTTGTTGGGTTCGCTAAGAAGCTCTCGAAGCGCATCGGAGTGGCGCGTGAATGCGCTTCGCCCCTTTTTGGTGACCTTGTACCAGGTGCTCGAGCCTCGGCCGGGTTTGGTTTTGCGAATGGTGATGTAACCGGCCTCCTCGAGGGTCGACATCTGCTTCGACAGGTCGGCGTCGCGGATTCCGATGGATTCGCGGAGAAATCTGAACTCGGCGCTGTCCGAGGCGACCAGGATCGCCATTGCCTTCAGGCGTTTCGGTGCATGAATGACCGGGTCGAGTTCGGGCTCACTCATAGCTCGGCCACGAGTTCGCCAACACGGTCGCGGTAGCGCCGGTGGTACCAGGCGCCGAGCGTGGCGATACCGACACCAGCGACCAACCCGGCGAAAACGAAGTTGGTGGTCATTGCGACGAGAACCACCGCACCCGACCCAAGTGTGGACAGGGCCCAGAAGATGAAGAGCTCACGGCGGAGGGGAGCCGGCATCTCATTGATCCGCATCGTCGGCTGCACGCCGCGCCGTTTGGTCATGAAACCGACGAGCGCTCCGAGGCCCAGGCAATAGAGCACAAGCATTGCGATCGGAATGGCGATCGGTTCGATTTCCCACGCCGCGAACTGAGCGAAGGCCAGAACGCCGATTAGCGGCCAGATCCAGAGAGGGTCTGTGGCCGAGGCCTCGTAGGGGGCGAGCTGCGCCTTGCGGATCTCATCGAGTTCATGTGTACTTTCCATAGTGGAAACCATACCGATAGCTTTCCATTATGGCAAGTAGTCCAGCTACTCGAAGAACGGACAGTTGACGCCACTGTCCGGTGGGATCGGTCGTTCGAGCCCCGTTATCGTCCCGGTGCCCAGGACCTGCCAGATCGTGCCGTCGGTCGGCGGGCGGTAAGCCTGCGTCTCCACGATCGCTCGACCCGTCTCGTCGAAGCTGCCGAACCATTGCACGACAACGAGGGGGTCACCGCCTTCGCAGTACATGCCGGCGGGGTCAATCTCCGTGAATCGGAGAATGAAGGCCAGCTGGTCGCCTGCATCGGTGAGCGCACCGACCTCCTCGCACGAGCCACTCTCGGTCTGAACGCCATGGTGGACGGTCCGTCGGATCAGCCCTCCATCGAACGGGTCGCCTTCGGTCGTTTCACGCACGATCTCGGCGAGTCGGTCGCGGTTGAAGTCTGAGGCTCCCTCGTCGAGCGAGGCACTGAGACTGCAGGGCGGTCCGAGGTTCGCGAGCCCGGGCGTCTCGTCGATCGGCTCCTCCGGCATCGGCTCGTACGGCTCTGCAAGCTGGCTGTTGAAGCCGGGGGCGTAACGCACGCTCGTCGGATTCTCGGGGTCGTTCAGCCCGGCCATGAAGTTGAGCCCGGGCGTCCCGATCGCGAACTCGCCCGCCTCCAACCATGCGCGAGGCGAGAATGCAACGGCTTCGCCGAATGCGTTGGCAACGATCGCGGTGGCAGTTCCCTCCACGATCTCGTCCACCTCTATGGACTCGGGCAGGAACGCTCCCGCCAGCGTCTCCGTGCGGGAGTTCTCCGGATCAGAAAGGTCGCTGACCACCAACGACCAGTCATCCTCCTGACCCTGGCCCGCGAGCACGACGGTGCCGTCCTGGGCGAATGCTCCGCGAATGGACGAGAATTGCTCGTTCACGCACGATGCGTTCGGAGGAATCGGGAGTCCGAAGATCGGGAGTCGCTGGGGCTCGCCGGCGAAGTCCAGAACGTTCAGCCCGTGGCAGCCGTCGAGCAGCGTTCCGTTGATGAGAATGAGGTCGCTCGTGGATGCGAGCGAACCACTCGCGACAGAACCTGGAACGGAATCGGCGGCGACTGGGATACGAACATCGGGGAGAGGCCCGGCTTCAGAAGTGAGCACATAGAGCACGATCTCCTCTCCGCCGGTTCCAAGAGATCGAACAGCGGCGACCGTCATCCCAAGAGACGTTCGTTCGACATCGAGTAGCCGCGGCACCACGGCTCCGTATTCGATCGGATCGGCGAGGAGATGGGTCTCATCGACACCGACCCACCAGATGCCGTTGCTGGCCTCGATCACGAGGCCATCCATGTTGTCGCCATCGACGGCGTGAATCGCGGGGTCGCCGGGGAGCATCGGCCAGTGATCGACCCCGTCGACCTTGATCGTGACACTCCCGCTGGCGGTGACCAGGCCGAACACGGGTGGACCGGCACCGGCGATCGTGGTGGGCGGTGCATCCGTGGCCGGGACGGGGTCATCGTCGATCGTGGGAGTGGTCGAACCGTTGTTGCCTGGCACGCTCGAGCCGGTCATGTTGTCCGCAGTGTCATCGGCGATCGTGCTGCCCGGGGCGTCGTTGTCGGCGAGGTCCACCTGC
>JBPCTR010000035.1:0-2526 GCA_051011575.1 Acidimicrobiales bacterium | reverse complement strand
GCGACCGATACGAACTCTTCGATGCGCAGGTTGGGGGACTCGGGGAGAACCACGGTGAGACCGGCGTTGGCGCTGATCAGGTTTCCCTGGGCGACGGTGGCCGGAATCGTCGAGTTGCCGCCAGGGCTCGCCATGACGGCGACCACGTTGCGGATCCCATCACCCTGCGCGTCGAACGCCTGCGCTGATCGGGCGATGGAGTTCCAGAGAACGGCTCCGCCGCGGGGGCTCAGGTCAAGAATTGCATTTCGAACCGCCGCATGGTCGGCGGTGAACGGGACGACGACATCGACCTCGGGGTTCGTGCCACCTCCGCGCACCAGCATCACCCGCGTGTCGCTGCTCAACGCACTCAGATATGCCAGCGCGGCGTCGCGAACCTGTGAGAATCCGGCGATCTGGTCGGCGGTCGTCGAATCGTCGACAACCAGGACCGTGTAGGCGTCCACCGACGAACGAGCGAGTGTCGTCACCGATGTCGTGACGGTCGTACCACCGGAGCTGAGGCCGACCTCTCCCGCTTCCGAACCGGGGGCGGGGCGGACGGCGACGAGACCCTCGCCACCACGAAGGTCGACGCGAAGAACCTCGAGATCTGGGTCCATCGTCTGCGCGGCGAGAGGGCCAGCGAACAACGTCGCCAACATCATGGCCACGACGGCGATCAGGCCACCGCGAACACCCGTGCGATACGTACGACTCATAGTGTGCTCCGGCCTGGCGTGAACACCTCGGCGCCGAGCTTGATGCCGTGATCAGCAAGCTTCTCGGCGAACTTGGGCCGCACACCGGTGGGCTGCAGCGTTCCGAGGAGCTTTCCGTCTTCGCCCACACCCGCGCCGAAGTCGAACAGGAAGATGTCCTGGAGGATGATCACGTCGCCCTCCATACCCTGCACCTCTGTGATGTGAGAGATCTTGCGGGAGCCGTCGCGCTGACGGCCGATCTGGATGACCAAATCGACGGCCGACGACATCTGCTCACGAATCGCCTTGATGGGCAGGTCGTAGCCGGCCATCATCGTGAGCGTTTCGATACGGGTCATCGCATCACGAGGTTTGTTGGCGTGAACGGTGGTGAGCGAGCCGTCGTGGCCCGTGTTCATGGCCTGAAGCATGTCCAGGGCCTCTCCGCCGCGACACTCACCGACGACGATGCGGTCGGGGCGCATACGCAGCGAGTTCTTCACGAGATCTCGGATCGAAACCTCGCCCTTGCCCTCGACGTTGGGCGGACGTGACTCCATACAGAGCACGTGGTCCTGCCGAAGTTGGAGCTCCTTGGCGTCCTCGATCGTGATTACGCGCTCCCCCTCCGGGATGAACGACGACATCACGTTGAGCGTGGTGGTCTTACCGGAACCGGTACCACCGGAGATGATCACGTTGAGCTTGCCCACGATGCAGGCCTGCAGGAATCGAGCCGAGGCCGGTGACAGCGTGCCGAACCCGATCAGGTCTTCGATGCCCAGAGGGTCGGTCGAGAACTTACGAATCGTGAGAAACGGTCCACCGATCGCGAGCGGCGGGATTACCGCGTTCACACGGGAGCCGTCTGGAAGGCGAGCATCACACAAAGGCGACGACTCATCGATGCGACGACCGACCTGCGCCACGATCTTCTCGATCACCCGACGGAGATGGTCGGAGTCGAGGAACTGCACGGGGGCAACGCCCGCCTTGCCACCTCGCTCCACGTACACCTGGTTGGGACCGTTGACCATGATTTCCGACACGCTCTCGTCGTGGAGGAGCGGGTCGATGGGTCCGTAGCCAAGAACGTCGTTCGCAATCGACTGGATGAGTCGCTGTTTGTCAGCGGCCGATAGCGGCACTCGCTCGTCGGCAACGGCCTGCTCGAGCTTCGACATGACGAGCTGTTTGAGCTCGGATTCGGGCATGTCGCTGTCGTCCAGCGTCGAACCCAATTCATCGATCAGGCGTCCGTGGACGCGCTTGCGTAGCTCCTGAACCGGGTTGTCACCGGCAGGTTGGGCGGCGGCCGCAGGCTGCTGGGCCTGCGCCGCAGGTGACTCGGGTGCGGATCCGCCGGGAGCGGCTCCCGCCCCTCCCTGCACCTCTGAAAGTCGTTGATAGAGCGACATCTGGGTCTCCTGCACGAAAGCGCCGAGCGCCTCCGCATGTTCGTGTTCGGATGGTCAGTTGGTGAGTGGGTCTCAGCCCCGCCGCTGACGCGCTTCCGCGTCGGCCTCGGTAATTCGTTCCGATAGCGCTCGGATGGCCTTCGCCACCCCGCTCTTCGGATGTGAATGAACAAAGGGAACGCCCTTGTTCACGGACTGCGGAACGACCACGTCGCTCGGAATCAGCGAGTCGGCCTTGACCTGGAGGGTCCTCTCGACGCCACCGATGTCGAGCTTCACCTTCGAGTTCGCTCGATTGAGGATCAACCGGAGCTTCTCCATCGGGGTGTTGAGCAGTCGCAGCGTCTGCAGACCGATCTTCACGTTCTTGATGTTCGGGATGTCCATGCCCGCCACAAGCAACACGTCATCGGAGACCTCGA
>JBPCTR010000034.1:0-4121 GCA_051011575.1 Acidimicrobiales bacterium | reverse complement strand
ACTTCGCCCGCTCGATGATGTCGCCACTGTGCTCCTTGGTGTCGCGGTCGAATGGGTTGCTCTCGCTCCCTCAGTGAGAGACACTACAGGCCATGTTCCACTGGGTGAAACAGTGTTTCGATTTGGGCAAATATGGCCGTGGCTGACGTCGGTCCGCTGTCAGACCTGCGGATATTGGACATCTCGACCGTTTTGGCCGGCCCCATGGCGTGTCAGATTCTGGGTGATTACGGCGCCGACGTGATCAAGATCGAACACCCCAGCGGCGACACGATGCGCGGCCATGGCGCACAGGTTGACGGCGATGGCCTGTGGTGGAAGATCGTCGCCCGCAACAAGCGCTGCCTCGGCCTCTACCTCGGCGATCCGGCAGGGGCCGCCGTCTTCGAGAAGCTCGTGGAAACCGCCGATGTTGTCGTCGAGAACTTCCGCCCGGGAACCCTCGAACGCTGGGGCCTGGGCTACGACCGTCTGTCCGAGCTGAACCCAGGGATCGTGTTGTGTCGGGTGACCGGCTTCGGCCAGGAGGGTCCCTATGCAGACAGACCAGCCTTCGGAACATTGATCGAGGCAATGAGCGGATTCGCGCACATGACCGGCGAGGCCGACCGGCCGCCCACGCTTCCCCCGTTCGGTTTGGCCGACTCCGTCGCGGGGATCACTGCGGTGTCGGCCATCCTCATGGCCATCCACAGCCGTGAGCGCACCGGACAGGGTCAGGTCGTCGACCTCAGCATCCTCGAACCGCTGACAGCTGCGCTCGGCCCGCACATCATCAACCACGATCAGACCGGCGCCGTGCAGACCCGATCCGGAAACCGGTCGAGCAACAACTCACCCCGCAACACGTACCTCACCGCCGATGAGAAGTGGGTGGCGGTCTCGTCCAGCGCAGAGTCGGTTGCGAAGCGGGCGATGGAGCTGGTCGGCCGCCCCGAGCTCGCCGACGAACCGTGGTTCACCAGCGGCGCCGGCCGAGCCGAACATGCTGACGAGATCGATGCGGCGATGGGATCGTGGATCGGCGCTCGTGGCCTCGATGAGGTCGTCCACTCCTTTGCCGAAGCTGAAGTTGCGCTCGCCCCCGTGTACGACGTGGCGCAGTATGTGGCCGATCCTCAGGTGCGAGCTCGAGGGGCCGTGGCCACAGTCGAGGACAAGAAGCTCGGCCCGGTATCGATGCAAAACGTCCTATTCAAGCTCTCTGAAACACCTGGCCGCATTCGACACACCGGGCGAGCCATCGGCGAGGACACCGACGAGATCCTGGGCGAGCTCGAGCTGACCGACGATCAGTTGGCCACCCTTCGCACAGACGGAGTGATCGAATGACCGACGTCGCGGCCCTACTCGAACTACTCGGCGGTGCGACCGTGCACGACCTCGGCCGACCGATGAGCAACGGCATGGCCCAATCGCCCAACCATCCGACCTTCCGTCACTGCCTCGACCGTCGTCATGGTGATCGGGTGCGAGATGACGGCGGTTCGGCGGCGGCCGATCTGCTCACCACCGGGTGCCACGTCGGCACGCATGTCGACGCCCTGGCCCACGTAAGCCACGACGGCCTGCTTCACGGCGGCGTCGACGCGATCGAAGCCCAATCCGGTGGCCGATTCGAGGTTCTCGGTATCCAGGAACTACCCCCCTTCGTCGGCCGAGGCATCCTCCTCGACGTGCCCGGGATGCTCGGCGTGGACATCTGCGAGCCCGGCTACGAGATCACCGTCGCCGACCTGGAACAAACGGTCGAGCGACAGGGCACGCCCGTTGGTGAGGGTGATGCTGTCCTCATCCGCAGCGGCTGGGGCGCGCACTTCACCGACGACGCGGCTTACCGGGGCGTCGGAACCGGCGTGCCCGGCGTCGGCGAGGCCGGCGCGCAGTGGCTCGCAGAAAATCGCATCGCATTGGCCGGCGCCGACACCATCGCCTTTGAGTGTCTTCCTCCTGGCGCCGGCCATGCGTTGCTCCCCGCCCACCGGGTGCTGTTGGTGGAGGCGGGCATCAACATCATCGAGGCCATGGACCTCGACGGGTTGGCCGCCGCCGGGGCGCATGAGTTCGCCTTCGTGCTGTCGCACCTGAACATTCACGGTGCGACGGGCGCACCCGCCCGGCCGTTGGCCATCGCATGACCGACGCTCCGGTCCTGACACAGCTCGCGAATCTGGCAACCGGCAACGTCCCGGCGGACGTTCTCGCCGGCATCCCCGCCCGCATCATCGACATCGTCGGCATCGGCGTGCGTGCCAGCACGCTCGACACGAGCCAAGCCGCGATCGGCTACGCGGTCGATCAAGGGTCCGCGCCGCAATCAACCGCCATCGGTACGACCAAGCGGATGTCAGCGGCCGAAGCCGCGTTCGTCAACGGCGTGCTCGCCCACTCACTCGACTACGACGACACGCACTTGCCCTCGATCCTGCATCCGAGCGCCTCGGTGGTGCCGGCGGCACTCGCCATCGCCGAGTGGACCGACGCTTCCGGCCCCGCGCTGCTCGACGCCGTGGCCGTGGGTCTCGAGATCGCTGTACGCCTCGGGATGGGCGGGTTCGACCCCGATGCCCGGCAATCCGTCTACTTCGAGCGCGGCCAACACGCCACGTCCATCTGTGGCGCGATCGGCTCGGCGGCTGCAGCCTCCCGACTGCTGGGCGCCAATGACGCGACGGTGCAAGACGCAATGGGCATCGCCTGCTCAATGGCCAGCGGCATCATCGAAGCCAACCGCGCCGGCGGCACCGTCAAACGCCTGCACTGTGGCTGGGCCGCCCGATCCGGAGTCGCCGCCGCGCAACTTGCGGTGCGTGGAATCACCGGACCGCCAACCGCGATCGAAGGTCGCTTCGGGCTGTTCCAGGCGTTTCTCGGCGACGACGGCGACGTCGACGCTACGCTCGCCGACCTTGGCGCTCACTGGGAAGCGGCTGGCATCTTCTACAAGCCCTACCCGGCCAATCACTTCACGCACACCGGCATCGATGCCGCGATCGCGCTCCGGGCCGGTGGACTCGTGCCCGATGACATCGCCAGCGCAACCCTCGCCGTCGCCCCGCCGACCGTCCGTACGATCGGTGACCCGATCGAGAAGAAGCGCCTTCCCGAGACCGGCTATCAAGCCCAGTTCAGCGGTCCGTACACGGTCGTGGCCGGTCTGCTCGGTGGCGGAGGTCTCGGCCTCGGGCTCGATGACTTCAGCGACGAGCTCGCCGTCGACCCGACCCGGCGAGAGCTGATGTCGCGGGTGAACGTCGTCGGCGACGCTGACTTCCTCGAGGTGTATCCCTACCAGTTCCCCGGACGCCTCACCGTCGAAACCACCGACGGAAACACCCTCGTCGAAGAGGTGCTGACCAACCGCGGCGGATCCGATCGGCCACTTTCGACCGACGAGCTCGCCCGGAAATTCGCCGACAACGTCGACGGGCTGTTGGCCGACGACACGGCCGAGCAGCTGACGACATCGCTGGCCGATCTGGCATCGGCTGAATCCGTCGCCGCGGCGCTCGCTCCTCTCAACTCCGTGGTGGCCCCATGACCTCGCTCGATCCGGTAACCCTCGCTGTGCTCCCAGGTCGCCTCGAGCAACTCGTCGACGAGATGGACGCCACGCTGTTCCGTAGCGCGTTCAATCCGATCATCGCCGAGGCCCACGACGCATCACATGGCATCTACGACAGGGACACGGGCAAGACCGTGGCGCAGGGTTCGACCGGGCTGCCCGTCTTTGTCGGCTCGATGGCCGGCGCCGTCGGCCTGATCATCGACAAGACCGCCGAGCACGGTGGTCCCAAAGATGGCGACGTCTGGGTATTCAACGATCCGTACCGAGGCGGCACGCACCTGAACGACATGAAGCTGGTGCAGCCCTACTTCCACGAGGGCGAGCTGTTCTGCTGGCTGGCGTCGGTCGGTCACTACACAGATGTCGGCGGAGCCGTACCAGGCAACTACAACCCGTCGGCGACCGAGAGCGCCCAAGAGGGTGTGCTGATTCCGCCGGTACGACTGATCGAAGGCGGTGAGATCCGCCAGGACATCGTCGATCTCGTGTGTGCGATCAGCCGGGTGCCCACGAACGCATACGGTGACCTGTTCGGCCAGATCAATGCGCTGGC
>JBPCTR010000033.1:0-6663 GCA_051011575.1 Acidimicrobiales bacterium | reverse complement strand
GTGTACGTGGCCTCGCTGGTGGTGGGCTCTGGCGCTGGAGGAGGTGTGGCCAGCGCCCAGAAAACGTTGCCGGCCAGAGCGAGCAGGGCGATGATCGTGAATCCGAGTCGGTAGTTCCCGCTCGAGTCGGCAAGTATGCCCGCGAGCAGGGGTCCCACGAGAACCCCGAGCGTGACGATGATCGAGGACCAGCCCATGATCTGGGCGAAGTATGTGCTGCCGAAGTAGTCGGCGCGGATGGCCTGCATGAGTGGGCCACGGGCTCCCCAGGCCAGGCCATGGAGAACCACGAAGGCCCCAATCGTGACGAAGCTCTCGACCCAGGTCATCAAAAGCAGGCCGGCGGCATGGAAACACATCGCGACGCCCACGATGATCCGTTTGTTCACGCGGTCGCCGAGGAAACCGCCCAGGCCGGTACCGAGGAATTGAAAGACGGGAATGGCTCCTGCGATCAACGCCGCTTCTCTCGCGTCGAACCCTCGATCTTCGGTGAGGTACAGCGCCAGGTGGGCGATCCCCGCACTCACGACGATGAGCGCCGAGCCGTGACCCATCGAGATCATCCAGAAGGCTCGGGTTCGCATCGCCGCCTGCGCCGTGAAGTGGACGTCGTTCACACCTTCGGGCCGGTGTGAATTCTGGAGCATGTCCGCGGGGATCCCGTCGACAGGCTCGTCGGAGGCCGACCGGTCGGCGCCGATGACCGTTGATGCGAAGTAGATGGCCAGCGTGAGGACCACGCCCGCGCCGACCATCGTCGGCCTCCACCCGAACCATCCGAATCCGACAACGAGCAGCGGACCAGCAAACCCGCCGATGGCCAATCCCATCGTCTGCATCGACAGGGCCTGCGCTCGTTTGCGCTCGAACCATTGCACGACCGCCGAGGTGATGGTCAAGAAACCAGCAAGGGCCATTCCGAATGCAGCCACCGACAGGGCCAGGAGGAACTCGGTGCGCGTCTGGATTCTCGACAGGCCGACGAATCCGAGAAGAACGAAGCTCGCTCCAACGCGCATGATTCGCTTGGTGCCCCAGCGCCCAAGTGCTGCGCCCTGAAGGGGACCGAGCAGCGAACTTCCGGTGCGAGTGCCCACGAAGGCGACCGAGAAGAGAGTCTTCGACCAGCCGAACTGCCTGCGCAGTTCGACTGCCAGGTTTCCGAATCCCTGCATCCACAGCATCGACTGCAGTGCCCATAGGGCGGAGCTGGCGGCCACGACCTTCCACCCCGTGTACACCTTTTTGCGACTCACAGAGTCCGCTCAATTTCAGGGTTGGGTGTACAGAACGGGGAGCTGGGAACCACTGCTGCCAAGCGTCCCACATCGATTGCTCGAGGGCGCGACCGAGGCTTGTGCTCCGGGGTGTGGGCCGCGTTACTGTCGAGCGCCTGGGAGGGCCGTTGACCGTGGGCGCAGACATCTTTGACCCGTCAAGGTACGCCGCCACGAGGCTGCCGATCGAACAGGCATCGCCGCTTCCTCCTGACGTCTATTTCGACCAAGCGTGGTACGAGCGAGAAGTCGAGACGATCTTTCGCAAGCGATGGCTCGTGGCGACCCGCGAGGAAGAGATACCGAATGCGGGTGACTACGTGCGACTCGACATCATCGGCGAGCCGCTGATCATCTTGCGCGACGACGCCGGCGACGTTCGAGCGCTGTCGGCGTCGTGCCGCCACCGAGGCTCGGAACTGCTCGTCGGCTCAGGCAACTGTAAAAAGATCACCTGTCCCTATCACGCCTGGACGTACGCGCTCGACGGCGCACTGCTCGCCACGCCGTCGATGAAGGACGCCGAGGGCTTCGACAAGTCGGATTACCCACTGCCGACCGTACGAGCGGAGACGTGGGCGGGCTTCGTGTTCATCAATTTCGACCTCGACGCCACGCCGCTCTCAACGTCGCTCGGTGGCCTCGTCGATCGCCTCGCGCCGTATCGCATGGAGGACATGGTCGTCACGAAGAAGTGGGAGAACCATTTCAATGCGAACTGGAAGATCTGGGTCGAGAACTCCCGCGAGGGGTACCACGTGCGGACGGTCCACCGCGAGTCGCTCGACACGTTCTACCCGGGAGCGGTGCGCACCGCGTTCCACGCTGATGGCGAACCCATGGTGTACGCCATCAACAGCAGCGACAACGAGAACGGCCTGTACGTGCCGCGCGACCACACGTTGCCCTTCGTCGATGGTCTGTCGGGGCAGGACCAGGAGTCCACGCACTTCGTCATCCACTACCCACACCTGCTGTTGAATGTGCCGCCCGACCGCATCACATTCCATCAGTACTTCCCGGAGGGACCGGAGTGGACGCGCATCACGTCGTGGTGCTGCTTTCCCAGGTCCACCGTCGAGCGGGCCGACTTCGAAACCGAAGCCGACGAGAAGTACTACCCGTCCATGGATCTGTTCCTCGCAGAGGACAAAGGCATCTGCGAGGTCGTACATCGCGGCATCGGCGGAAGCCTCGCCGAGTTCTCGCGCTACTCGCCCGCCGAGGAGCGAACGGTCCACGAATTCTCGAACTACGTACTCGACCACGTTCTCGGCCCCGCTGCTGCGCGCTGACTGGAGACGACCATGACCCGTCGAGAGATCATCTCGATCCCGAACGTCGGCGAACCCGCCGATCCCCGAGCCGGGGCGCAGTGCATTCGTGTCGGTGAACAGCTGTTCATCTCAGGCCAGATCGCGATCGACCGCGGTGAGCTGGTCGGCCCGAACGATCCGCTCGAGCAGTGCCGGCAGTGCCTCCGCCACATTCAGTCCTACGTCGCCGCGGCCGGCGGCACGCTGGACGATGTCGTGGCACTCGACATCTTCCTCACCGATATCCGGTACCGCGCGGCTGCCGGCGAGGCTCGGGCCGAGTTCTTCAACGCTCCCGGCCCGTCGGCGACCCTCGTCGGTGGCGTCGACCTCGCCTTCGAGGGACTGCTGGTCGAGATCAGTGCACAGGCGGTGCTGTCCTGAGCGCCGACTCGCAGGGCCGGGCGATAACCGTTCTCGGCCCGGTCGACCGAGCCGACCTCGGCATCGCGCTCGCGCACGACCACGTGCTGATGGACGGCACGTTCATGTACGTCGACCCGCCCGATCCCGACGATCAGCTCCTGGCCGATGCCGAGATCACGCTCGAGAATCGCGGCTGGGTTGCCTACCACTGGACCTCGAACCACCACAACGTCGAACTCGACTCCGAGGAGTTGGCGATCAGCGAGCTCCAGCGCTTCGTCGAGGCGGGCGGGCGGACCGTGGTCGACCCCACGAACAACGGCCTCGGTCGCGACCCGGCGGCGCTCGTGCGGATCGCCGAGTCGGCCGGTGTCCACATCATCATGGGCGCCGGCTATTACCTCGGCGGCACCCACCCGCCCGATATGGCCGACCGCACGGTCGACGACATTGCGGCCGAAATCATCTCCGACGTACAGGTCGGCGTGGGAGGGTCGGGTATTCGGGCTGGGCTCATCGGCGAGATCGGGTGCACGTACCCGTGGCTGCCGAACGAGAAGAAGAGCCTTCGGGCTGCCGTCGCTGCACAGGTCGAGACCGGCGCGCCTCTAATGGTGCACCCGGGGCGCGATCCGTTGTCGCCCGTGGAGATCGCCGAGATCGTCGCGGAAGAAGGCGGCGACCTGACGCGCACCACGATCTGCCACATCGACCGCACCTGTATCGACCGAAGCTGGCTCGCGGACATGGTGGCAACCGGCTGTTACCTCGAGTACGACCTGTTCGGCAACGAGAGTTCCTGGTATCCGCCGAACCCGCACGTCGACATGCCGTCCGATGCCGAACGTATGGACGTGGTTCTGTGGCATTTCGAGCACGGGTCCGAGAAGCAGGTCCTGCTGTCACATGACATCGCCACCAAACATCGGCTCCATGCCTACGGTGGGCTCGGCTACGACCATCTCGTGACCAATGTGTTGCCCAGGTTGGTGCAACGCGGTCTGGGCGAGGCCGACGTGGCAACGCTCGTGGTCGAGAACCCGGCCCGGCTTCTCGTCTTCGCTTCCACCTGAAGCAACTCCCCCGGGGACGTTGGGCCCTACTCCGAGCGGGTACGGAGGCGGAGGCTTGAGAACAGATGTGGTCTTCGGCCACCTCCTCGGCCGGGGCTGCCCCCACTGAATTGAGCACCGCCATGGAGACCCTCACAGCTGATACGGACATCGCAATGTTGATCGACGACGTGCTGCCCGAGTTCGACACCACGATCATCGAGCACATCGTGATCGACGCCCCGCCTGCCGATGTGTTCGCCGCCGCCCGCGAGATGGACTTCCTCCAAGTTCACTCCCCGCTGGTCGACGCCGCCATGTTCGTGCGCGGTCTTCCGGAGAGAGTCGGCCGCGGATTCGGAGCGACTCCGGCCGCTCCACCGCCGCCGACGATGCGGTTGTCCGATCTTTTCGACAATGCCGCGAATTCCGAGGGGTTCGACGGGTGGTTGGCACTCGGTGAGGTGGCCGGCCGCGAACTCGTGTTCGGGGCGATCGGAAAGGTCTGGCAGCCAGACATTGACTGGAAAGCGGTCGAGGTCCAGGCGTTCAGGGCTTTTGGCGAGCCTGACTACGCGAAGATCGCCGTCGTGTTCTCGGTCCGGGAGTACGGCGCCGGTCGCTCCGTCCTGAGCTACGAGGCTCGAACCGCGGGCACCGACGCTGCGGCGTCACGAAAGTTTCTCCGGTACTGGCGGTTGGTCAGGCCGTTCGTTCGCGTCGTCATGCGAGCCGCTTTGGTGACCGTCAAGAACCTCGCGGAGGCGGCCGCGGACGCGAGGGTGAAAGCCTGACCAAAGAAGGGCTGCGAGGGGGTTCGTACCTTCCATTCGTCGAAGGGGGTGAACGTGATCGCGCGAGCACCCGAAGGATGGGAGAGGACCATGGACAGGACCCGCGATACGGAGCGGCCCAAGAGGCGATGGTGGGGCGTTGGGGGAGTGTTGGCGCTCGTGGCGAGTCTCGTGTTCGTCGGACCGGCGTCGGCCTCGCACGAAGCGGGCGACGACCTGCCGGCGGGTGTCGAGTTCATCCGCACCCGAGCCGACGGCACCGAGGTCTACAGGATGCCGACGCTGTTCTTCTACGACAACACGACCGGGGAGGAGCACGAGTTCCTCGTCATGATCGGCGGCGACATGTGGGACGTATGCGGCGCCCGCCCGGGGAACGAGGGTGGAACTCCGGGTCAGTCGAGAGTTCTCGTGAAGGAGTCTCGCAACGGTACGACGCTCGTGAAGAGCACACCCAGCGGCCACACGTCGTACGTCTCGGTGTATCGCACCACGATGATCGTGCCTGAATTCTTCGGCTCGGTGTGCGGCGGGTTCTTCGAGAATGGCAATCCGATCCCGCCGCCCTATGCCACCGGTAGTGGCACGATTCGCCACAAGTCCTGGGTGACCGACGTGATGGAGGTCCTCGACGACCGAACGCCTCAGCCCATCGGCCGCTACCGAAATGGGATCGAAGGCGTCGTGGTCGATGTCGACGGCAACCTCTTCGACGTGCGGACCGAGGGCGTGTTCCGGGTGCGAGATCCGCAGGGTCCACCCGATTTCACCACGATGACGGCCAGTCTCACACCACACGCGGGCTAGAGACGAGAAGGCCCGGAGTCCGATCGAGGCTCCGGGCCCTCGTTGTTACGTCCGGCTATTCCTTGACGTATACGCCGCGGGGGAAGGTCGTGAGACACTCGACGCCGCCAGACGTGACGAGCGTGGTCTCGCTCATCTCCATACCCCAGTCGTCCATCCACATGCCGAGCATCACGTGGATGGTCATGTTTTCTGTCAGCAGGGTGTCCTCGTCGGGCCGGAGGCTCACCGTGTGCTCGCCCCAGTCGGGGGCGTAACCCACGCCGATGCCGTAGCCGATTCGGCTGTCCTTGGTCAGCCCGTACTGGTCGAGCACGTCCTGCCAGGCGCGGTGCACGTCGTGGGCTACCGCCCCGGGCTTCATCACCGACAGCACCGCCTCGAGGCCTTCCTCGACCGCCTTGGCCGTGTCGAACAGCGCTTGTGAGCCTCCGCCGAGCTGGAGAGTTCGGGCCAGTCCTGCGTTGTACCGCTTGTGAGCTCCGCCCAGTTCAAGGGCCACGGTCTGTCCTGTCGCGAAGGTCTCGTCGGTCCACATCGGGTGCGCAGTCGTCGCAGCCTCACCGGCCAGAACGAGGGGTGAGAGGCCGGTGATATCACCACCGAACGAATCATTGCCGCCCACCTGCTGAGCGAGAACAGCTGCGACGAGATCGCATTGGCGCATCCCCGGTGTGATGATGTCGTAGGCCAACCGCATGGCACCCTCGGCGATAGTGGCCGCCTTGCGCATGACCTCGACCTCGGCATCGGTCTTCACCGTGCGACACCAGTTGACGAGCAGGTCGGCATCCATCCACGCCGCGTTCGGCAGCGCAGCCTTCAGCGAGGCGAACGCCTTGGGTGTGAAGTAGTAGGTGTCGGACTCGTAGCCGACCGTCTTCCCGTCGAGCCCCATGTCGGCGAGGTAGCCGCCCGCAACCTCCATCGGATGGGTTCCGGCTCGTTGCACGCAGTCTTCGGGGTAGGGGCGAACCTGGTGTTCGGTCATATGAGTCGACAGCCAGGCCGCCCCGGCGTCCATCTTGCGGCCGATCCACACCGGGTC
>JBPCTR010000032.1:0-4459 GCA_051011575.1 Acidimicrobiales bacterium | reverse complement strand
CCTCGTCGCGACCACCACCGTCGCGTCAAACCACGACCATTCCCGCCGTCGAGAACACCTCGCTGATAGGTCGAACCGCCGAGCTCGAATCATTGGCAGCCGCCGCGGACAAGGGATTGATCGTGGTCGTCGGGGAAGCGGGAGTCGGACGAACGACCCTGATCGAAGGCTGGGCATCGGGTCTCGGTGACGTCCTCGTCCTGCGGTGCCATGTGGGCGAGCAGAACCTGCCCTACGCCCCCTTCGCTCGTTGGCTGGGAGACGGGTCACCCAGCACGTCGCAGCTCCAGCTCTTCGAAGAGCTCGCCGACTCGATTCCACTCGCCAGCGGGGGCGTTCTGGTGATCGATGACCTCCACCTCGCCGATACGGGCACGATCGGATTTCTCACCTACGTGGTCCATCGACGCGACCGTTTCGGATGGTCGGTCGTCGCTACATGGCAGGCCGAGCAGGTGAGACCTGAGGACGCGTGCTGGGATCTGATGGCCGAGGGGCGGCGCGAAGGCTGGGCCACCGAGTTGCGACTGAGCCGGCTCGAACCCGACGCGATCGCCGACCTGGTTCGCGCGAGCGCCGGTGCTTCCCGCGAACAGATCCAAAAGATTGTCGACTTTTCCGAGGGCCTGCCGTTGCTGGCTGTCGAACTCATGCGTCTGGGACCCGATTCGGACATCATCCCACCGATAATCGACGACCTGATGCGGACACGGCTCGGGTCGATCTCTCCGCTCGCTCGCCAGGTCGTGGAAGCCCTGGCCGTCATCGACCGGCCGGCCGACGAGGGGCTCGTCCAGTCCGTTGCCGGTCGCATGAGTATGGAGATCAGCACCGCGATCGAGGAACTCGGCGCTGCCGACATCGTGAGCTCCAACGGGACGATTGAGCTGACGCATCATCTCCTGGGCGAGGTGGCACTGGCGGATCTACCCAGTTCGAGAGTCAAGGCATTACACGCGCGCGCCGGTGCGGTTCTCGACGCGGCCGAGGCTGCCCGTCACGTCGCGGATTCAGGACAGCCGGAACGAGCTGGTGAACTCCACATCCACGCCGCCGAGGAGGCGAAGCAAGCCCAAGCTCTGGGCTCAGCGCTGCATCACCTACGCGCAGCCTTGGCACTGGGTCGGGCCGATGACGCGGTGCTCCAGAGACAGATCGGCGATATTGAGGCAATCCATGGGCGCTATGACGCGGCGCGGCGTGCCTATGAGATCAGCGCGGCCCGCTCCGTTGGAAGCGATCTCAGTCTCGTCGAACTCCGACTCGCTCGCCTTGCCCTTCGGACAGGCGACGGCGAACTCGCTGCGAGCCATCTCGATTCGGCCGATGCGGAGCTGCCTCGGTCTGGCGACGAAAGGCTCGCCGTCGAACTGGCGATTGCGCGGGCGCTCGTCAACGCGCACGGCGAGCACGAAGGCCTCGATGGCAGCGAGCGTGCAATCGCGCTCGCCCAGCGCCTCGCCGACCCTGCGGTGGAAGCAGCCGCGTACAGCGCCGCGGCGCTGGTGGCATACCGCCGACATCAGACGGACGACGTCGAGGAGTACGCCCGGGAGGCAATACGGTTGTCACGGCTTGGGCACTCACCTTCGGCGCATGCAGCCGCGGCGAACCTGCTCGGGCTCATCCGGGCCGACGAGGGTCACCACGATGAGGCGATCTCGTTTTTCCAGCAGGCTCGCGAGAAGCTGAGCCGTTATGGCGATGTGCACCGACTTGCTGCTCTTCACGACAGCCTCGCAACCGCGTTCCACCGAAGTGGCCGCGACGACGAAGCTCGCGAGCATCAACTCGAGTCGGCACGATTGTTCAGCGAGGTGAGCGGCCCGCCAACAGCTGGGCGAGCCGATATCTGGTCCCTCGCCGCCTGGTGAGCCCGGGCTGTTCCACCGGTCTTCGCCAGCGCATGGCGATGAACCAGGCCAAGGTCGACGCCGCCCGCGCCTCGATGTACCACGCCGCCTGGGTCGGCGACCAGGGCGAGGACAACGTGAAACTCATGTCGGGCGCCAAGGCCTTCGGCTGCGAGATCGTCCAAGAGGTCATGTACGACTGCGTGCAGTTCCACGGCGGCATGGACCCTCGTCAGGTCCGGACGTGCCTGTTCATCGCGGAGCCATCAAGCGGCGTTGCGGAGCTGAACTCGTTCGGCCGGCAAGCGAACGAGCGCCGTCGTCCCGGATCCGGGTTCGGACAGCAGCTGGAGCGTTCCCCGGTGTCCTTCGACCAACCGCTTGCTGATCGGGAGTCCGAGCCCCGACCCGAGCTCGGCCGTGACGTCGTTTTCGATCTGCCCAAACTCGGTGAGCGCCGTCTCGATGTCGTCGGCCGACATGCCGATCCCGGTGTCCGCGACCGAAATCTCCACGCTTCCGTCGATCGAACTCGTTTCGGCGGTGAGGGTCACCGAGCCGCCTCGGGGGGTGAACTTGATCGCGTTGGTGACGAGGTTGAGCAGAACCTGACGAATCCGACGTCGATCGAGGACCATGTGCGGTAGGCCGTGAGCGACCTGCTGGACGATCTCGATCCCCGCTTCCGCGCCGAGACTCGCGAGCATCCGCACGACCGAGCCGATCAGTTCGACGAGATCGACGATGTCCTCGTCGAGGCGAAGTTGATGAGCCTCGATACGCGACAGGTCCAGGATGTCGTTCATGAGCTCGAGGAGATGCTCACCCGAATCGTTGATGTCTCCCGCGTACTCGACGTATCGCTCATCGCCGACCGATCCGTAGGCCTCCATCGAGATCAGCTCGGACAGCCCGAGGATGGCGTTGAGTGGTGTTCGGATCTCATGGCTCAGGTTGGCGAGGAAGAGCAGCTTGTTCCGATCTGCGGTCTCGGCGATGTCGCGCGCCTGCCGGAGCTCGAGCTGGGCGACGACCATGCGAGCCAGGGCTCGAAGGGAGTCCAGCTGTCCGCTCTCGAGTTCCCGAGGTGTGCGGTCGATCACGCACAACGTGCCCATGGCATTGCCGGTCGATGTCGTGAGCGGCGCGCCGGCGTAGAAGCGGATGTTCGGATCGGACGTGACCAGCGGGTTGCCCGCGAAACGCTCGTCGGCGGACGCATCGCCGACGACGAACAGTTCGGTCGGGGCGGTGATGGCATGGGCACAGAAGGCAAGGTCTCGGTGGGTCTCGGGAGCGGCGAGCCCGACCCGCGACTTGAACCACTGTCGTTTCTTGTCGACCAGACTCACGAGAGCGATTGGTGTGTCGCAGATCTGCGATGCCAGAAGTGTGATGTCGTCGTAGGCCTGCTCAGGCCCGCTGTCCAGAATTGAGTAGCCGATCAGCTCGGCCAGTCGTGCGTCTTCCCTGACGCTCACCGGAGGGTGCATTGTCCGCCTCGATTGTCCGCCTTGTCCGCCGTTCTCCTGATCGACCAGGAGATCGCCGTCTTTAGCGTCGATGCTCTGACGGCAGCGAAAATTGACGGTTACTTGACACGGCGATCTTCAGAAGGCCTACGGACCGGCCGAAGGAATGCTGTGGCCGAGCATTCCCCGCTTCGCGTGTTGATCGCGGAGGACAACGAGCTGAACCGCAAGGTGCTGCTCGCGTTTCTCGATCGCCTCGGCCACGAACCCGATGTCGCTGTCGATGGGCCCGAGGCGCTCGACCGAATCGGCGAGTCGACCTATGACCTGATCCTGATGGATATTCGCATGCCCGGCATGAATGGCGTTGAGGTCACCCGGAACATCCGGGCGCTCGGACGAAACATCGGCCAGCCGCACATCGTCGGCGTCTCGGCGAGCGTCCTCGAGTCCGACCGCCCCGTATTCGCCGAGGCCGGCATCGACGACTTCCTGGCCAAGCCGATTCGCTTGAAGGAACTCGAAGCCGTCATCGCCGAGCGTCCCTGATCAACCTCTCCGCTGATCAACCTCTCCGAAGGCGGCAGGCAGGCCCCTCAACCGTTGGGCAAAACTGCGCAGGTCCCGGCCACCCGGCCGGGACCTGTCCAATTCAGGACTCCAACTCTCCCTGCCCAGTCGAGTTGCGACCGGCAGGAACGTGTCGGGGCTACGGCGCCCGAACGAGTGCGACCGACGAAACCTGCGTGTCGACCGTGACCGGGGCGGCCACGACGGTCGACTCGAGCACCTCGACCTCGATGGTCTCGGCACCGGCGACCGGGGCACCGAAAGGCTGGGCCGGCCCGTTCGAGAGCGCTCCGGCCAGGAGCATGACGACGATGGCGACGGCGGCGGTGAACCAAACGGCGAGGTTGACAGCGACGAGCGATCCTATGGAGAAAGGGAAGTGGGTGATCTTCATGACTGAGTCCTTGGTTGGTGTACCCAGATGTACGGCGCCACTCCCAGAACCCTTGTGCCGAGTTCACCTCCCGACCACGTCTCTTGACCGACGCTTGACAATTGCGAGACGGGTGCCGATGCAAGCAAATGGCCAACGGGACGACAGATGCCGAGACCACCGTCGACCTC
>JBPCTR010000031.1:0-2841 GCA_051011575.1 Acidimicrobiales bacterium | reverse complement strand
GATGCGAAGGATCGTTCCGTTGTCGGTGCCGGTGAAGAGGTTGCCCGCGCCGTCGACCACGACGTCTTCGGGGCCAGATCCCGGTATCTCGATGAGCTCGGCGTCACGCAGCCGGTGGTTCTCCTCGAAATCGCCGGTGAGCGGCGGTGCCTTGGGCGGACTCCAGGCCTCAGGTGCGAACTCGGTCATCGACCGAACCTAGCGCAGCGGCCGATCGTAAGGTGCGGGGATGGTGGAGACGGAATGCTGAGACCTCGGTGGCGCCGCCCGCGACCGCGACGGTCCGAGCTGATCGACCGCAAACATCGGCTCGCCGGCGAGATCTCGATGCTGAACGCGGAGGTTCGGCGTCTTCGCGCCAGCGGACGGCCGACAGGCGACGCCGAGCGGCGACTCGAGCAGCTGCGCAGCGAGCACTACCGAACCCGACTCGAGATCGACCGAGCCGAGCACTAGCACTTGGCTGCAGGTTGAGGTTGACTGACGTGATGTCAGATCAAGAGTCCTTCAGCTGGAGCCGTGTCGCGAGACTGTTTGCCCCCTATCGCCGGCGAGTCGCTCTGGTTGCGGCGCTTGTGTTGGGCACCGCTCTGCTCGGTGTGGTCAACCCCCTGTTAATTCAGGTCACGTTCGACGACGGCCTGTTCCCCGGCGGCGGCCAGGGAGCGGATCTCGGGCTCGTTGTCACGTTGTGCAGCATCATGCTCGTCGTCGTTTTCGTCTCGACGGTTTTGGGCGTGATCCAGACGGTTTCGACCAACCGGCTCGGTCAGGACGTATTGCGGGAGCTTCGCGACTCCCTGTATCGGCACCTGCAAGGTCTCCCACTTTCGTTCTTTGCCTCCTCGCGCACTGGCGACCTGCAGAGCCGTATCTCTAGTGACGTTGGCGGCGTGCAGACAGCCGTCACCTCGACCTTGTCGAACATCCTGTCGAACATCGTCACGCTGGCGGGCGCGATCGTCGCAATGCTGATCCTTTCGGTGCCGTTGACGCTGCTGTCGCTCGCCACCGTGCCGTTCTTCGTTTGGGCGACCAGGGTTGTCGGACGGCGCCGGGAGGCATTCACCGCCGAGACGCAGGCGGCCACGGCGGAAATGAGCATCGTGACCCAGGAGACGTTGTCCGTTTCGGGGATCACGCTGGCCAAGCTATTCGGCCGCCAGGACCGTGAGATCGCCCGCTTCAGCGCCGCCAACGAGCAGCTCGCCGCAGTGGCAACCAAACAGCAGGTGATCGGCCAGTCGTTCTTTACTGTTGTGCAGGCGTTCCTGGGCGCGAGTCCGATCTTTGTGTATCTCGTCGCCGCATTCCTGCTCGAAGGCGGCGGTTCATCGTTGACCGCGGGCACGATCATCGCGTTCACCACGCTGCAATCGAGACTGTTCTTTCCCGTGGCTCGGCTTCTCGAGACCAGTGTCGAGCTGCAGTCATCGCGGGCGTTGTTCCGCCGTATCTTCGATTATCTGGATGCGGAGCCCGAGATCGTGGAGATCGACGAGCCGGTTGACCTTCCGCACGTGAACGGGAACGTCCGATTCGACGACGTCGTCTTCCGATACGAGGCCGAGGACGAGGCGGCCGCAGTTGCCATCGACGAAGTGAGCTTCGAGGCAAGGCCCGGCCAGCTGGTGGCACTCGTCGGTCCGTCGGGCTCGGGGAAATCGACGCTCCTGTCCCTACTGGCCCGCTTGTACGACCCGACCACCGGCTCGGTCCACCTCGACGATGTCGACCTGCGCGAGCTGAGCTTCCGTTCGTTGGCCGCGTCGATCGGGTTCGTCACTCAGGAGAGCTATCTGTTCGCCGACACCTTGCGGGCCAATATTGGGGACGCCGATCCCGACGCGACCGACGCCGAGATCGAGAAGGCTGCTCGCGCCGCGGCGATCCACGACCGCATCATGGAGTTCGAAGAGGGCTACGACACCATGGTCGGCGAGCGTGGCTTCCGGCTGTCGGGTGGAGAGCGGCAGCGCATCGCGATCGCCCGAGTTCTGCTCCATGACCCGAGGGTGTTGGTGCTCGACGAGGCGACGTCGGCGCTCGACACGGCGTCGGAGCGGAGGATCCAGGCAGCGCTCGGCGAGTTGATCAGTGGACGCACGACGCTCGCCGTGGCGCATCGGTTGTCAACGATCCAGTCCGCAGACGTCATCCACGTGGTGGAGCGCGGTCGGATCGTCGAGTCGGGCCCCCACGACGAGCTGCTCCTCCGAGGCGGATCGTATGCAGCGCTCTACCGAGAACAGTTCGACAACGGCAAGATCGAGACGACGTGCGCCGACGGAACGGTCTACGTCGATGGTCGCTGCGAATACTTCCAAGGAACCCCAGACGACCGGCGCCGGCTCTTTGAGCAGCGCCACCTCAGCGCGAACTGAGCTTTTCGCCTGCTCCCGGTGTCCGGAGGCCGGCGGCTGACATACATGTCCTGAATCGGATAGAGCTCGAGCGTTGATGTCTTTAGGGTCAGGGCATGGATTCACTTGATGACGCTCGATGGGCAGCAGTGCAGGACAGGTCGGTCGAGGCCGATGGAGTGTTCTTCTATGCCGTCACTACGACCAAGATCTTCTGTCGGCCGGTGTGTTCGGCGAGACGACCGCTGCGCAAGAACGTCGAGTTCTTCGCCACACCCGCCGAAGCGGTGGCTGCGGGCTACCGGCCGTGTCGGCGATGCCGTCCCGACCAGGCACGGGTCACCGACCCGACGGTGGCGTCGGTAATCGCTGTCTGCCGGTGGCTTGAGCATCCCGAGGATGAGGCGGACCTGGCAGAACTTGCGTCGCGAGTTGGCTGGTCGCAACGTCATCTGCGCCGGATCTTCAAGGAGGTGAC
>JBPCTR010000030.1:0-7389 GCA_051011575.1 Acidimicrobiales bacterium | reverse complement strand
GCCCCAGAGTGCGCGGATGTCGGGAGCACCATCGAGCGACGTATTCCATGCGAGACCATTCGTCGTCGGGAGCGACGAGGCTCCGAGGACGTGGGCGTCACCGATCCAAATCGTTCGGTATGTGCCTTCGTCGTCGGCAATCGACGCGGGCTCGATCGCTGCGAACGACGTCTGGAGGTCGGCCCGAGCGAGCGACCACCGGCCACTGAAGCTCCCATCGAGAAGAGGGAGCAGCGCCAGCCCGAGTCCGGCCACGGCGACCACTGCGGGGACGAGGCGACGGCTCGAGGCGTCGACGAGGTCACGATCGATCACGAGAGCAGCGATTCCCCCGAGCGCCGCCATACCGAGCGCCGCTGGTACGAGAAGCACCTCGGCCACCGGCAAGCCGACCGGCATCCAACCGCGGGCACCCGCCCAGGTGAGCGCCCATGCGCCGAGCATCACGCCCCACAAACGCAGCGCCCAGGTGAACCGAAGGCCATGTCCGGATACGAGCGGGAACATCGCGACGGCGAACACAGCCCATCCGAACACTGGGGATCCCGTTGGCCCGGTAGAAGCGGTGAATATGTCTCTGAGCGCCAGATTGTTTCCCTCGTCGACCTGCGCCGTTCCGAACTCGGCCCAGACCCCGAGACCCAGGAGGTGCGGGAGATTGACCAGCACGGCCACGCCGAGAGCCAGCGCAGAGAACGCAATCATCGTCGGCACGCCGCGCATGTCTCCGGCAAGGAACGAGCCGACGACGATCCCGACGAGCACGAGCGCGAACGTGACACCGACCCACGGAACGAATGCTCCAACGACGGCGAGAAGCGTCGTAAGCCCGATCACGTGAATGCGGCGATCTCGAGTAACGCCGAACACCGTCGATCCGGCCAGGCCGACGACGTGGCCGAGCATCCACGGGAGCGACGCGTACAGAAGCAGCGCTTGCAGCGATCCGCCCGAGATCGCGTTGTAGGGCAGGGGCGAGGCCGCATACAGCGCAGCCGCTGCCACCGGCGCCCGCAGGGACTCAGACCCGCTGAAGAGGCGCCATACTCCGACGACTCCCAGGGGCAGCGGCGCGATCACGAGCAGAAGGCGGAGGAAGGACTCGGACCCGAGGGTCAGAGCTCCCGCGACATCGAGGAGAGGGAGCGCGAACGACGCGAACTCCTCGGCACCCATGCCGAAGGTGCGCCAACCGCTCCACCAGTCGCGCGTCAGGGTTCCGAGATCGGATGGCAACTCGCGAAACTCACCGACCACAGGAACCGGGCGGGTGAGAAGATGTCGGGCTCCGAAGCCCAACAGGGCGGCGATCAGCGATCCCCCGACGACCCGCTCGACCGAGAACTCACGATCTCCTCGTTCGGCCGCCTGTTCGCGTTGTGTGATCCGACGATCGATGCTCTCGGAGAGCCGCACCGATCCCTGCCTCCTCGCCCGACGGAGATCGCTCGCGCCATCGTGGCGGCGGTCGGCGAGCGGGGCACGGCGTTCCATGAGCGATCCGACGCGTCGGATGTTCCAGAGCCACGCACCGGGAATCGCTCGTAGTTCGTCGAGGTCCAGGCGCACCAACGCGACCAGGAACTCGAGGAGATGTACGACGACCAGGCCGGCGAGCAAACGAGCGAGGCCCGCTCGCGAGGGTGCGGAGAGGACCGATCTCATGCGGTGGCGCCGCTCGCGAAGAACCGGATCGGGGCCGCCGCGCTCGGCGAAAACGGCTCGATGGCGAGCAACCGCAGCAGAGGCCACAACCACCCGCCCGCCGACGATCCGTGTGCGCAACGACAGTTCGTGGTCCTCGCCGTGCCAGTCCATGGCCTCGTCGAAGCCACCAATGCCGAGGAAGAACGATCGTGAGGCGAGTACACACGCGGTCGAGACGCCGAACACCTCGGTCGCCCGATCGTGCTGCCCCTGATCGAGGTCGCCTGGGCGAACAAGCGACACGGTCTCCCCAAACCGGTCGGCATCGAAGGTGGAGAGCGCAAGCTTTGATGGAGTGGTCCAGTCGACGAGCTTCGGGGCGATGATCGTGTCGTCCTCGGAGCGGCGGAGCCACTCTTTGACGAGTGCGGAAATCGCACCGGTCTCGAGAGCAACGTCGTCGTGACAGATGAGGAGCAGAGGCTCGTTTGCCCTGTCGGCGGCGAGGTTGACCTTCGAGCCGAAGCCCGTGCCGTCGTCGACCTCGATCAGCTCGTAATCAGGAAGCGCCTGCAGCGACGGCGCCAGGAGTTCGGCGTCGCCGGGTTCGTGGACGATCGTGATCGCGAGGTGCGGATAGTCCTGGTCGGCAAGGGAGGCAGACGTTGCATCGAACCACGGTCCGGGCTCACGAGTTGCGATCACGATCCGGACCGGTGGAGGCCCGGATTTCCCGTCGTTCGGAGTGTCGGAGACCCGTTGCACAGCGCAGCTACGCTACCGGTTCGTGAGCGGCTGCGACCAACACCCCGGACCCGGTCGAGCGACCCGGTGAGGTCGCTTGTCACGGGTGGTGCCGGTTTCGTCGGCCAAGCGCTTCGCCAACATCTCGCAGACGCAGGTGACGACGTGATCACCACCGACCGGGCCTCCGGCGGACCGGACATCACCGACCGTGAGGCTGTGGCCACGTTCATTGGTGCACACGACGTCGACGTGATCTACCACCTCGCCGCCCAGGCCCATGTTCCGACGTCATGGCGTGATCCGATAGGAACCTTCCGTGTGAACGCCGAAGGCACCCAAAATGTTCTGGACGCCATCGGCGAGAGCTCCGACACTCGCGTGATCGTGGTGACGAGTGCCGAGGTCTATGGCGCCGTCCCGACCGACCGGCTTCCGATCTCCGAATCCGAACCACTTCGACCCGTCACCCCGTATGCATCGAGCAAGGTGGCCGCCGATGCCGTGGCGCTCCAGGCCTTCCTCGGACGCAATGTCGACGTGATCCGGGCCCGGGCCTTCAATCACATCGGCCCCGGTCAGCGCACATCATTCGTCGCCGCCGGGCTGGCGGAACGCATCGCACTCGCCGAACGCGTTGGTGGCTCCACGGTGAGGGTCGGAAACCTCTCCCCTCGCCGCGACTTCACCGACGTCAGAGACGTTGTCCGGGCATATCGTCTGCTCGCCCAACACGGTGCCGCTGGAGAGGTCTACAACGTCTGTTCCGGGGTCGACCGGGCGATCGGTGACATCGCCGACGGTCTGGTGGCCCTGGCCACATCGACCATCACGGTGGAACGCGATCCCGATCTCGAACGCGACGTCGACGTGCCGGTCGTTCGCGGAGATCGGACCCGAATCGAGGAAGACACCGGGTGGTCTCCTCGGATCGACCTCGAACAGTCGCTTGCCGACATCCTCGAAGATGCACGGAGGCGGATCGATGACTGATCCGACCCACCGAGTCGCGGTCATCTGCGGAGGAGTCGGGGCCGCGAGGTTTCTCCGGGGCCTCGTCGATGTGATCGATTCACGCGCCATCACTGCCATCGTGAACGTGGCCGACGACATGGAGCTCCACGGCCTCCACATCAGTCCCGACATCGACACGGTCATCTATACGCTCGCCGACGAGATCGATCCCGACCGGGGTTGGGGGCTCCGGAACGAGACCTGGCAGGCGATGGACACAATCCGGCGCTACGACGAGGCGGCGGACTGGTTCTCTCTCGGCGATCGGGACCTCGCTACCCATCTCCACCGAACCGGCCGCCTCCACGCCGGCGCCACGATTTCCGAGGTAACCGCAGAGATCGCTGAGGCCTGGAACCTCGGCGTTCGAGTTCTCCCCGCGACCGACGATCCACTTCGGACCAAGGTGACGCTCGCCGAGAGCGGCGATGAAGTCGACTTTCAGCGATATTTCGTCGGGCACCGCCACGACGTCGCAATCTCCGATGTCCGATTCGACGGCGCGGACGACGCCCGGGCCACATCGCCAACAATCGATGCAATCCTGCAAGCTGACGCGGTGATCATCGCCCCCTCGAATCCCATCGTGTCGATCGCACCCGTACTCGCCGTCAACGGACTCAGCGACGCGATCTCCTCGAGAACCGGACCCACGATCGCGATCTCCCCCATCGTCGGCGGAGCGGCGCTCAAGGGGCCCGCCGCCCGAATGCTCTCCGAGCTTGGCCACGATGCGTCGGCGCTCGGGGTGGCCCGACTTTTCTCCGACATCACCGACGTGTTCGTGATCGACGACGTCGATGCCGGCGCGGCGGGTGCGATCGCCGAGGCCGGAATCACGCCGTACGTGACCGACACCATCATGTCCGATCCCGCGGCAGCCGCCCGCCTAGCCCGAGCAACGCTGTCAGCCGCGGGCATCCGAAACAAATAATCGAGGTGAACCGATGAGTGCGATGCAACTGCTGCCCGTCGCCGGAATCCCTGAAATTCGTCCTGGCGACGATCTCGCCGGCATGCTCGCCAACGCAGCATCGCTGGAAGCGGGCGACGTTCTCGTCGTAACGCAGAAGGTCGTGTCCAAAGCCGAGGGGCGACTCGTCCGGATCGACACCGATGACCCGAGGGGACACAAGGCGATCGTCGAGGACGAATCGGTGCGTATTCTCCGGCGCCGCGGCGACCTGATCATCAGCGAAACCGCTCACGGATTCGTGTGCGCCAACGCCGGAGTGGATCTCTCAAACGTCGATGCCGGGATCGCCGCGTTGTTGCCGATCGACTCCGATCGGTCGGCTCGACGAATTCGCGACGTCGTACGCGCTCAGCTCGGAATCGAGATCGGTGTGATCATCTCTGACACGTTCGGCCGGCCGTGGCGCAGAGGCGTGACCGACGTGGCGATCGGCAGCGCAGGCATTGGTCCGATTCTCGATCTGCGCGGCTCGACGGACGCACTCGGTCGTGAGCTCCAGGTCACCGAGGTCGCAGTCGTCGACGAGATCGCGGCCGCCGCCGAGCTCGTCATGGGCAAGAGCGCCGGCGTCCCCGCCGCCATCGTGCGCGGGATCCCCGACAGTTGGTTTCGGACCGGTAGCGTCGCCGCCGAGATCGTGCGGTCACCGCACGAGGACCTCTTCCGCTGATTCGGAGTATCGATGGGCACCAACAAACGAACGGCCGTGATCGTGAGCGGGTACTTCGACCCCCTTCACATCGGGCATCTCGACATGCTCGAAGACGCCGCTTCGCGCGGCGACGCCGTCATTGCAATCGTGAACAACAACGCCCAGCAGGAGATGAAGAAGGGCATGGTGATCAGCGATCAGGCCGATCGACTTCGCATCGTCTCATCGCTGCGAGTTGTCGATCATGCGTTCGTGGCCGTCGACGACGATCGAACCGTGTCGGCATCGATAGAGAAGGCAGTCGCAGATCACGGCTCCACCTACGATGACTTCGTGTTCGGGAACGGCGGGGACCGGCGACCCGAGTTCGTGCCTGAAGCCGCGGTGTGCGAACGGCTGGGAATCGAGCTGGTGTTCGATCTCGGCGGAACCGACAAATCTGATTCGTCGAGCCGGATCAACATGGAACTCGGGCTGACAGATCAACCCAGCCCACCTCCGAGCACCACCACCTGATACGCCTGCGGCCGCCGGGGACGACCCGACGCGCTGCGAATCAGCCTTACTCGCCGTCCTCGGGAACAGGAATCTGCTCGGCAGGAATCAATACATTGCCGTCGATGTCGACGACGTTGCCGTCCTCGTCGAGGCCGATTCCGGCGTTCGGTGCCGCCGGGTCGAAACCGTCGAGGTTGTTGAGATCCTCGAGTCCTTCGAGGCCGTCGGTCTGGAGCACGAATGGCGACGCCGCCGCCGCCTGATCGATGTTCGCCTGCGGAGGAGGCAGGATCTCGGCGCCGGCCGGTGCGAATGCGATGGTGACCCGCTCCTGATCGGCACTGAAGCGGAAGTCGAGGAGATTTTCGGTCACGACCTCGGAGGGCGTGGACGTGCCGGGGTCGAAGCGGGCCACCTGCAGGATGGCGGGCTCGCCTCCACACTCGGCGCCGTTCTCATCCAGTGCGGCACGATCGGGGAAGGAGAGGATCGCGTCGTCTTCGATCTCGACCCGGACGGCATCGAGGAAGACGCCGAGCTGGGCGTTGTTGCCCGTGGCGTCGGAGCTACGGGGATGGAGGTGGATCACACCGTCGCCGTGGGTGTGGATACCCGAGTTGGGAACAGCCGGATCGGCGAGATTCGGGAGGAAGGAGTCGGTCTGGCAGTCGTAGATGCCATAGGGCAGGTGCCAGTGATCGTCGAAGCTCGGTTCGAGAGCGAGGACGTCGCGGGCGTTCCACGAGAAGATGACCAGCAGAACGCCGACGATGATGACGCCGGCCATGGCCATCGGGAAGCCGAGGTCGCGCTGTTCACGACCGCTCGCCGCGTTTGCCGACTGACCGGCCTTCGCGGCCTTGGCAACCTTACGGGACGAATCGGAACCCTTCGATCCCGATTTCGACGTTGATCCAGACATTTCTTCTTCAGCCACGGGGAGCCATGTTAGCGGCGGAACCCCGCCATGATGCCCGCGCCCCGACGATCAGATCAGCTCGGCGAACAGCGCTTCGTACCGTTCTGCGGCGCGGCGCGGCGTGACCCACTGTTCCACCCATTCACGGCCTTTGAGACCCATCTCCCGGCACCGAGCGGGGTCGTCGAGAAGGGTCCGGAGCGCATCGGCGAAGGGGCCGGGATCGTCGGGTCCGACCGCGAGCCCTCCCCCACTCCCGACGGCGACGCGCCCGACCTCGGTTCCCTCATCGACGCTTGCCACAACCGGACGCTCGACGGCGAGAATCTTGTACAGCTTCGAGGGAACGCTCGACCACGCGAGACCCCGGCGAAGCGGAATCACGTGTACGTCGGCGGCGGCGAGGACCTCGGGGACCCGTTCGACCGGCTGGTACGGAATGATTCGGAAATTGTCGAGGCCCTCGGCGCGACGGCGGACCTCGCCGATCGCCGATCCGCCACCATTCACGACGAAGACCACATCCTTCAGATCTGTCATCTGCCGGGCGGCGTCGGCCATGAGTTCGATCGATTGAGAGAACCCGACGTTTCCGCAGTACATCACGATTCGCTTGCCGACCAGATCGAACTCCTCGCGATACGAGTTCTCGATCGGCGTTGGAGCGAAGGTGTCGACGTCGACGAAGTTCGGGATGATTTCGGTTCGGGTAGCGGTCTTCGCCCGAATGTTGTTCTCCATCTCGTCGCTCAGAACCGTGACCACGTCGGCCCGGTCGTACACGAACGCTTCCAGGCGCCGCGCAGCATCGATCACCCGTCGGTTGGTGATCGTCCCCGTCTCGACCGCGACGTCGGGAAACACATCCTGGATGTTGAACACGAACGGCGCGCGACGACGCTTGGCTGCAAGCCAACCCGCAACGCCGAGCGACAACGG
>JBPCTR010000029.1:0-15399 GCA_051011575.1 Acidimicrobiales bacterium | reverse complement strand
CACTCGCGCACGACCTCACCATCCATCGATAGCTCCACGACCAGATCCAATCCGGTCACGACGACGAGAAGCGTGCCGCGCGGAGTTGGCGCGACGTGGTGGATGTCGTTGAAGAACGGCTTCGTGATGCGCACCAGCAGCTCGAACGATTTCGCCGACCACACGAGGACCTCCGTCTGCGTGCAGGTGTAGATGTGGTCACCCTGCACGCTTCCGGCCTTGAACACGCCGGTCGGTGCGTCGCTGGCGCAGGCGTCGGCGGGCGTGCGATAACCAACCACCTCTCGACACTCGAAGTCATCTGTATTCAGGACGAGTGCAACCGCCTCGCCATAGATGTCCTCTTCATCGCCGCGTAGCGTTTCCGCCCGGCGTTGCCGACCGCCGAGGATGAGCAGATCGTCGGCCGAGGCTCGCGTCACGGCTGGAATCCTAGGTCCACGGCCTGGATCTGCGAGGCGGTCAGCGCGCCAGTCCTCGACGTAGCGAGTCCAACACCGGGACCGGATCGGTGAGGCTCAGATCCCCCGAGGCTCGAATCGACGGGGCGCGCCGGGCAAGGCCAGCGACCTGACCAATCAGCCCCTGACGCGCCCGCCGCCGAGGAATCCCGTAGGCCCAGGCTCCGGCCCAAATCCAACCAACCCCGTCCTGATACCGGCCGGGGCCGTCGACGGCTCTCCCGCGAAATCCGTCGTAGAGCGCGATGGCCTCGTCCTGACCGACCGCAGTCGAGATCGCCAATGTGTTGCACACGCGGGGGTCGACCTTCAAGAACACGAGCTCGCCCGATGGGCGGCGCCGAAACTCGAACATGACCGCCCCTCGATAGCCGGCAGCTTTGGCCATGCGACCCGCCGCGTCGATGGCCTCGGAATCATGCATGGTCTCGGCGTGGACGACGCCGCCCGGATGGTTCGGCGAGTCACGGCCAACCGCCACGTACGGGTAGATCTCGAGCCGTCGAATCGAGTACTCGACCAATGTCGATCCATCCGGCCCGATGACCATCGAGACACCGATGCAGCTCGAGCTCGGGCCCGGGATGACCTCGGCGATCGTGGGGAGTTCACCGGTTCGCCGATGGAGGTCGAGGCTTCGCTCCAGCAACGTCTCGCTTGTCGGGCCCGCCGGCATCGTCAGTTGACCCGCGGGTGACGTCGCGGCCGATGACCAGGCTTCGGCCCGAATCATCCACGACGACTGCTCGAAATCCAGAGACGTGGCGATCGACTCGAGCTCATCCACGGTGCCGGGCTGATACCACAGCGGCACGCTGCATCCGATCGACTCTGCGAGCTGCCACGCCGTCGCCTTGTCCCACAATGTTTCGACTGCAGGCCACGATGAACCGGCCACGATGAATCGTTCCGAGAGCCGGTCGTGGTTGTGAGCCAGGAACCATGCGGCCTCGTCGGAACCGCAGAGCAACACGGTGCCGTCGGCGTACGTTGACTCGACATGCTCGAGCAGCCACGTGGTCGGCAGACGTCTCGTCTCGTCGAACCGCTCGTCGTCATCGTGCTCGGCCGCAGCGGTCTCGTCGGAGATGACCACTGTTCGATCGGTGTACCTCGAGCTCATCGGCACCCCGTGCCGCCGGTCGATGAGCGTGAGATCCACTCCACGACGACCAAGACTTCGAACCATCGACGTGGTCCCCGGAAGCGTGGCCCCGATGATGACGGCTGCGGGCTGGGAGGCGTCTGGACGAGCGGTCATCGCCTCAGACTAGGGCTCGAAAAGGGAGCACTCGTTACAGTGGTCCGGTGCGAGTACACGTCGTGAGCCTGGTGTTCCCGCCCGAACCGGTCACCTCCGCCAGAGTCGCTTCCGATGTGGCCGATGCACTCGTCGATCGTGGCCACGACGTCACGGTGTTCTGCCCGTTCCCGAATCGTCCACACGGTCGCCTTCGCCCGCCCGTTCGCCGACGGCTCGCGCAGAGTGGCGATGTTGATGGCTATCGCGTGACCCGAACCTGGCACACGCTGTCGAGGAGCTCGACACTGCTTTCGCGCGGGTTCGAAAACGTCTCGTTCGGCATCACCTCCTCGATTGCAGTTCTGCGCGCGCCTCGCGCGGATGTGGCGTACGTGAGCAACTGGCCGCTGATCGCACAACTCCTCAACGCCGTGGTGCTCCGGCTGAAGCGGACCCCCGTCGTGCTGGTCGTGAAGGATCTCTATCCCGAGACCCTCATCTCCCGGGATGCGGGCAAGGTGAGCCGGGCGGTCGAACGGCTGCTCATTCGACTCGATGCCACCGTGTGTGGCATGTCGGCCAAGATCACAACGATCAGCGAACGGCAACGATCTGCCGTCGTCGCCTCGCGCGCCGTCCGACCCGACGATGTCGTCCACATTCCCGACTGGTTCGAGCATGTCGAAATCGATGAGGCTCAGGCTGACCGGTTTCGTCGAGATCACGGGCTCGACGACAGCATCGTTGCGTTGTACGCCGGATCGATCACCAGGGCTGCTGGCCTCGATGCGCTCGTCGACGCCGCACGAGAACTCCGCGACCGTCCCGATCTTCGAGTCGTCCTGGTCGGCGATGGCGTCGATCGGGTGCGACTCGAGGCTCTGCGTGACGAGCACGGGTTGGAGAGGCTCAAATTCGTGCACCCGCTCAGGCCGGAGGAGGTTGCGGCAGTTCACGAGGCCGCCGACATGCTCATCGTGTCGCTTGCTCCTGGGGTCGCGAGACATGCCGTTCCGAGCAAAATGATTTCCTACCTGTTCGCCGGAAAGCCCGTCATCGCCAGTGTCGACGGTGACTCCGGCGCGGCCGACTTCGCGAGAACGACGGGCTGCGGAGTTGTGACGCCCGCCGGAGATGGCGCCGAACTGGCGGCCGCGATCGCCTCGCTTGCCGACGATCCCGAGAGACGTCGCTCCCTTGGAAACGCAGCCTTGGCAGCGAGCGAGGACTTCGAGAGCGACGTCCTCGTCGATCGGGTGTGCGCCCTCCTGGAGGCAGCAGCCAGCTCGCTGGCGAAGATGTGACGACGCCTGAACTCAGAGCAATGTGACGATCGACGGGCCGAGGCCACGTCCCGTCGACGGAGCTCCTCCGTGGATGATCGCCCGGGCGATCTGCAACGGATCCGGAGGACAGACCTCGGTTCCGATCGGCCGAGGAACGCTGTCGGTGGCGACGACGCGAAGACCAGCTTCGAGAGCCTCTCGAACGATGAGGGAATCGCCGTCGACCGAACCCGGCCGCAGTAGAACATCGTGCGCATCGAGGAGTTGCGCCATGTCTGCCGGCTCGACCTCTCGGTGAACGGCCACCTCGGGGTGTGCGTCGAGCACTTCGGCGACCGCCGGGTGGGTGTCGACGCCACCGTAGAGCAGAACCGTCAGCGTGAGATCGGGTTTCTCGCGCCGGGCGTGCTTCCACGCGTCGACCGCGAGTTCGAGTCCGTACCAGTTCGGAATCGCGCCGACCAGGACCAGCAACCGGTCGTACCGATGTCGCGTCCTCTTCGCGATTCCACGCGGGATGTGGGCTGAGGCGAGCACGGCGGGCGGGCCGAGGCGCCAATCGTCGACGAGGGTGGCGAGTGCCGTGTTCGTGACGTAGACCGCGTCGAATCGCCGTCGAGGCGTCCGCGGGGGTCGCCGTGGCGATCGATCATCGAGTCCGCCATGAAGAAAGAGCGTGCGACGGCCCCGCAGCGGGCTGGCCAGGAGGCTGTGTGCCCACACGGACGCGGGTGTCGAACACCAGAACACATTCTGGGTCGTTCGCCGATTCCGAACGGTCGCCAGAGGAAGCTGCCAACGTTTTCCGAGGTCGACCACACCGGCCAGGCGTTGTCGCTCGTCGAGCCACTCAGCCAGGTTCTGCGCTGATCTCGTCACGCCGCCCACCGGGGACAGCGGTGCCCACAACACGATCTGCGAATCCGATGCGAGCGATGTCACGCGGCGACGGTCAGGCCGACACCGAGCGGACCCACGAGCTGTACCGGGCCAATCCCTGCTCGATGTCTATCTGGGGGTCGTGAGCGAGGTCGCGACGAGCCTTCTCGAAGTCGACAACCTTCGTGACCGTGGTTCGCTCCTCGGATTCCACGATCTCGATCAGATCTGCAGACGTTCGGGTCGCCTCGACGCAGAGTCGGGCGAGCTCCTCGATCGATATCGCCCACTCCTCGCGGCCGCCGATGTTGTAGGCCTCGCCGGGTACGAAGTTGTCGGCGATGTTGGCAAACGTCGAGCAGGTGTCGGTGACGTAGTCGAAGATCCGCTTGTGCCCCGAATGCACTCGAATCGTTTGGCCGGCGAGCAACCGATGCACAAAGATCGGGATCACACCGCGATACGGGCTGAAATACTCGTGCGGGCCGTAGCAACCAACCGGTCTCACCCGCACGGTCTCACTTCCGGTCGCTTCGGCTTCGTTCAGGCACTGCATCTCGCCCGCCCACTTCGAAATGGCGTAGTCGTTCATCTGCCGGATCGCGACGGTGTCCATCACCGACTCGCTCATCAGGCCGCCGTAGTCGCCGTACACCTCCGCGCTCGAGAAGAAGACGAGTCGAAACCCGTGTTCGGCTTGAAGTCGTAGAACGTGTTTCGTGCCGACGACGTTTGTCCGCCACAACGATTCGTAGAACGCCTCGCCATTCCAACGGCCGTATTCCGCCGCGAGGTGGTACACGATGTCTGGCGCCGCAACCCGTACCACCTCCTCGAGCTGACGGAACTCGCCCACGTCGGCCCGAATCGATTCCTCATCCGACGTGTGTTTCAGGTCGCACGTGAAGACCGTATGTCCTCGGCCTCGCATCTCTGCGGTGAGGTTCGTGCCGATGAAGCCGGAGCCGCCGGTGATGAGAACGCGCATCGAACAATTCTACTCCTGGCTCGAATGGGGGTCGGATGGGGCAGGGATGCCGCCTCCCGTTGATACAGAGCCGAGGACAGGACCGACGACAGGAATCCTCCGAAGTTGAACGCGAACCATCGCTGGATCGGGCCCGAGCGCGAAGTCGAATCGCAACGCGTTGAGTGCCGAGAGCACAAGCGCCGTCAGCCCAACGCCGAGAGTGAAGAGGTCGTTGCCAGCGAGTGTGCGGGCCAACACAATCGCGATGAGTGCGGGCCCGGCGATGAGAGGCGCGGCGAGCGCGCCGGCGCGAAGCGGTACGAGAAGGCGTGCGCGTGTCACGCCGAGAGAGCGAGCGGCAAGATCGGTCGACAGACCGTATGTCGCAACGATCGCTATTCCAGATCCGGCTGCAACGCCAGTCACGCCCCAGGGCTCACCGGCGAGCGCGCCGACGACGATGAGCGCGAGCCCGATCAGGCGACGTTTCGCCAAGGCCCATGTGTTGCCGACGGCAACGGGCACGGTGTCGAACACCCGCGCACCGGACAGGAAGCTGAGCGAGAGAAGCATGAGTCGCAACGGGGCGATCGCGTCGTCCCACTGATCGCCCAGCAAGACGTGAACAATCTCGTCGGCGACAACCGAACCGACGATCGAACTCGAGATGAGCACGACGTGCAGGAGTGTCTGGCCTGTGAGCAGGGCGGCTGATTGTGCGTCGCGGTCCGTGTTTCTACGTGCGAGCGAGGCCAGCGAGACCGATTGGGTTGTGTTCACGATCTGTTCGTCGAGACGAGCAAGGATCGCGAAGGACCGTTCGTAGATTCCGAGCGATGTCGTTCCCAGGAACCGCGCAACGACAACGTCGTCCGCCTGTCGAGCGAGAGTCGCGGCAGCATTTGCGAGGGCGACGCCGCCGCCGAATCCGGCGATTGCGTGCAGGTCTCCACGTCGGGGGAGGCGGGGCGCGGGTGGCGGCATCCGAGACAGCACGGCGATCGTGAAAAGACACTCGTAGGCAATCGTTGCGAACACGAGCGTCCACACGCTCGGCCGAAGCGAACCATGGATGACGGCGACGCTGACATAACCGAGCAGATACGAGCTGATCTGCACCCGGCCAAGAGCTTGAAACGCGAGCTCGCGATGAAGCATCGCGGTGCCGACGCTACGGGCTGCCCGGGCAAAGAGGACGATGCCCATGACCCGAAACACGTTCTCTCTGCCGGGGACCCCGAAGACGTCAACAGCTATTGGCGCGCCCAGAACAAGAACCGCGGCTCCAACGATGCCCATCGTGACACCGACGGCGTTCGCGGAGGCGAGAAAACGTCTTTCGTCGTGTTCGCGCTGAACGATCGTTGCGGGCAGGCCGAGTAGGCAACCGACGGTGACGAACGCGAGCACGATGCTCGCCGCTGCGAAGTTGCCGAACGCTTCGGGCGAGAGTCGCCGGGCCAGAAATGCAAAAACTGCGATCTGTGTCGCTCCGATGGATCCCGACGCGACGAACTGCCAAGCACCGCCCGCAAATGCGCGATCCTTCAACGAGAGTGGGGGTCGGTCACTCACGAAGCGCCGGGTTACTGGCAGCCGTGCTCGCGGCGAGGGCAGCGCAGAGGGTGACTGCGAACCAGAAGTGTTTGCTGTGCTCGAGGCTGAGCGACATCGATTGCATGAGCACCCCTCCGAGCAGGACGAGCGACGCTGTCGACCAGCGCTCACGACGCCGCGCCAGTTGCGGTACCGGCGCCAGAACTGCGATCCCAAGAAGTGCGAGTCCAACCACTCCTTGCTCGGCAGCAACGTCGAGTGGAGTGTTGTGTGCGTCGAGCGCCCGGCCATTGATGTCTCGCGTCATCGGAGGTAGCGCACCCGGACCGACACCGAGGATCGGGTGGTCGCCGAATACGTCAACGGCCCGCTTTGCGAGATCGACGCGATCCGATGCCGACGCGTCAGAAGCGAGCGGACTCTGAAGCCACTCCTCATAGCGCTCGGCCGTGCTCGACTGCACGAGGGAAAAAGCGAACACAGCCGCCACGCTCCCTCCTGCAAGCACCAAGAGCAGCGGCCTCCGAGACGATCGAAGAACCATCCATCCAACCCCCAACGCGGCAGGTATGGCTGCGACGAGCGACCCTCGACTACCTGTCGCGAAGAGAAGAAGTGGTGCCACAACGAGGAACGCCGTCGCCAGGATCCGTTGGCTCGAGCCAGCCGCCATGCTGAGGACGACGAACGCGGCGCCGGCCCCGATCACGATCACGCCGCCGAACTCATTGACATCGAATCCCGTCGCTGCGTACCGCACAGCACTGATCTCGCTCACGTTGGTCGCCATCTGTGTGGCGACATCGATGGCCGCGATCAGGCAACCGGTAAGGAATCCGCTGAGTACAAACCTCGCCTCGTCGGCGGTTCGGATACGGTCGTGCACGACGAGCGCGAGCACCATGAGCTGAATCGCCGTAGCGGCCAAGCGCAGTGTTGCGCTGGCATCGGACGTCCAGAGAAGTGCCACGAGATGCCAGAGGGCGAGAGCGGCGAGTGCGTACTGGGTGACCCCCACACGCGGCGCCTGTCGACGAAGAAAGACCGACGCTGCCCAGGCGGTCACGAGAACAACCCCGGCCACCCGACCCAGGCTGACGTTGGCGACTGGGACGAACAACGTGTCGTTCGGAAGCACCAAGGCGTACAGCGCGAGAAGCCACAACACGGGGTCACGGCCGCGACGCGGCGTGGTAACCGCACGCTCGACCGCGTCGCCAAGCCATTCGGTTTTCGTCACGAGAGGTTCCCCTTCGGGATCACGTAGCCGTCCGGAGGGCGTGGGCATAGACAACCACGTTAGATGCAAACCGCATGGGCCGATTTGCCCAATGAAACAGGCTCCTGGGGATCCTACGATCGTGTTATCGCTCGACCCACGGCTGGCACACGACCTGGGCTACGAGCCGGCTGAGGGACGTAGGTGGAGCCGACAAAGATTCTGCTGATCGCTGGGACGAGGCCAGAGATCATCAAACTCGCGCCCGTCTATCTGGATCTGAAAACGCGTCCCGTCGATGTTGAGCTGTGCGTCACCGCGCAGCACCGGGGGCTGCTGGATCAGATGCTCCACGTTTTCGGCATGGTTGCGGACTACGACCTCGACCTCATGCGCTCGGGCGAGTCGCTCGCCGATCTCGGCGCTCGCGCGCTCGGCGCGACGACGGATCTTCTGAGCGAATTGCATCCCGACCGTGTTGTCGTGCAGGGCGACACGACCAGCGCTGCGATGGCTTCGATCGCTGCGCATCACCACAGCATTCCGGTGGCGCACGTCGAGGCCGGTCTGCGGACGTACGATCGGTTGGCACCGTTTCCCGAAGAGTCGAACAGGCGGATCATCGCGGCTGTTTCAGACCTGCATTTTGCGCCGTCTGAGGAGGCGGCGAGAGCGCTCTTGGCCGAAGGCTTCAGCCCGGGCGCGGTGCACATGGTCGGAAATACCATCGCCGACGCGCTCGAGCTGATCGCCCCAATCGCTGCCGGCTGTGCTGATCCGATTCTCCAGAGGCTCGGGATAGAAGATCCCAGGTCGGTGGTCATGGTCACGCTCCATCGCCGCGAGGGTCTCGGAGGTGGCTTTCGGCGCGTGTGCGCTGGCGTCGCCGAACTGTCGACGAGGTTCGCCGAGGCGCAGTTTGTGTTACCCGTCCACCCGAATCCGTCGGTGGCTGCCGAGGTCGGCCTCATGTTGTCGAACATCTCGAACGTTCACCTCATCGAGCCGCTGGACTACCTGACGTTCATCGATCTGCTGCGTCAATCTCAGCTCGTGATAACGGATTCAGGCGGTGTGCAGGAGGAGGCCCCGGCGTTGGGCGTCCATGCGCTCGTCGTTCGAGAGAAGACGGAGCGACGTGAGGGTATCGACGCGGGCGTGGCGACGCTCGTCGGCTTCGACAGCGCTCGACTGGTCGCCGAGGCAGCCCGTATCCTCGCCTCACCGACAACGAAGGTCCCTAGAGCGCTCTATGGCGATGGTTTGAGCGCTGCGCGGATCGGCAACGTACTCGTTGGTCTTGCATGACTACCTTCCCAACCCCACAGTAGGTGATATGAGCATCCACCTCGACCACTATGCGCGCAAACGTGTCGTGGTTACCGGCGGCGCTGGAGCGATTGGTCGAAATCTCACGGCCACGTTGGCAGCGCTCGGAGCCGAGTCGGTCATTGTCCTCGACGATCTCTCGAGCGCCGAGCCTTGGAACCTCCCGGAAGAACGCAATGTTCTGTTTGTCGAAGGCAGCGTGACCGACGACGCCGCGCTCAAGCGAGTCTTTTCCGAGAAGCCACACATCGTGTTTCACCTCGCGGCGTTCTTCGCAAACCAGCGGTCGGTCGACTATCCCGAACGCGACCTCGAAGTCAACGGCATGGGTACGTTGCGACTCCTGCAGATGGCAAGCCTGTGCGGGATCGATCGCTTCGTCTACGCCTCGTCGGGCTGTTCTGTGTATGGGGATGCCGCGCCACTGCCGCTTGTCGAAGAGTTCATGTCGCTACATCTCACGTCGCCGTACCAGATCACCAAGGTCCTGGGTGAGTACTACGCCAACTTCTACCGCCACCATCACGAGCTCCCAATTGCAATTGCTCGGTTGTTCAACAGCTACGGGCCCGGGGAGATACCGGGCCAATATCGAAACGTCATCCCGAACTTTGTCTATTGGGCGATGCAGGGACGTCCGCTACCGCTCACGGGGAATCCGCACGCGACCCGTGACTTCACCTTTGTCGGCGACATCGTCGACGGATTGCTTCGTATCGGGTTCGACCAGAACGCAATCGGAGAGGCCATGAACATTGCGTCGGGACGTGAGACTCGCATCTCAGATCTCGCCGACATGGTCAACGAGCTCACAGGCAACGAGGCTGGCGTCGTCAAGGCTGCGCCTCGCCGGTGGGATACAAAGGATCGTCTTCTCGCGAGCACCGAATTGGCCCGAGACCTCGTGGGATACCAACCGCAGACCGATTTCGCGAGCGGGCTGCGCCAGACGTACGACTGGTTCACCACCAACTGGAACGACATCGCCCAGGCGGCGGACTTCCCTCCCGGCATGTCGTCGGCGGTACGAGAGCTTGAAGCGTAGGAAGTGCTGATGCGCGCCGTGATCGTAAGTCCCTCCCTCCGGATGGGCGGAGCCGAGCGAGTTGCGAAACAACAGGCCGAACAGCTCGCCCAAACTTGGGAGGCGGCGCTCCTCACGCTCGAAGGGCCGAGCGTTGATTTCTTCGACGCTCCCACTGGTGTTCGGAGGCTTCACTGTGATGGCGCCACCTCGCGGTTCAACACGTTCAAGGCTCTTCGACGCGAGACGGGCGAGGCCGATGTTGTCATCGCACATGTCGATCACGTCGCACTCTGGGTCCTTGCCGCCTGGTTTGGCCGACGGGGCGCACCCCCGATCGTCGTCGTCGAGCACCAGGATCCCAGACGTTCCCCCACCGGGTGGTCGCGCCGGCTGGCTCGGCGCGTGCTCTACCGGACGGCGTCGGCTGTCGTGGTGCTGACGGACTCGGCTGCCCGATGGTTTTCGGATCACTACGGAATTGACACGTATGTGATCCCGAACGCGGTGGCCCGAGGCGCCGAGGGCCGTCGAGTGAACCCGTCCATCGATTTGCTGTTCGTCGGTCGGCTTGCGCCGGAGAAGGGGTCGGATCTTCTGTGTGATGTATTGAGCTCGCCCGAGCTCATCGCACGCGACCTGCGAACAGTCGTCGCCGGCGACGGGCCGGCAGCGGACGACATGAAGTCGGAGGCAATGCGCCGTGGACTTCGGATCGAGTTCGCCGGCGCAGTGAAAGACGTGGAGCGGCTCTACCGCACGTCTCGCATTCTTACGGCGCCGAGCCGCGTTGAAGGACACCCACTCGTCCTCCTCGAGGCGATGTCCGCCGGCTGCGTGCCCGTGGCGTTCGATGTCGAGACGGGACCACGCGAGATCATTTCCCATGGTTCTGATGGCGTATTGGTTCGCTCCGGGGCGGTCGACGAGTTCGCCGCCGTCGTCGCGGCTCTTATCGATGAACCGGCTCGCCTCGCCAAAATGTCCAAAAATGCATCACGGGCCGCCGCCCGCTTTGGAACGTCGATGCAGGAAGAGCGCTGGGACGATCTCTTCTCATCGATTGGTGTTGGTCGAACCAGTTCCATGGAGGAAGCGCCATGATCGAGAGCGAGCCTGGTCGACATGCGGAGCCGATGAAGGTCGATTTCGCTCCGCCATCGATCACCGATGTTGAGCTCAAGGCTGTCGAGGCGGTTCTGCGGTCGGGTTGGCTTACGACGGGTCCCGTGGTGGCTGAACTCGAGAGCGCCCTCGCCGACTATCTCGAGGCTGAGTACGTCGTGTGCCTGAACTCCGCGACAGCGGGCATCGAAACCGCGCTTGCATACCTCGAACTTCCGCGTGGCACGCCGGTCGCGATTCCAGTCTGGACGTACATCTCCGTCGTGCAGGCAGCGATTCGGTGTGGGCTTCAGCCGGTCCTCGTCGATGTCGATCCGGCGACACTCAATCTGTGCCCGAGCTCCTTCGCAAGGGCGATCGAATCTGGTGTGAAGGCTGCAGTTCCGTTGCACTTCGGCGGTGCGCCGTATCCCGCCGAGATCGACCGAATCGCAGCCAACGCGGGCGTGTCGATTGTCGAAGACGCGGCGCACGCCATCGGCGGACTGGGTCACGACGATCGACCAATCGCCGGACGATCGAGTGTTGCGGCCGCCTTCTCCTTCTACTCGTCGAAGAACCTGACCAGCGGCGAGGGCGGAGCATTGGCGACCTCCGATTCGGGGCTTGCGCGATTCGCAATGTCGCACCGGCTGAACGGCATCGAGGGTGGCGTCAGAAACACCGTCGGCGGCAGCGTCGACTGGGATATCTCGACCACGGGAATCAAGGCCAACCTGCCGGACGTGCTCGCAGCCATCGCACTTGCACAGCTTGGCCGAATCGACACCATGCAGCGGCAGCGTCGCGCACTCGTGAATCACTATCGGACTCGCTTCGCGGCAGCATCATGCGGAGTCGAGCCGGTCCCAGCAGTTCAGGATTCGCGAAGCGCAGATCACCTCATCGTCGTCGCAGTACCCGAATCGATTGATCGGGCCCAACTGCAACGTGACCTTGCGCTCCAGGGCGTGGCGACGAGTGTGCATTTCCGCCCGGTTGACTCTCTGACCTGGTCCAAGGCAATGTGCTCCGTTGTCGACGGGGGAACGCCGGGCGCTCACTCGATCGCCGACAGGACGCTGAGTCTGCCGCTGTCTCCCGAGCACTCCCTGGCCGACGCCGACTATGTGTGTGACGTGCTGTTCGAGCTTCTCTCATGACCAGATGGTTGGAGCGGCGGCTCATCCTCGATCGAGTGCTGGCGGTCCCGCTCCTGGTGGCGACTGCCCCCTTCGTCGTTTTCGCCGGCGTCGTTCTCGCTGGCTCGGGAATCGGTTGGCCGATCGTGCGGGTCGACCGAATCGGACGCCACGGTGTTGCCTTTCGAATGCTCAAGCTGCGGACGATGCGAGACCCCGCTGGATCGGCCGTGGCCGCCCCGAGCGACAGCCGAACCTCGAGCGTTGGCAGGCTTGTTCGCGCTTCGCACGTCGATGAGCTCCCGCAACTTTTCCACGTCGTAGCCGGAACGATGTCCCTGCTCGGTCCTCGGCCGGAAGCTCCCGAGTTCGTCGACCGCACCGACGAGTCGTGGGCGTCGATACTGTCGGTGCCGCCGGGGTTGGCCGGAGTAACACAGTTTCTTCTTGCTCGATTCGAACACGAGGTCCTCAACGACGCGGTTCGCAATGGCCTGGGCGGCGAAGCCTTGAACGATGTGTACAGGCACCACGTTCTTCCCGAGAAGGTTGCGGTGGACGCCTGGTACACGAAGAACGCGAGCCCGCGAGTGGACCTTGTCACGATTCTGTCGATATTGGCGGGTTTGCTTGGACGCCGGGACACGCCGAATTCGCGCCGGCTTCGTCGATGGGCTGGTGTTGATCTGCAAGAAGTCCTCAGATCCTGATCTCCTGACTGCTGGGGCAGGGGGATCGGTGTTTCGTGTCAATTCCTCGGGCGAAACAGATCGTGACGACTGATGAGCTTGCGGTCGTGAGCCTTCATCATCTTGCGATGAGTAGCGTCCGGCCAGCCGAGCGGATCGCCGCCGGCTCCCTGCTGCGCCCTCGGCTGGGAGCCGGATCGAAGGGCCGAGAGTACGTCGAGAAGTCGCTCGCCGGCAGCGGAGCAGACCCTCTCGTAGAGCGAGAACGCGGTGTCATCAACCCGAACGGGCACGGAGAATTGGTCGAGAATCGGCCCGTCATCCACTCCGGACACAAGCCGGTAGATGGACACCCACACCACACGGTCGCCTCGAGCAAACGCCCAAAGTGCCGGCGAAATCCCCTTGTCCGCCGGGAGGCGGGATGCGTGAATTCCGATCACGCCGCGCCGTGGGGCCTGGAGGAGCTGAGAGCTGAGGATCTGGTCCATGTTGATCGCGATGCCGAGATCTACGTCGAGGCGTGGATCTTGGGCGAGCGCGTTGACGTCAGCGTGAGCGAAGGCCGTGATTCCGTGCAGGTCGCAGAGCCCTCGCACCGTGCGCCCGCGGAAGCGAGGGTGGATGGTGGGAAGCAGCTGGACAAGAGACCGATACGCGACGTACTGAGCCGATGACCGTCGCAGCATGGAAGCCATCGCAGGAAGCGTTCGGGTCGTGCGAACCGAGTTCACCACCAGCCCGATCCGGCCGTGCTCGAGTTCAATGAGCGGTCGAGCGAGAAGGTAGGCGAAATAGCTGTCGCCAACGAAAAGGGCGAGAGACCCCTCGCCATTCGAATCGGAGGCTGTCTCCTCGCCCACCGTCGCAGGCTAGGTGAAGAGGTTTCGACGGGTGATGTGGGCAGTCACCTCTGGTGGGTTGGAGGCGGGAGCTCGTCGGGGTTCGTCCTCCTGCGCCCGGACGTGGCATGTACTCCCCACGGAGTAGGGCCGAAGCCTCCCTCCAGCGGATTCGCCGCAGCCTTCGATTCCGCACGATGGGGGCATGATCGAAACACAGAACCTCACCAAGTCCTACGGCGACACGCTCGCCGTCGACAATCTCAGCTTCACCGTCAAGCCCGGAATCGTCACCGGTTTCCTCGGGCCGAACGGTGCCGGCAAGTCCACCACGATGCGGATGATCCTCGGCGTCGACGCCCCCACGTCGGGGACTGCGACCGTCGGCGGGCGCTCGCTCGTCGAGCACGATCTGCCGCTCACCTCCCTCGGCTTCCTGCTCGAAGCCGGCGCCGTGCACCCCAGCCGCTCCGCCTACGACCACCTGCGGGCACTCGCCGTGACCAACGGCATCAGCACCGCCCGGGTCGACCACGTGCTCGATCTGGTCGGCCTCGGCGAGGTCGCCAAGCGTCGTAGCGGGGGCTTCTCGCTGGGCATGGGCCAGCGGCTCGGCATCGCCGCCGCTCTGCTGGGAGACCCCGAGGTCGTCATGCTCGACGAGCCGGTCAATGGCCTCGACCCCGAAGGCATCCTCTGGATCCGCAACCTTCTCCAGAACCTGGCGAAGGAGGGGCGCACCGTCTTCGTCTCGTCGCACCTGATGAGCGAGATGGAACTGATGGCCGAACACTTCGTGATCATCGGCCAGGGCCGCCTGATCGAAGACATCTCGGCCACCGACCTGCGGGCACTGGCCGCCGGCGAGAGCACGACGGTGCGAGCCGATCGGCTCGGCGACCTGGTCGGAGCGATGCGGGCCGACGGCGTGGAGATCGTCTCCACCGATCGGGAAACCGTGAGCGTCAGTGGCCTCGATGCCAACGAGATCGGCCTGATCGCCCGCGACAACGGGATCGCCCTCATCTCCCTGGTCCCCGAGCGCCGCTCGCTCGAAGACGTGTTCATGTCCCTCACCGCCTCCTCCGTGCAATACCACGGCGGCTCCGGCTCGACCGAAATGGCTGCCTGATGACCACCACCCTCACTCCCACCCCGACCGCCAACGACCACAACGACCCAACGGAACCCACCATGACAACCATCACCGCCCCCACACCCACAACCCCCACATCAACCATCACCCCAGCAACCAAGACCACCACGGCCGGCAAGGTGACGACGAGAAACGTGATCCACAGCGAGTGGATCAAGTTCTGGTCGGTCCGCTCCACCTCGGTCACGCTCGTCGCCGCCGGCCTCGCCACGGTCATGTTCGGCATGATCTTCTCTGCGGTCGCCGAGAGTGAGGGCCAGACCGGCCCGGCAGCCTTCCTGACCAACCCGGTCGACGTCGCCCTCGGCGGCGTGGGCCTCACCGAGATGATCGTCGGTGTGCTCGGCGTGATGGTCGTGGCCAGCGAATACTCGACCGGCCTCATCCGCACCTCGTTCGCCGCCGTCGGCCGCCGCGGCCGGGTCATCCGGGCGAAGGTTGCGGTTCTCGCCACCTCGTTCTTCTCGGTGATGGCGGTCGCCGTGACCGGTGCCGTCG
>JBPCTR010000028.1:0-6749 GCA_051011575.1 Acidimicrobiales bacterium | reverse complement strand
GTGCTCCATCGTGGCTCCCGTGACTATTCCGCTGCGGGTCGGCGGCGTCGGCCGCCTCGTCGACGCCCACCACCGGCGCCTTCGGCACCGGGCTCGCGGAACTCCTGGATCCAGGCCGCGCAGTTTTCGTCGTTGCCGGCCAGCACGTCGGCAGCCATGATCGCAGTCTTCACCTCGGCGTGAAGGGGGCTCATGATTGCCGACGTCATACCCGCGCCCATCGCCATTGCGAGGAAGGTGCCGGTGATGTGGTGACGATTAGGAAGCCCGAAGCTCACGTTCGAGGCCCCGCACGTGGTGTTCACTCCCAGCTCGGTGCGAAGGCGGCCGACGAGTTCGAAGACCTGGCGGCCGGCAGTTCCCATTGCACCGATCGGCATGACGAGAGGATCGACCACCACGTCGGATGCCGGAATGCCGTAGTCGGCAGCTCGGTTTACGATCTTTTTGGCGACACCGAACCGCACGTCGGGATCCTCGGAGATTCCGGTCTCGTCGTTGCTGATCGCGACCACGGCGGCGCGGTGCTTGGCGACGAACGGGAGAACCCGTTCGAGCACTTCTTCTTCACCGGTCACCGAATTGATGAGCGGCTTGCCCTCATAGACCTCGATGGCCGCCTCGAGCGCCTCCACGATCGACGAGTCGATGGAGATGGGCACGTCGGTGACCGCCTGAACCTCTTTGATGGCTCGCACGAGGAGCGCAGGCTCATCGGCAAGGGGAATGCCCGCGTTCACATCGAGCATCTGCGCGCCGGCTTCGACCTGGGCGATCGCATCGGAGACCACTCGGCTGAAGTCGCCGTTCTTCATCTCCTCGGCGAGCAGCTTGCGGCCGGTTGGGTTGATGCGTTCGCCGATCATGACGAACGGACGGCCGAAGCCGATGACGACCTCTTTGGTCGCGGAACTGATCACGGTGTCGGTCATTGCGAAGTGCCTTCGTTTCGGGGGTCTTCGGACTTGTCGGGGTGGAAGCCGCCAGCGGCGACGAACTCATTCAGTCGTTCGGGGGTGAACTCGGCTTCGATCTCGGTGACGAGGTCTGCGACCTCAGCATCGATGTCGGCACCGACGGCGGATCGGGACTCCGATCCCATCTCGGCGATGTAGCTGTTGGCGTCCTTTTTGTCGGCCACCATCGCTGCCCGGTCGATCGCCTTCTGGAATCGGGGCGGGAGTTCGACCTGGACCTTGCGATCGCCGGACGTGCCGTTGACCTGAGCAGGAATGTCGCGCCACATGATGATCTTGAGGCTCGGGCCTCCGCCTCGTCGGCGGCGACCGCTCACGACCGCACCCGAATCTGTAGAAGTTGTTCCTCCAACAGCCCGCGTCCGACGTTTGATTGCTCGAACCGGAGGTTCAGTCTCTTCGCGCATGATTTGGCAGCCTCGATGAGTTCGGGAGTGGGGTTCTGGGCGATGTAGAGGACACGTGTGTAGTTGCCGAAGTACATGTCGATCAGCTCGGGGCGGTCGTTCATGCCAAGCGCCCCGAACAACAGAGCGTCCTGGTGTTTTGTGAGGAAGTCGGTCAGGTAGAACGTGCCGATCTCGGCATTGTGCTCGGCGTCGAATTCCTCGAGCCCGGTGAAGAAGGCATAGCAGTGGTCACCTGGAAGGCGTTCCGCGTTCGGGTAGTGAGCGAGTAGTGCGTCGAGGTGACCGCCAGTGCCGCAATCGCCGTAGCCGATCAGCACCGACTCGTAGTCGGCTGCACGCGCCGCGAGGAGCGGCGCCAATGCCGGAACGATCTTCTCTGGCCGTACGTGGTAGTTGGCCGGCAGGTATTCGAAGTCGACATGGCTCCACGCCGGCGTTGTGACGACGGCGCGAATGTCAGCGGCGAGCGCTCCGCAGGAAACGACGAGGACGCGTTTCCGGGAGGTGTCAGGCGGCGGCACGGCGCTTCTGGACGAGCGCACTGGCCGTCTCGGAGGCCACGGCAGCGTCGCGACAGTAGGCGTCTGCGCCCACGGCGGCGCCGAACTCTTCGGTCAGCGGCGCGCCGCCGACGAGAACGATGTAGTCGTCGCGCATGCCCTTCTCGGTGAGGGTGTCGATGACAACTTCCATGTACGGCATGGTTGTGGTGAGCAGCGCCGACATTCCGAGGATGTCGGGCTTGTGTTCCTCGATGGCGGCGAGGTATTCGTCGACGTCGGTGTTGATGCCGATGTCGATCACTTCGAATCCAGCACCCTCGAGCATCATCGCGACGAGGTTCTTGCCGATGTCGTGGATGTCGCCCTTGACCGTTCCGATCACGACCTTGCCGATCGGCTCCGCACCCGTCTCCGCGAGGAGGGGGCGCAGGATGTGCATGCCGGCTTTCATTGCATTGGCGGCCAGGAGAACCTCGGGGACGAAGAGGATGCCGTCGCGAAAGTCGATTCCGACGATCCGCATGCCTTCGACAAGCGCGTCGTTCAGGACTCGATCGGCGGACCAGCCACGGGCGAGAAGGATGTTCGTTCCCTCGCCGATCTCATCGGCGAGGCCGTCGTAGAGGTCATCGTGCATCTGCGCCGTGAGCTCGTCGTCGGGCAGATCGGCGAGGATGATCTCTTCTTCTTCACTCATTGATGCTCCCGGACACACAGGACGGACGATGGGCCGTCGGCAGTTCCACATCGTGAAACCGTACCGTATCATGAAACTCCGCGGGCCCAGCAAACGCAGCGCGAACCAGAGTTTCGCCTCCTCATGTGCACTGCTCGTCGTGCCGATCTTCCCCACATAGAAGTGAATCATTGTCGACGGTGGGAGTCGGATCAGGGAAGAGGCCACATGAGGTCGAGAACGTGGAGAGTGCTGGGGGCAACCGCCCTCGCCGGTGGAATTGCCACCCTCCACGTGCTCGCCGAACCTGTGGTCACCACCGCCGTGCTTGCCGGAGCACTGTTCGTTGTACTGTCTCGTCTCATCAACGTGTCGGCCCGACTCAGGCGTCCATCGCGGAGGCGACGATCCGCTAGCGCTCCCGCCTTGGAGGAGTCGGAGGGTGACGGCGACGCCGGCCACGGCGCGGTCGGCGCGAGGTTGGGACGAAGCCTGCAGCTGCGCGACGACGAATCCCGGATTCTCGAACTCATCGCTGGAGATGCAGAGCGGAGCGTCGTCCTCGAGGCGATCACTCAACTGCTCGCAAACCACTTCACCGGTGAACACTTTCGGATTGCCAGCAGCGAACCGGGGATGAACGAGACGATCGACCGGGTCTGGCCGATTCTCGACGCCACAGACGTCGAACCGGCCTGGTCGCTCGAGGCCGTGCTTCGCGATCCGAACGCGGTGCTTGAGCCCGACGTGATCGTGCTCGCCGTCGATCTCGCCCGGCTCGGCCTGGACAAGGCTCGCACCACATCGAAGCTTCGGTATCAAGCCGACCACGATTCGCTCACCGGGCTTCTCAGTCGACGAGCGGTCCTCGGCAAACTCGATTCGCACATCAAGGCAGCCGATGCCGTCGGACTCGTCTACGGCGATGTCGACCACTTCAAGAAGACGAACGATCGGATGGGCCATCTCGTCGGCGATCAGTTGCTGTGCGGCATCGCCGATCGCCTGCGCGAGGCTGCCGAGCGCGAGAACTTTCCGATCGAGATCGGGCGTCTCGGTGGCGATGAGTACCTGTGTGTTCTTAGCGACTGTGCGGCAGCCGACGTCACGCGATTCGCGACCGAGCTGTCGTTCAGTATGAAGGCGCCCCTGAGGGTGGGTCAGGCCACCGTGAGCACGACGATGAGCTTCGGAATCGCCCACATTTCCGACGATGATGGGCCCCGCGCAGCGGTCACAAGTGGCGAATTGCTCCGCGAGGCCGACGTTGCTTTGTACCAGGTGAAGCGCGGCGGCAGAAACGCCTTCCGCATGTTCGATGCCGAGCTCCGTGCGTGGTCGGTGGATCGCCAGGAACTCGAACGCGATCTTCAGATCTCGATCTCCAAGCGATCGGGTATCCACGCACAGTTCCAACCTCTCTTCGACGTCGATCGCCGACTGGTCGGATTTGAAGCGCTTGGCCGGTGGTACCGCCAAGGCGTTGGCCTCGTACCGCCCGATCAATTCATCCCGGTCGCAATCGAACGCGGGCTGATGGCCGAGTTCGACCATGAGATCTTTCAACACGTCTCGTCGACGCTCGGCGGACTTCGCCGCGATGGGCGGCGCATGGGGTACGTCACCGCGAACGTATCGGCGGAGCGGCTCGAGCGACCTGATTTCGTCGACTCCACCCTCGACGCGCTGCGGGCGGCATCGATCGACCCCAGAACGCTCGTTCTCGAGATCACAGAGAGTTCGCTCCTCCGAGATCTGAACGAACGGGGGCGGCGCCTCGAGGAGCTGCGTCGCTGGGGGATTCGGATCGCCATCGACGACTTCGGGACCGGGTACTCGAGTCTCTCGTATCTACGAACGCTTCCGGTCGACATCGTCAAGCTCGATCGAGAGTTTGTCAGCGACATTGACAGCTCGGCAGAAAGTCAGGCCATCGTGAGAGCCATTCTGACCCTCGCTCAGGCGATGAGACTGCGTGTGGTCGCTGAAGGTGTCGAGCGGGAGTCGCAGTTCGAGTTGTTGGCCGGCTTCGGGTGCGACGTGTTTCAGGGCTTCCTGCTCGGTCGACCGCTCGACATCGAGGTTGCCAAAACACTCGCGGCCGAGCGATGGCCTCACGACCCGGCGCTCGCCGAGTCCGATGTGTGGGCGAATCCCGCCCGAGTGGCAGCGAAGCCGAGTATCGCCGAGGCGATGTTTCAGCCGGTTTCGGCGAGAACCGCCTGACGCCACTCCTCGGTCGCCTCGACCTGGTTGAACGTGAAGACGTGCAATCGGGTGATACCGAGCGGCTCGAGTTCGTTGACCATCGGTTCGAGGATGTCGTCCGGGTCGTAGGCGCCCGGCGCCAACAGCTTCGTGACGGCAGCACGGTTCTTCTTGAGGTACCGGAGCGAGGCGCCGACGCCGAGCCGAATCCCCATGGTCATCAGCTTCGTGCGATCGACGACGCCGGGGATTCCGAGGTGAATCGGGAGCGTGAATCCCGCCTCGCGTTCACGGCCAAGCCAAGACATGATGACGTCGGTGTCGAAGCACATCTGGGTGCTCGCCCATCCTTCGACACCGGCTTCGGCGAGGAGCGCCTGCTTCAGGTGGAGCTGTTCGTGGCACACCTCGGTCGGGATCAGCGCATGCCCGTCGGGATACGCGGTGATGCCGACCTTCTTCAGCCCGTGATCGGTGGCGAACAGGTCGGTGAGGAAGGCGTGGGCGCCGTCGTAGGGGCCAGCGGGCTCCTCGGCATCGCCCGCCACGACGAAGATCGTGTCGTAGCCCTCCGAGCGGAGCCATGTGGAGAGTCGAGCGACGTGCTCCGGTCCGTCGCACAGGCGCGCAGACAGGTGGGGCACGGGCCGATGGCCGAGATCGCGGATGCGATCGGTGAGTTCCATGGTGGCGTCGAGGCCTTTTACGGGAGACGCGGTGACGGAGACCTCAGAGTTCGCTGGCAGCGCCTCGATGCCGGCTTCGACGGACTTGAGCGGGATCAGCTCGAACACCATCTCGTCGACCAACGACCGCCGATACACCATCGCATCGGACGACGCCTCGGTGCCCTTCTTCGAAAAGATTGCCATCGCTAGCTCAAACCCACGATGTTGCCATCGGCATCGATGTCGATGCCCTGGGCAGCGGGGGTCTTGCCCAGGCCGGGCATGGTTCGCATGTCGCCGCAGATCGGGTAGACGAAGCCCGCACCCACGCTCGCGCGTACCTCACGTACTGGGAGGGTCCAGCCAGTGGGTGCACCCTTGAGTGCGGCGAAGGCCGAGATCGAAAGGTGGGTCTTGGCGATGCAGACCGGCAGGTTGCCGAAGCCGTTGGCCTCGTAGTTGTCGATCTGCTTGGCGGCGGCGGGGGAGACGTCGATGCCGTCGGCGCCGTACACCTTCGTGGCCACGGTCTCGATCTTTTCGCGGATCGGCATCTCGTCTGGGTAGAGCGGCGCGAAGTTCGACTCTTCCTCGGCGGCTTCGGCCACGGCGGTGGCGAGGTCGGCGGCACCCTGACCACCGTCGGAGAAGTGGGTCGACACGGCAGCGCGCGCGCCGTATTCGGCCGCGATCTCGTGGATGGCGCTGATGTCCTCGTCGTGATCGCCGGGGAACACGTTGATCGCAACCACCGGCGTCACGCCATGGATCTTCATGTTCTCGAGCTGCTTGCGAAGGTTGTCGCCGCCCTGATGCACCTCGTCGGGATTGGCCTCGAGCAGCGCGGGCGGCAGGTCTTTGCCGGCAACGATCTTGTGGTTGCCCGAGTGTGCCTTGAGGCCGCGAACTGTGGCGACGAGCACCGCAGCGTCGGGAGCGATTCCCGAGTAGCGGCACTTGATGTTGAAGAATCGCTCGGCGCCCATGTCGGCGCCGAAACCAGCCTCCGTGAGGAGGAAGTCGGCGGTCTTGATGCCCACCTGGTCGGCCACGATCGAGCTGTTACCGGTCGCGATGTTGCCGAACGGACCGGTGTGCACGAGGGCCGGCGTGCCCTCGAGGGTCTGCATGAGGTTGGGCTTGATCGCTTCCTTCAGGATCACGGTCATCGAGCCGGCGGCGCCGATCTCCTCAGCGGTGACGGGCGTGCCGTCCTTCGTGTATCCGAGGACGATTCGTCCCATGCGAACGCGGAGGTCCTGAAGCGACGTGCACAGTGCGAGCGCGGCCATGACCTCGGAGGCGGC
>JBPCTR010000027.1:0-3302 GCA_051011575.1 Acidimicrobiales bacterium | reverse complement strand
GATCGACGGCGTGAAGGTCCTCGGCACGCGGGCCGACCTGGCCCGAGTTGCGAACGAATGTGGTGCGCAGGTTCTCCTGATTGCGATCCCGACCGCCGACGCTGCGCTCATCAAGGAGATGACCGAGTCGGCGTTCGCTGCCGACCTCGACGTAAGGGTTCTTCCGGCCGCGTCCGAGCTGGTTGCGAACATGACGCTCGCCGATGCTCGCCCGCCCACGGTCGACGACCTCCTGGGGCGGGACCCGGTCGAAATCGATCTCGATTCAATCGCCGACTACCTGCGCGGGAATCGAGTCCTGATCACCGGAGCCGGCGGCTCGATCGGCGCCGAACTGTCGAGGCAGGTGCGCGGGTTCGGACCGAGCGCGCTGTTCCTGGTCGACCGGGACGAGAGTGCGCTCCATGGCGTGCAACTGTCGATGGAGGGTCGGGCGCTGCTGGATTCTGACATGCTCGTGGTCGCCGACATTCGTGATCGCGAGCGCATGTTCGAGGTGATGACCTCGACCGCGCCCGACGTCGTATTCCACGCTGCTGCGCTCAAGCATCTGACGCTTCTCGAGAACCATCCCGACGAGGGAATCAAGACCAACGTGATCGGCACCGCGAACGTGCTCGAAGCGGCGCTCGGCGCCGGCGTGCAGCGTTTCGTGAACATCTCCACCGACAAGGCAGCCGACCCGACCTCGGTCCTTGGAGCGACGAAGCTGGCCGCGGAGCACCTCACCGCCGAGGCGTCGCACCGAACCGGCGCCAACTACGTGTCGGTCAGGTTCGGCAACGTGCTCGGGTCACGAGGTTCGGTCGTGCCCACGTTCATGGCGCAAATCGAGCAGGGCCAACCAATCACGGTCACCCATCCCGACGTCACCCGTTTCTTCATGACCATTCCGGAGGCGGTCCGACTGGTCGTCCAGGCAGGCGCGATCGGTGCGCCCGGCGAGGTTATGGTTCTCGACATGGGAAAGCCCGTGAAAATTCTCGATCTGGCGTTGCAGCTCATCCACACGCTGAGCCCGGGCACCGACATCGAGTTCACCGGTCTTCGGCCCGGTGAGAAATTACACGAAGTGTTGATCAGCGCAGACGAGGTCGGGCGTGTCGGTGCCCATCCGCGGATCACCCACACTGACGGTGTTGCCGGCAGTCCGCTCGACGCCTTCTCCGCTCTGACCCCCGACGTCGCGACTTTGGCGGCTCGCCTCCTGAGGGTAGAGCGTCAGAGGGGAGCGGTCTGATGGCCGCCAAGGTGGTCGTGGTCGGACAGGGCTACGTCGGACTACCTCTTGCCATGGCCGCGGTCGGTGCGGGGTTCGACGTCGTCGGGTTCGATCTCGATCAGGCCAAGATCTCCGGTCTTTCTGCAGGAACGACCCACATCGACGACATCACCGATGCTGACGTTGCCGCCGCCCTCGCCACCGGGCGGTACATGCCGACCGGCGACGCCGAAGGGATTGCGGACTTCGATTTCGCCGTGATCACCGTTCCCACGCCGCTCAAGGAGGGGGCTCCCGATGTGAGCTTCATCGAGTCGGCCACGGAAGTGGTCGCTCGATTCCTTCGGCCCGGGGCAACCGTCATCCTCGAATCGACCACCTATCCCGGTACCACCGAGTCGGTGGTCGGTCCGTTGCTCGATGCGGGATCCGGGCTTAACGCGGGCATCGATTATCACCTTGGCTTCTCGCCCGAGCGCATCGATCCCGGAAACGAGGTCTGGACGTTCGAGCGGACGCCGAAAATCGTTTCGGGTGTGAACGAGACCTCGCTCAAGTCCGTGATGGACTTCTACGATCAGCTCGTCGACGACACGGTCCCGGCCGTCGGCACGCGCGAGGCCGAGATGGCCAAGCTGCTCGAGAACACGTTCCGACATGTGAACATCGCTCTCGTCAACGAGCTGGCGATCAATGCCCGTCTCATGGGTATCGACATCTGGGACGTCATTCGCACGGCGAGCAGCAAACCGTTCGGATTCATGCCGTTCTACCCCGGGCCCGGAGTGGGTGGGCATTGCCTCCCCATCGATCCCAGCTACCTGAGCTGGCAGTTCGAACGCGAGCTCGGCACCGTGAGCCGTTTCGTCAAGATCGCGAACGACATAAACAACGGCATGCCGGCCCAGGTCGTCCGGCGGGTCCAGCTCGGCCTGAACGAGCGTCGCAAAGCCGTGAACGGCAGCCGGGTGCTCGTGATCGGCGTGGCGTACAAGAAGAACAGCAACGACGCTCGCGAGACCCCGGCTACCGGAGTGATCGAGGGTCTGGTCGCCATGGGCGCCGACGTGCGGATCCATGACACATGGGTCGACCACTACGAGCTCTACGACCGGGCCCCTCGCGTCGACCTGAGCTCGGACGAGCTGAGCGCTGCCGATGCCGTGGTGATCGTGACCGACCACGACGACGTCGATTACGACCTCATCGCCACCGAAGCCGACTATGTGTTCGACGCCCGCCACCGCATGGAGGGCTCAGCGGTCGAGCACCTGTAGCTCAGGCCGTATGTGACCGTCCGCATAAGGTGCAACTCGTGACCGTCCCCGATCTGTCGCGTTCGGATCAGTGTTGGTGTCGTGCCCACGACGCAGTCTGGCGGTCACTCGCTGGGGTCACTGTTGTCACCCGCCGCGGATCGGAAGATCCGATCACGCTTCGAGGCGGAGCGGATCTCTTGTGGCGGGCGCTCGAGGTGCCAGGGACGCCGGCCGATCTCATCGATGATGTTGTCGCTGTTGTGCCGGGCGTGAGCGTTTCCGCGCTCAGAGAAGCATTCCTGGAACTATCCGGCCGTGGCCTCGTGGTGCGGGAATGACTCCACCTGGCGGCCGTTCGCCCATGTCGTGGCTGATCGCGCAGTTCGTCGAGCTGGGAGAGCTCGAGCCGCCGGAGCTCGACGGCGCGGCGTTTGACTCACTGCGATCAGCGTGCCAGCAGCACCGTCTCATGCCGCTCCTCGCGGACGCGTTCGCAACTGGCCGACTCGTGGTAGACGATGAGGCACGGCAGATGGCGGTGGATGACGCAGTTGCAGCGATGGGAGTCGCGGTCGGCATCGAGATGGCTGCGTTGAGAGCGACTGCGGCCCTCGAAAAGGCAGGAGTCGAGTATCGCATCACCAAGGGACTCGCGACCGCTCACCTCGACTACGAGAATCCGGCGCTCAGGCAGTTCGCCGACGCAGACATTCTGGTCCGGCCCTCGCAGTTCGAGGGGGCCGTCTCGGCGCTTGACGCACAAGAGATGAAGATCAAGCACGCAATCCGGGGCTCTCAGTGGCAAGCGCAGCACTCGTATG
>JBPCTR010000026.1:0-3015 GCA_051011575.1 Acidimicrobiales bacterium | reverse complement strand
GCTCGCGCACCCGACACGGCGCGGGTGAGTCGAGCGGTGAGCTGCGGGTCGCCGTACGCCGACCGGATGTGTGCCAAGTGGGTCGACGTGTGCTGGTAGCGCGCCAGCAGCTCGTCGAGTTCGGCGGTGCTCAGTCGCGAGCGCCTGTTCTGTGCAAGGTCGACGAGCTCCTCGAGTCGAGCCCATTCGGCGGAATTGTCGTGGACGTACCGGTCGATGCCCTGCACGCCGCCTACGGTAGTCAGTCGTGAGGAGACGGCCCGACCACCCGAGCCGAGGTGAGCGATGACCGCTGCCGTCGCGGCGGGCCGCAGCATCGTCACGCCACAGGGAGTAGTCCTCGACCTTGAGGCAGCTGGCGTGGGTTACCGCGGATTCGGGCGCGTGCTCGACCTTCTTCTGCTCATCGTGGTCGGCGCCGCGGTTCTGCCGATCATGTCGTTCCTTCTCGGAGGCACCGCCGGCCGAGTTCTCCAGCTGCTCGTGATCTTCGTGGTGATATTCGGGTACCCACTTGTCGCCGAGACCTGGTGGCGAGGGCGAACGCTGGGAAAGGCCGCACTCGGTCTTCGGGTGGTCACCGTGGAGGCGGCACCAATCGGATTTCGCGAGGCGGCGATTCGTTCGATGTTCCAATTGATCGACATCGGCTCATTCGGAATCATCGCCCTGCTCGCCGGTGTGGTCACCGATCGGTCTCAACGTCTCGGCGACGTCGCTGCCGGTACGTTCGTGATCAGAGACCCGAAGTCGCTGGCCCACATCCCGGCGGTGCCCTTCACGCCACCGATGGGGTTCGAGCCACTCGTTTCCGAGCTGGACGTGTCAAAACTGCGGCCAGAGCAGGAACGGCTTGTCCGCTCGTTCCTGCTGCGCGTCGGCGAACTGACCCGCGCGGCGCGCCTCGAGCTCGGCACGAACATCGCCGATGCCACCGCCTCCCGGCTTGGGCACGATCGGCGACCTTTCGGTGATGCCGAGACCTACCTCGCGGCGGTCATGGCGGCGCGACAGCTGCGAGAGGGTGATCTCGCCGAGCTCGCCATCGGCGTGCCGCCGCGTAAGCGTCGCCGTTTCCGTCGCTGAATCCGCGGCCCGTGCGCCTCTCCGTAGCATGAAGGGGTGACTGCGTATCTCGATCACGCGGCGTCATCGCCGCTCCGCCCCGAGGTCTACGACGCGATGCTGCCCTGGTTTGGGGAGCGGCACGCCAATCCCACGGCGGCGCATCGTCGCGGTCGACGCGCTCGTCAAGCACTCGACGATGCCCGCGCGGTGCTGGCGGAGGCCACTGGCTTCGAGCGAGGAGAGATCGTATTCACCGGCGGCGGTACCGAGTCGGACAATCTGGCCATCGGCCGGGGCCATGCGCCGGGCGCGGTGATCGTGGGTGCCGCCGAACACCCGGCGATCCTCGAACCGGCGCAACGACAGGCGGCGAGCATCGTTCCCGTCGACGAGCGGGGCGTAGTGAGCGCATCCGCCGTGGCCGCGGCGCTCACCCCCGAAACTGAGATCGTCTCGGTCATGGCGGTCAACAATGAGACGGGCGTACGCAATCCGGTCGCCGACATCGCTGCGGTAGTGCATGAACACAGTTCAGGCGCAGTGGTACACACCGACGCCGTGCAGGCACTGCCATGGCTCGACCTGCCCGTTGCTACGACCGGGGTCGACCTCATGTCGGTCACCGGCCACAAACTCGGCGGTCCGCAAGGGGTCGGCGCGATCGCCATGCGTACGGGTCGCGAGCCGGCACCGCTCCTCGTAGGTGGCGGTCAGGAGCGCGACCATCGAGCCGGTACGCAGAACGTCGCTGGAATCGTGGGTTTCGCCGCGGCGGTTCAGGCGAGCCTGAACGACCGAGACGAGCGTCTCGCTCGTGTCGATCGACTGGCGACCCGGCTTCTGGGAGAACTCACCGCAGCCCTCGAAGGCGTGCGACCCACGGTGCCGGTCGCGGATCGCGTTCCCGGCATCGTGCACGTGTGTATCGACGGCGTCGAGAGTGAGCCGCTTCTCTTTCTCCTCGACGAGCAAGAGTTCGCGTGCTCGGCGGCGTCGTCGTGTGCGAGCGGTGCGCAGGGCGCATCCCACGTGCTCTCGGCCATGGGAATCGACACGACCGGGATGGCACCGCTTCGACTCTCGCTCGGATGGTCCACGACCGACGCCGACATCGACGCCGCGCTCGAGCTGATTCCGGCGGCGGTCACTCGCCTCCGGGGGTATTCCGATGGCTGAGCGGGTTCTGGTCGGGATGTCGGGCGGGGTCGACTCGTCGGTCGCCGCTGCGCTGCTCGTCGACGAGGGGTTCGACGTCGTCGGCGTGACCATGAAGCTGTGGGGAGGGGAGTCCGACTCGGGTTGTTGTTCGGTGTCCGATGTCGACGACGCCCGGTGGGTCGCAGCGCAGCTCGGAATTGAACATCACGTGTTCAACTTCGGCGACGAGTTCACACAGCATGTCGTTCAGCCGTATGTCGACACCCATCGCACCGGCGAAACCCCGAATCCATGCATCGAGTGCAACCGCCACATCAAGTTCGATCTCTTCTTCGAGCGGGCCGCGGTGCTGGGATTCGATCGGATCGCCACCGGCCACTACGCGCGCATCGGACGCGCCGACGATGGAACCTGGCGGCTCCGTCGGGCCATTGACTCGCTCAAGGACCAGAGCTACGTCCTGCACATGTTGGGACAGGACGTTCTCGCCCGGTTGACACTCCCGGTAGGGGGTTGGACCAAACCCCAGCTCCGATCCGAAGCCGACCGCCGAGGGCTGATCACCGCCGGGAAGCCCGACAGTCAAGACGTGTGTTTCATCACCCGCGACGGTGGGCGAGAGGCCTTCCTCGGGGCGCGGGGCGGCCTGCGGCCGGGCGTGATCGTCGACGAACGCGGGAGGGAGGTCGGTACGGTGCCGGCAACCGAACTCGTCACGGTCGGGCAGCGCAAGGGCTTGAACGTGTCGGGAATGAGCGAGCCCCAGTTCGTGCTCGACGTGGACCTCGT
>JBPCTR010000025.1:0-7504 GCA_051011575.1 Acidimicrobiales bacterium | reverse complement strand
GGACGTTCCCGCCGGCCGGACCATCATTTTCGAGGACCGGAACCACAACGACATCTACGTCGTCCAGTCGGGGATTGCAAGTGTGACAATCGCGGGCGACGAGGTAGCCGAGATTCCCGCTGGCGAGATGTTTGGTGAGATGGGATTCTTCGTGCATGGCAACGCCAGCGCCACAGTCGTCGCCAAGACGGACATGAGCCTGCTTACGATTCCGTACAACCGGTTTGGCCAGATTCTCGACGAGAACCCTGCCCTCGTCCGCGGTATCGCGAACGAGCTCGCGCAACGGCTCCACGAGACCGACGCTCGTCTGCACGACTGACAGCGTCGCCCTGCCGCGACGCGCGGACCGCTGTTCCCTAACGTGGACGTATGCCGCGCGCGATCTCGAAGTCGACCAAGCTCGACGACGTTCTCTACGACATCCGGGGTCCGATTCTCGACGAGGCCAACCGGCTCGAACAGGACGGGAATCGCGTCTTCAAGTTGAACATCGGCAACCCAGCGCCCTTCGGGTTCGAGGCACCCGAGGAAGTGCTCGTCGACATGGTGCGGAATCTGCCGACCGCCCAGGGGTATTGCGAGTCCCAGGGTTTGTACTCCGCCCGAAAGGCGGTGGTGCAGTACAACCAGCGTTGTGGGATCGCTGGTGTCGACATCGACGATGTGTACATCGGGAACGGCGTCTCCGAGCTGATCGGTATGGCTTTGCAGGGGCTCATCGACGACGGCGACGAGGTCCTCATCCCGAGTCCCGATTATCCCTTGTGGACGGCGGCGACGACACTTAGCGGCGGTCAACCGGTCCACTACCGATGCGACGAGAAGTCGGCGTGGTTTCCCGATCTTGCCGACATCGAGGCCAAGGTCACGGGGCGCACCAAAGCGCTGGTCGTGATCAACCCGAACAATCCCACCGGCGCCGTGTACTCCCGCGAACTCCTTCACGGCATGGTCGAGATCGCGCGCAAGCACGATCTGGTCGTCATGGCGGACGAGATATACGACAAGATCGTCTACGACGACGCCCAGCACACCTGCATCGCCTCGCTTGCCGACGACGTGCTGTTCCTCACGATGAACGGCTTGTCCAAGACGTATCGGGTCGCCGGATTCAGATCGGGCTGGATGACGATGAGCGGAGCAAAAGAGCGAGCGGACAGTTACGTGGAAGCCCTGCGGATGCTGGCGTCGATGCGACTCTGCGCAAACGTGCCCGCCCAGCACGCAATCCAATCATCGCTCGGCGGATATCAGAGCATCAGTGAATTCATCACACCCGGTGGGCGGCTGCACGAACAGCGAGCCGTGGCGTACGAGATGATCAACGCGATCGACGGTCTCTCGTGCACGAAGCCCGACGGCGCCCTCTACCTGTTCCCGAAGATCGATACCGCTCGATTTGGAATCTCCTGCGACGAACAGTTCGTGCTCGACTTTCTGCGAGAGGAGCACATTCTCTTGGTGCAGGGGAGCGGTTTCAATTGGCCCGACGCCGATCACTTCCGGTTGGTGTTCCTGCCACATGTCGACGAACTCGAGTGGGCGCTCGGGCGGCTCGAGAAGTTCCTGGCCGGCTACCGCCAGTAGCGATCAGGTGCGCTCGCCGATCTCGAACCGTTCGAGGGCTCGGGTTCCGAGGAGGCCGGCTACAGCCAGGACCACGAGGGCACCGATGACGGCGGCCGTCACCCCCAGCCGAGGGTCGAAGATGTCCTTGTCGGTGATCGAGATCAACGCGTCGCTCCAACCCGAGCCGTACTCACGGATCGACACCCAACGCAGCGATCCGAACAGGTTGGTCGCGAATGCTTCCCAGAGGAACACATAGATCAGTCCGAAGATCAGTGCCCGACTCGTGATCGCGCTGAGTGCAACGAACACCGCGCAGTAGAGGACGGCGCTCACGGCGGCGCCGAGGCCCAATCCGAACATCAGGCCGTCGGCGGTCGGGCTGCCGTGCACGATCCACGCCGTGGCCATCGTTGCGGGCACGACGAGCATTGCCACGGCCACGGAGGCGACGACCATCTTCACCGCCATGACGCGCCATCGGGCGACGGGTTTCGTTAGCAGAAAGACCGCGGTGCCGTCCTCGATCTCGGACCCCAGGGCGGCAGTGCCGAGGACGACGGCGACGAGCGGGAGAAGCAGCGACGCGATGAGTGCGCTCACGAGACCGACGGCGAACTCGGCATCGGCGTCGCCGGCGTCGTCGGAGAATCGGTAGACGACGGCGATCAGGATCGGAAGAGCCATGACCAGCCCGATGAGGACGGTGCGACGCCGACCGAGCAGCTGGCGGATCGTGAGCGTGGCGAGGGTGCGGGTCATCGTGCGTTCCTCACTGGTCGACCAGGTACGAGAACACGTTCTCGAGCGAGTCGTCGGCGGGTTCGAGCGAGATGAGGTCGACCTCGCACGATCGGAGGACGGGGGCGATCGCCTGCGTGAACGCGCCATAGTCCGTTGTGCGGATCTCGAGCGTCTCGCCGTCGAACGACAAGTGCGCGATGTCGGGATTACCTACGAGGCGGGCCGCCACCGCGCGGTTGTCGGTCGTTTTTACCGTGAACGCGTGCGGACGATTCGTCATCAGGCGCCGGATCTGTCGGAAGTTCCCAGAGGCTGCCAGTCGACCGCCGATCACGACCAGTACGTCCTCGGCGAGATGTTCGACATCCTCGAGAATGTGCGATGAGAACACGATGGTGCGGCCGTTGTCGCCCAGCTCCTTCAGCATCGTGGTCATTTGGAGACGCTGGTGGGGGTCGGTCCCGTTGAAGGGCTCGTCGAGAATGAGGATCTCGGGGTCATGTACGAGGGCAGCGGCGATCTTTGCTCGCTGTCGCATGCCTTTGGAGTAGCCACCCATCTTGCGATGCATGGCGTCGCCCAGTTCAACCATCTCGATTGCCCGCTCGGCCGCAGCGTTGGGGTCCGGGAGCTGATGGAGCTGTGCCGCAGCCAGTGCGTACTCCCATGCCGACAGCGACGGATACACCGCCTCTCTCTCGGGGACGAGACCGAGGCGCGAGAACATCGCAGTGTTGCGCCATGTGGCTTCGCCCTGCACCGACACTGTCCCGGCTGAGGGCCGAAGGAGCCCCGCCATCATGTGCAACAGCGTCGACTTACCAGCGCCGTTCGGGCCGAGCAGGCCGGTGACTCCGGCGGTGAGGTCGAACGAGATGTCGTTCACCGCCACCACGTCGCCGTACCAACGGGTGGCCGACCGGAGCGAGATTGCCGCATTCGGATTGGGCGGGGGCGTGGCGGCCACAGCGGTGACGATCCGGTCGTCGGCACGCGGCGGTGGTGGGGGAGGGGAAGGCGGTGGGACGGCGGCGGTCACACTTCACTCCGATATCTGCGAACAGCGAGCAGGACGGCCAACGTGCTCTGGGTGAGCAGGGCGGCAATCCAGGCCCAGCCCGGAAGGTCGGCGAAGGCGAGCTGCTCACTGATGTCGCCCTCGCCCGAGGTCGGCACGAAGGGGAGGAGAGCGTCGAACACGACTCGGTTGACCGCTTCCATGACCGACAGCGGGCTGAGCAGGAGTGCGATGGCAGCCCACGTCGAGCTCACGAAACTCACGAGGATGCTCGTGGCGATCGACGACACCAGAAGGACTCCGAGCACGCTGATCAGTGCGAAAGCGCGTCGTTTGCTGAACATCGCGATCGCCAGCCCGATGGTGGCCATGTGAATGCTCACGAGTGTCGAGCTGACCACGATCCGCCACAGCAGGTGGGCGTTGTCGCCGAACCACGCGGTGCTGTCGGTCGCTCCCAACCAGTTGCCGATGAACACGATCAGCTGCGGAATCAGTGTGAGCGACAACAGCGCGATCGCGAGTGCGGCGAGTTTGGCGAACACATAGTCGTCGCGGGCGATGGGCCGGGAGAAGTAGAGGACGAGCGTGTTGTTCTTGCGGTCGTTGCCGACGAGGTCCGAGGACATCGCAGCCACGAAGAGGACGATGACGATCTGGATAAGGCCGAAGTAATCGGCGTGATCGACGAATTCGAAAGCGCCATCGGAGAGGGCACCGGCAAGCACGGTGACGAAGGCGGGAATGAGCGCGAGCGCCGCGAGCCCGAACGCCAGAACCTTGGGGAGGGCGCTCCGTCCGATGCCGAACGTGTTGCGCAGGCTCAGCACAATGAGAGAACGGAGAGCATAGGCCCGTCCGAGGCGGTCGCCGTCGTAGTTGCGGTACCCGAGGTCGAAGATCTCGCCGCGGGGCGCGGTGGGCGGGGCGGGCGATCCATCGCTCATGAGGCCTCCTCGCGGAACAGATCGCCGAGTGTGTGGCGACGTCGCCCCAATCGCACGAGCGGAAGCTCGAGGTCGGCCACCGTGTCGACCACCATTCGTGTGAGTGTTGCCTGATCGGATCCTGACTCGTCGATCTCGATCGCGATCGTGCGACCGTCGACGTGATTCTGCACACCCAGCTGCACGAGTCGTTCCGCCAGCCGCTCGGGTTCACGGTCGACCTCCACGGCGAGGACGTTGACCAACCCCGTGAAGCCGGCGACGGCTCCCGTACGTACGACCCGACCTTCGTCGATCAGAATGAGTGAGTCACAGACACTCTCGATCTCTCCGAGCAGGTGGGACGACATGATCACCGAGATCCCGAACTCGTTTCCGGTGCGTTCGATCAGTGCGAGCATGTCGTCGCGCCCGGCCGGGTCGAGGCCGTTCGTCGGTTCGTCGAGGAAGAGCAGCTTGGGGTCGTGCACCAACGCCTGAGCGAGTTTCACGCGCTGTTTCATGCCCGTCGAGTAGCCACCAATGTGGCGGTAGCGCTCTTCGAAGAGCCCGACGTGCCGTAGCGTTTCGGCCGCTCGTTCGCGAGCAGACGCGGCCGGAAGACCGCTCATGCGCGCCATGTGGATCACGAACTGCGTCGCGGACAGATCGGTCGGAAGGCAGTCGTGTTCGGGCATGTACCCGATCAGTTCCCGAATTCGAAGACCGTCGGTCGCGGCGTCCATCCCGAACACCTCGGCGTTGCCTCGGGTGGCGTCGATGAGGCCGAGGAGAATCTTCATGAGCGTGCTCTTGCCCGCGCCGTTCGGACCCACGAGACCCACGACGCCGCGGGGGATCTCGACGGTGACGTCGTCGAGTGCGGTGACCGCCGGATACTGCTTCGTGAGCGCAGCGACCCGCACGAGGGGTTCGGACATGGGGCCATTGTGGCCGGTCGGCGATGCGGGCGCATCGACCTCGGGTCGGACCGCACCCCCATATGTGTCTCGGGGGTCGGTCCTACTCCAGGATGAGGGGACGGCATAGGCCCGGCTGACGCACTCGGCGCTAGTGTCGGCGCCTACGGCATCTGTCCAGGGAAGGAACCCCCATGAGCAAACCCGTCGTCGTCGTGACCGACACCGTGTTTCCCACCCTCGAGCCGACGGAGAGGATCATGGCCGAGCTCGGCGCGGAGCTTCGGGTTGCGGCAAGCCGCGAGACCGACGACGTGCTCGCGGTCTCGCGCGATGCCGACGGAATCATCACGTGCTACGCCGACATGAACGCCGATGTCATCGCCCAGCTGGAGAACTGCAAGGTGCTCGCACGCACCGGCACCGGCTACAACAACATCGACGTGGCGGCGGCCACGGCTGCCGGAATTCTCGTCACGAACGTGCGCGCGTACTGCGACGACGAGGTTTCCGACCAGGCGATGTCTCTTCTGCTTGCCGTGGTCCGCAAGATTCCGTATCTCAACAACTCGGTGCAGGGCGGCACGTGGGACGAGAGTTTGGCCAAGCCGATTCCTCGGATCCGGGGCAAAGTTCTCGGGCTCGCGGGTTTCGGCAACATTCCACGACAAGTGAGTGTGAAGGCTCAAGCGTTCGGGATGGACGTTCAGGCGTATGACCCCTATGTCGACGACGAGACGTATGCGTCGCTCGGCGTGAAGGGCGTGTCCTTCGAAGAGATGCTCGAGTCCTGCGACTTCTTCTCGGTGCACGCACCACTCACTGATGAGACGCACAACATGTTCGATGCGGCGGCGTTCGGGAGAATGAAGCCCGGTTCGTTCATCGTGAACACGGCACGCGGTCCCCTCATCGACGCCGACGCACTTGCCGATGCGCTCGATTCCGGCCAAATTGCCGGCGCCGGGCTCGACGTGTTGCCGGAGGAACCGCCACAGCCGGGGATGCGACTGCTCGGTCGAGACAATGTGGTCATCACGCCGCACGTGGGCTTCTACTCGGAGGACTCGGTCGTCGATCTCCAGGCGTTCGCAGCCGAGCAGGTATCCCTGGTGCTTCGTGGCGAAGAGGCCCGCTTTCCGGTCAACGCGAGCGAGCTCGCGGGCTAGCTGTTCCGCCCCTCGAAGGGCACGAACTGTGAGCCGCCGTACGTCTGCTCGGTGGGCACGATCTCGAGTTGGCTGATGTTCACCCGCCATGGCGCGTCGACCACGTGCACGATCGAGTCAGCGACATCAGAAGGTGTGACCTCCTCGATGTTCGTGGCGGTGGTCTTGGCCAGGACCGCCGGGTCATCGATTGCAACGTTGTAGAACTCGGTGGTGACGCGGCCGGGGTTGATCTCGGTGACGCGGACGCCAGTTCCCTGCAGCTCCTGTCGCAGATCGCGCGACAGTTTGTGCATCGCTCCCTTGGTGGCTCCGTAGAGCGCAGCGGGCGCCGGGTAGAGGGCCAGCACGGAACTCATGTTCACGATGTGGCCCCTACCTCGCTCGACCATGCCGGGCAGAACCGATCGGATCACGTGGATGGCGGCGGTGACGTTGGTGTCGATGGTCTTTTCGATGTCGTCGAGGTCGGCTGTCCAGATCGAACCCAGCGCGCGACCGAGCCCGGCGTTGTTGATGAGGATGTCGACGGGCAGTTCCGCCAGAGCGGTCACGCCGGCGCGATCGCGAACGTCGAGCTCGAGAGGGATGCAGCCGGTTTCGTCGGCGAGTTTCTCGAGCCGTTCGAGTCGTCGGGCAGCCGCGTGGACGACGACGCCGCGCTCACGAAGTGCTCGAACGGTGGCTTCGCCGATGCCGCTCGATGCCCCGGTCACGAGGGCGACGTCGGTGGATGAGAGTGGCATGTCCTACTCCTTGCGGTGGTCCGGGCCGTTGAAGCGACTTCATGCACAATATATGATCCGGTTCCGCTGCCAACTCTGAACGTCCGGAGCCGGTGGCCGACGCAGAGGAGGACCCGATGTCGGGGTATGCGAAGGGCCCGTTCGCCGTCGATTGGGAGGACCGGTACGACCTGCCACGACTCCGCCGGGAGCGGGTTGAGTCGGCGCAACGCCAGCTCACCGCTGGAGGCGTCGACGCGGTCATGGTGTGGAAGGACGAGAACGTTCGCTTCCTCACGTCGCTCCGAGCTCAGCTGATAGCCGGGAAGACGATGGCGCTGAATGGCGCCTTGCTCCAACCGGACGGCGAGCCGGTTCTCCTGTGCTCCGGTGGTGAGATCGACAAGGCCCGACAGGGCATGCCGTGGAT
>JBPCTR010000024.1:0-7490 GCA_051011575.1 Acidimicrobiales bacterium | reverse complement strand
GGATTCCCGTTATTGAATCTTGATCTCGATGTCGACGCCGGCCGCCAGGTCGAGACGCTGGAGCGAATCAACCGTCTTCGGCGACGGCTCGACGATGTCGAGGAGACGCTTGTGGATTCGCATCTCGAAGTGCTCTCGCGAGTCCTTGTCCTTGAAGGGACCCCGGACCACCGTGTAGCGGTGCTTCTCGGTGGGTAGTGGGATCGGACCCCGAACCTCGGCCTGGGTACGACGCACCGTTTCAACGATCTGCTTGGTTGCCTGATCGATCTGGGTGTGATCGTACGCCTTGAGGCGGATTCGAATCTTCTGAGATGCGGCCATCGGTCTTACTTCGTGATCTTCGTGACAGCGCCGGCACCTACCGTACGACCACCCTCACGGATGGCGAAACGCAGACCCTCGTCCATGGCGATCGGAGCGATGAGCTCGACCGTCATCTTCGTATTGTCACCGGGGAGGCACATCTCGGTGCCCTCGGGAAGCGAGATGGTGCCGGTTACGTCGGTTGTCCGGAAGTAGAACTGCGGGCGGTAGTTGGAGAAGAACGGCTTGTGACGGCCACCCTCTTCCTTCGACAGCACGTATACCTCGGCCTCGAAGTCGGTGTGCGGGGTGATCGAACCGGGAGCGGCGAGCACCTGACCGCGCTGAACGTCTTCCTTGTCGATGCCACGGAGCAGGGCACCGATGTTGTCGCCGGCTTCACCACGATCGAGGAGCTTGCGGAACATTTCCACACCGGTACAGGTGGTGGTCTGAGTGTCCTTGAGGCCAACGATTTCGATCGAGTTGCCGGTCTCGATGACACCCTGCTCGATCTTGCCGGTCACCACGGTGCCACGGCCGGTGATCGAGAACACGTCTTCGATAGGCATGAGGAAGGGCTTGTCGATGTCACGGTCCGGGAGCGGAATGTACTCGTCGACCTGCGTCATGAGCTCGACGACCTGCGCCGCCGCATCGGCGTCGCCCTCGAGAGCCTTGAGTGCCGAAACCTTCACGACCGGCGTTTCGTCTCCGGGGAACTCGTACTTGTCGAGGAGCTCGCGCACCTCCATCTCGACGAGCTCGAGGAGCTCTTCGTCGTCGACCATGTCGACCTTGTTGAGTGCCACGATGATCTTGGGCACACCCACCTGGCGGGCCAGGAGAAGGTGCTCACGGGTCTGACTCATGGGACCGTCGGTGGCGGCGACGACGAGGATGGCGCCATCGACCTGAGCGGCGCCCGTGATCATGTTCTTGATGTAGTCGGCGTGGCCGGGCATGTCGACGTGCGCGTAGTGGCGGCTCTCGGTCTCGTACTCGACGTGCGACACGTTGATCGTGATACCGCGCTCGCGCTCTTCCGGCGCCTTGTCGATGTCTTCGAAGGCGGTCGCCTGACTGCCCTCGACGGTGTCGCCGAGAACCTTCGTGATCGCTGCCGTCAACGTGGTCTTTCCATGGTCGATGTGTCCCATGGTTCCCACGTTCACGTGGGGCTTTGTGCGCTCAAAGGTCTCTTTGGCCATGACGTGTTGTCCTTTAGGTTTCTTTCTCTGGTGTCGTTGCTGTTGTTTTTGGTGATTTCGCCGATCACTCGCCCCGAACGCGAGCGACGATCTCTTCCTGTACAGAGGCAGGGGCCTGCTGATAGGAGTGGAATTGCATGGTGTACGTGGCGCGCCCCTGGGTGCGCGAACGCAGATCGGTACTGTATCCGAACATCTCCGACAACGGCACCAAAGCGTTGATCACCTGGTTGTTGCCACGCTGCTCGGTGCCCTGCACCTGGCCGCGACGTGAGTTCACGTCACCGACCACATCACCGAGGTAGTCGTCGGGGGTGACGACCTCGACGTCCATGACCGGCTCGAGCAGGACCGGGCCTGCGGTGCGAGCCGCCTCCCGGAACCATGCGTTGCCGGCGATCTTGAACGCCATCTCCGAGGAGTCGACGTCGTGGGTCTTACCGTCCTGGAGGACGACCTTGAGGTCGACGACGGGGAAGCCGGCGAGCGGACCTGCCGTCATGGCCTGCTGGACACCGTCGTTGACCGGCTTGATGTACTCCTTCGGAATACGACCACCGGTGATCTTGTCCTCGAACTCGTAACCACCACCGGGGCCGGTGGGCTCCATGTCGCACGAGATCTCGGCGTACTGACCCGAACCACCCGACTGCTTCTTGTGGGTGTAGGTGTAGCCCGAGAGTGTCTTCGTGATCGTCTCGCGGTAGGCCACCTGGGGCTTGCCGACGGTCGCGTCGACTTTGAACTCACGCTTCATGCGGTCGACCAGCACCTCGAGGTGCAGCTCGCCCATACCGGAGATGATGGTCTGGCCGGTCTGCTCATCGGACTCGACACGGAACGTCGGGTCCTCCTCGCCGAGCGCCATGAGCGCCTTACCGAGCTTGTCCTGTGCTTCCTTGTCCTTTGGTTCGACCGCCACGTGGATAACGGGCTCGGGGAACGTCAGTTCTTCGAGAACGATCGGGTGTGAAGGATCGGAGAGCGAGTCGCCGGTGCGGGTGCCCTTGAAACCGATACCGGCAGCGATGTCGCCGGTCTGGACCACGTCGCGGTCCTTCTGGTTGTTCGCGTGCATCTCGAGGAGACGACCGATGCGCTCCTTGTTCTCGGTGCGGTTGTTGAGCACCGTGCCGCCCTTTTCGAGGGTGCCCGAGTACACGCGGAAATAGGTGAGCTTTCCGACGAACGGGTCGGTCATGATCTTGAACGCCAGCGCCGAGAACGGCGCTTTGTCGTCGGCGTCCCGGGTCTCGGGCTCGCCGCTCCGCGGGTGGGTGCCCTGGACCGGAGGGAGGTCGATCGGCGCCGGCATGTAGTCGATGACGGCGTCGAGCAGGGGCTGCACTCCCTTGTTCTTGAACGCGGTGCCGTTGAGAATTGGGACGATCTCACCGGCGAGCGTTCCTTTGCGGATGATCACCTTGAGCTCGTCGGCCGTGATGTCCTCATCACCGAGATAGCGCTCCATGAGGTCCTCGTCGATGAGAGACAGGGTGTCCATGAGCTCGGCGCGGTACTTCTCGGCGTCGGCCATCATGTCCTCGGGGATGTCGACCTCGTTGTAGGTGGCACCGAGGTCCTTCTCGTCCACATCGGAAGGCCACACGAGCGCCCTCATCTTGACGAGGTCGATCATGCCGGCGTAGTCGCTCTCGGAACCGATCGGCAGCTGGAGCACGGCGACGTCTTCGGTGAGACGCTCCTTGATCGTTTTGAGACAGAAGTAGAAGTCAGCGCCGGTGCGGTCCATCTTGTTGACGAAACACATGCGCGGCACGTTGTACTTGTTGGCCTGACGCCAGACCGTCTCGGTCTGGGGCTCGACGCCCGCAACACCGTCGAATACTGCGACGGCGCCATCGAGGACGCGAAGTGAGCGCTCGACCTCGACGGTGAAGTCGACGTGCCCCGGCGTGTCGATGATGTTGATCTTGTGGTCGTTCCACATACAGGCGGTGGCGGCGGAAGTGATCGTGATGCCACGCTCCTGCTCCTGCTCCATCCAGTCCATCGTGGCGCCGCCGTCGTGGACCTCACCGATCTTGTAGTTGACACCGGTGTAGTAAAGGATGCGCTCGGTCGTGGTGGTCTTGCCCGCGTCGATGTGGGCCATGATCCCGATGTTTCGGGTCATCTCGAGAGGCACTCGGTTTGCCATCGTTCTCGTTTCCTCGGATCAGGGGGTTTCGGGGTTGTCGTTCAGGATCTGGACACGGACACGCCACGACCGGGCAACAGGTGCCCGGTCGAGAGAAAAGTGTAGTGGTGACCTTGTGGTAGCCAGGTGGCAATCGGTCACAGCACGGTCCAGTTGAAAACGCGCTACCAGCGGTAGTGCGCGAAGGCCTTGTTTGCTTCGGCCATCTTGTGCAGATCTTCGCGCTGTTTCACCGACGCACCGACGGCGTTCGAGGCATCGAGAAGCTCGTTCGCAAGACGCTGCGCCATCGAGCGCTCGCGGCGCGAACGTGAGTTGCTCACGAGCCAGCGCACGGCAAGGGTGTTTGCACGACGAGGGCGAACCTCGACCGGAACCTGGTACGTGGCGCCACCCACACGACGGCTGCGAACCTCGAGCTGCGGACGGGTGTTGTCGACCGCTCGCTTGAGCACGCTGATGGGCTCGCCACCGGTCTTTTCGGCCACGGTTTCGAGTGCTTCGTACACGATGCGCTCGGCGGTGCTGCGCTTACCGCGCTGCAGGATCTTGTTCACGAACTGGGTGACGAGCACCGAGTCGTAGACCGGATCGGGGTTCAGTTCACGGCGGGGGGCGGCGTTCTTGCGCATTGATCAGCCCTTCTTCGCGCCGTAGCGGCTGCGTGCCTGCTTGCGGTCTCGCACGCCCGAGGTGTCGAGCGTGCCGCGGATGACCTTGTAGCGGACGCCGGGGAGATCCTTCACACGGCCACCACGCACGAGCACGATCGAGTGCTCCTGGCGGTTGTGACCATCGCCGGGGATGTAGGCGGTGATTTCGATGCCGGAGGTGAGGCGGACACGGCAGACCTTACGAAGTGCCGAGTTCGGCTTCTTCGGAGTCGTGGTGTACACACGCGTGCACACTCCCCGACGCTGGGGCGCGCCCTTCAGCGCCGGCGTTGTCTCCTTGCGGCGCTTCGACTGACGGCCCTTGCGGACCAGCTGGTTGATGGTTGGCATTCGTGTCTCACCCTCGATGGACCGCCGTCCGGCCCACATCGTTCGATCTGTTCGGCCACGACCGGTGTTCGGGCCAGCTGATAAGTCTAGAAGTGGCTGCGAGGAAACCCAATGGAAATTCGCGAAACACGCGCGGCGGCTCACGGAGGGTGTGATTCCGGCCGATGGAGCGCGTGGCGGACGAACCATTCGGCGGCTCGTACCAACGGAGCAACCAAACCGCATGCCACCCGCCCCCTCCGGCCCGATGACGTCGGGCGAATCCGATCGCCGATGGGCTCGGATCGGTCTCAAGATCATCGCGTTCGTCGTCCCGAGTCTGGCCGGCTTCATCGTCGCCTTCGTCCTCCTGCGCGTGGTTCGCCCCTTCGACACCGGAACGATCCGCACCTCCTGGATTGTGCTGGCGGTGCTCGCCGCGGTCGGCTCGAGCCTGCTCGTCAGCCGCGAGTTGAATCGCACGCTGCCCCGCACCCGCCTCTACCGCATGGCCAATGATTTCGGTAGTGCTGTCGACGACCGTTACCGCGCCGTACTTCTGGCGGGAGGCAGTCGAAAGGTGCTCCGAGAGCAGCGTCGCCACCCCGCGACGCGTAGGCGCAGCGAGGTCATCGGAGAGATCCTGGACCAGCTCGACCGCACACCCGAAGTGGGTCGAGGTCATAGCGACCGCGTCCGCGGCTACTCGATGATGATCGGCTTCGAGCTCGGACTGGACCTTCTCGACATCGACGAACTCGGCTGGGCCGCGATGCTCCACGACCTCGGACGACTGCGGGTGTCGGCCCGAAGTCTCGTGGATCCGGCGGCTGCCACGATGGGCTTCTGGGCGCCGCCCGTGGATCCGATCGAACGCGTCGACGAATTCTTCCGGCCGATCTCCCCCTGGCTGCCCAGTTCCGCGATCGACGCCGCACGACACCACGCCGACCGATGGGACGGCATCGGGAACGGTTCGCAGCTCGTCGGCGAGGACATTCCACTCTTCGCTCGCATTGCCGCGGTCGCGAATCGCTACGACATCCTCACCAACGGCCTCGACGGCGAAACCGAGCTCACGGCCGGTCAGGCCCGGTTCGAGATCGAGGTCGAGTCGGGATCCGCGCTGGACCCCGTGGTGGTCGCCGCCTTCCTGGCGATCGGAGACGAAGAGTTGAAGTCGATCAGCACGCTGTCGGCGACAGCCGCGGGAATTGGGGTGATCGGCACGAATGCTGCCGCCATCGCAACCCAGATCGTCGTCGTGGCTGCATCGATCACCACCGCGGTGATCGCAGCGGAACCGGTCGTCGACGACGTCCCGGCCGAACTCGGCTTCACCGAAAACACCTCGACCACCACGTCGACCTCAGCTCCGACCACCACGACAAGGGTCCCGGCGACCACCGCGGCCGTGCCGACGTCGAGCGTCGACAGTGCCAGCTCAACATCGGTCGCGGCGCCGCGGACCGTCGACCTCACCTACACCATCGGTACCGGCCTCGTCGACGGCATCGTGACCCGAGTCGATGCTGCCCGGCTCGATGTGTTCGTCGACGACGAGCTCGATCAGACGATCGACATCACCGACGAAACGACGCTCGTCGTCACGATCGATGCAACCGACCTCGAACCTGGTGTCCACGCCGTACGGTTCGAATTGTTCGACACCGATGGCGATCTCGTATCGACAGAAGTCGCGCCGATCGTCGGCTGACCAACTCAATCGGCGCTTTGCTACTGGCGAGTGCTGCGATTCACGGCCGACACGACCGCCCGCATCGAAGAGGTCGTGATGTCGGTGTGCATGCCGCACCCCCAGAGGTCGCGACCGCCGATCTGCATCTCGACGAAGGTGACCGCCACTGCGTCGGTACCGGAACCCTTCGAGTGCTCGTGATAGTCGAGGATCCTCAGGTCGATGCCGACGAGTTCCCTCAGACCGGTCACGAATGCCGACAACGAGCCGTTGCCCGAACCCTGCACGATCTTCGGCTCGCCGTCTTCGGTGAGCCGAGCCGTGAGCAGCGTGCGATCCTGACCTTTGGCGTTGTGAGCCGACTCGAACCCGTTCAGCAGGTACGGCGCGTCGAGCCCGAGGTAGGTGGCGTCGAACTCGTCGAAGATGTTGCTTGCTGTGAGTTCCTTGCCGGTGCGATCGGTGATCCCCTGGATGACCCGGGTGAACTCGATCTGCATGCGACGGGGAAGGTCGAGATTGTGTTCGGTTTTGAGCAGGTAGCTCACGCCTCCCTTGCCCGACTGACTGTTGACGCGAACGACGTCCTCGTAGCTGCGGCCCACATCGACGGGATCGATCGGGATGTAGGGCACCTCGAACAACGCGGACTCGTTGCCCGCGAGCGCTTCGAATCCCTTCTTGATCGCGTCCTGATGTGATCCGCTGAAGGCCGTGTACACGAGGTCGCCCACGTAGGGGTGGCGCGGGTGCACCGGCAGCTGGTTGCAGTACTCGGCGGTGCGACGAAGCTCGTTGATGTCACTGATGTCGAGTTCGGGGTCGACACCCTGGCTGAACATGTTCATCGCCAGATTGATCACATCGACGTTGCCCGTACGTTCGCCGTTGCCGAAGAGCGTTCCTTCCACCCGGTCCGCACCGGCCATCACGCCGAACTCGGCAGCGGCCACGCCCGTGCCCCGATCGTTGTGCGGATGGAGACTGAGAACGATCTCTTCGCGCCGGGCGAGGTTGCGGTGCATCCACTCGATCATGTCGCCGTAGATATTGGCGCTCGACATCTCGACCGTCGCCGGAAGGTTGATGATCGTCTTGCGGCCATCGTTGGGGTTCAGGATGTCGACGAC
>JBPCTR010000023.1:0-2565 GCA_051011575.1 Acidimicrobiales bacterium | reverse complement strand
GCGATGGCCGATGCCATGCCGAGCATTCCCGGCGTGGACCTCGGAGGCGCAAGCGCCTAACCGAGCGGATCCCAACGGAATGTGGGGCATGGACTCGATTCGAGTCCATGCCCCACGCTCCAGCGGTACTGTTGTGGAATTTTTGAACAAACAATGCAGTAGGTGGAACACATGAGTGATGCAGTGGTGAAGAAGGCGGACGAAGTGAAGCTGATCGTGTTCGCCTGCGAGGCGGGAATGGGAAGCTCGCTGATGGGCGCAAACCAGCTGAAGAAGATGGTCAAGAAGGCGAAGCTCGAAATCGACGTGATCCACTCGCCGGTCGGTCAGGTCCCCGAACATGCCGACGTGATCGTCACCCACAAGTCGCTGGCCGCTCAGGCCCGCACAAGATTTCCGAACGCGGCCATCGTCCCGTTCATGATGTTCTTCGGCGACCCGGCCGTGAAGAACCTCGTCGAGACTTTGAAGCAGGGCAACGACGTGGAATCGGCGCTCTGATGACCACCGCTCAGGACCAGATCCTCGCGCGGGAGTCCGTCTTCCTCGGCCTCACGGCCACCACGAAGGAGGACGCGATCCGTCACGTCGGCGGCGTTCTCGTCGAACGTGGTCATGTCGACCCGGCATACGTCGATGGCATGCTCACCCGTGAACTGACCGTGTCGACACTGCTCGGCAACGGCGTCGCCATGCCGCACGGCACCTTCGAGAGCCGCGACGCCGTACACGGGACGGGAATCGTCGTGGCGCAGTACCCCGAGGGGATCGACTGGGGAGAGGGCACGGCCCACCTCGTAATCGGGCTCGCCGCCACGGGCGAGGATCACGTGACCATCCTGAGTCACATGGCGGAGGTTCTCCAGGACGAAGAAGTCGCCGAACAGCTCTGGACGACCGGCGACCTCGATCTCCTCCACTCCACGCTGAGCGTGGTTCCTGGCGGCGATGACGACGATGACGTCGTCGAGCGGACGATCCAGATCTCGGGTGAGGGTGGACTGCACGCGCGGCCCGCGAGTCTCATCGTCGAATACGCGAAGACGTTCGACGGCACCATCGAGATCGCCAAGGACGGTAAGTCCGCCAAGGCGAACAGCATCATGGGAGTCCTCGCACTCGGTGCCGTCGCCAACGACACCGTCACGGTGAAGGTCGATGGTGGCGAAGATTCTGAAGCCGCGGCCGACGAGATCGCGCGGATTCTCACCACACCCGAGGCCGAACTCTGATGCCACGACACTCCCACGACGAACTCGTCGCTGCGGCAATCGAAAGCCTCGGAGCCACGGCTGATCCTAGCGGCGGCGCTGATCTCACCTTCGACAAGGGTTCGATGGTTGTTGCGGCCGAACCGGGCGACATGAAGGCGGCGTTCAAACGGATCAAGAAGGTTGATGGCTACCGCTGGGTGCTGATCAACCGAGAGGATCTGTTCGCGGCGAACAGCCTGTCGATCGGGTCCAAGGCGGGCATGATCACCGCCGACGGCACGATCCTGAAGCAAGCCGACATTCCCCGTCGCAAGATCTGAGCCCGGCGAGACCGTTCGACTCGAGCGGATAGAGTCGAGCCCGTGGCCTACCAGAGTCTCTACCGCCGTTACCGGCCGCAAACCTTCTCCCAGATGCGGGGTCAGGAACACGTGGTCAAGGCGCTTCGGAACGCCGTCCGCGATGATCGCGTCGGCCACGCCTATCTGCTGAGCGGACCTCGCGGAACCGGCAAGACGACCGCTGCGCGAGTGCTGGCCAAGGTTCTCAATTGCGCGACACCAGCCGACGGCGAACCGTGTGGCATCTGCGAATCGTGTCGTTCGATCGAGGCAGGGACCAGCTTCGACCTCCACGAACTCGATGCCGCCTCCAACAACAAGGTCGACGACATCCGCGACCTGCTGTCGAAGGTTGCTCTGGGCACCCCTGGTCGCACGAAGGTGTACCTCCTCGATGAGGTTCACATGCTCACGGCGGGCGCCGAGAACGCGCTTCTGAAGACACTCGAAGAACCACCCGACCACGTGGTGTTCGTGCTCGCGACCACCGAACCCCACAAGGTCGTCCCAACCATCCGCAGTCGCACGCAGCAGCTCGAACTCACGCTGATCCCAGCCGATCAGATGGCCGACATGGTGCGCGAGATCGCATCCGATGCCGAGCTCGACATCGACGACGCCATCGTTGGTCACGTCGTACAGGTGGGTGGAGGCTCCGCCCGCGACACACTCTCCACCCTCGATCAGGTCGTCGCCGCCGGTGGGGTCACCAACATCGACACGAGCACGACGGAGCTGCTCGAGGCGGTCAGCAACCGGGACTCGGGCCTCGCCCTCCAGGCGATCGAGGCCGCAACCCAGCGAGGTGTGGACCCTCGCCGGGTCGGCGAGCGTTTCATCGAAGCCTTGCGATCGGTCTTCCTGGTGAAGATGGGCGCAGCACCCGCGAGGATGTCCGCTCCTGAGCGTGACCTCGCCGACCGGTTCACCGATCGTCTGACTCCGGCAGTCATCACTCGCACCCTCGAGACGGTCGGCCGATCCCTCGTCGACATGCGCCAGGCACCCGA
>JBPCTR010000022.1:0-2548 GCA_051011575.1 Acidimicrobiales bacterium | reverse complement strand
GGATGGTTCGGACCAACAAAGGCGACATCGAGTGTGAGAGTTTTGTCAACGCCGCCGGTTACCGGGTGCATCAGGTTGGCCAGTTCTACGGACTGGAGTCGGCGGTCTCCTCGATGGAACACCAGTTCTTCCTCACCGAAGAACTGCCCGAGCTTCAGGAGCTCGGACGGCGCGTTCCGCTCATACGAGATCCCGGTGACGACTTCTACAGTCGCCAGGAACATCACGGCCTGCTCGTCGGTATATACGAGCAAGGTTGCAAGACCTGGGGACGAGGAGACATTCCCGTCGACTTTGCAAACAAACTCGAACCGCCCGACCTCGATCGCCTCGAGGACAACATGATCCGCGTCTTCGATCGGCTACCCGTGCTCCAGACCGCCGGCATCTCATCGGTTGTCAACGGGCCCATCACGTACTCCGGCGACGGCATCCCATTGGTCGGCCGGCTTCCCGGACGGCGCAACGCCTACTGCATGTTGGGTCTGCGCGCCGGCGTTGGTGAAGGTGGGGGCCTCGGAAAGGTGCTCGCCGAGATCATCGTCGACGGCCAATCCGAGTGGGACACGTGGGCCCTCGACCCCCGGCGATTCACGCAATACGCCGATGAGGCGTACGCATCGACGAAGGCCGTCGAGGAATATCAGCGAGAGTTCGTGTTCGACCACCCCGACGAACATCGTCCAGCGGGCCGCCACGCGAAGACCACGCCACTGACCGAGGTGTTGGCGGCCAGGGGCGCTGAGTTCGGGGTTATCAACGGCTGGGAGCGCAGCCTGTACTTCCATCCGGCGGAAAGGGATTTCGAGCACGTGCCGGCTTTCCGCTTCTCGACGTTTCACGACCAGGTCGGTCGCGAGGCATGCGCGGTGCGATCGAACGTCGGCGTCGCCGAGATCAGCGGATTCAGCCGCTTTCACGTGCAGGGTTCCGATGCCGTCGAATGGTTCGACCAACTCACCGCCGGTCGCATTCCTACGGTCGGCCGAACCTCGCTTGCGTATGTGAGCGATGAACGTGGCCGCTTCCTTTCCGAATTCACGATGACGCGACTCTCGGACGACAGTTTCTGGCTCCTCAGCGCAGCTGCCGCCGAGTGGCACGACCTCGACGTACTCACCGATGCCGACCCCCCAGCAAGCGTGACGATCACGAATCTGACGCACGACCACAACGCACTCATGATCGCCGGACCCACCTCTCGGACCGTTCTGTCGGAGATCACCAACGCGTCGCTCGACAACGGATCGTTCCCGTGGCTGGCCACCCGTACTATCGAGATCGCCGACACCGAGGTCGTTGCGCTCCGCCTCGGATTCACAGGCGAACTGGGATGGGAGTTGCACATGCCGATCGAGAGATCGGTGCCGGTGTACGAGGCAATTCATGCCGCCGGGGCGGATCATGGGATCGTCGACTTCGGACTGCTGGCCACCGAGTCGATGCGCATCGAGAAGAACTATCGGGCATGGAAAAGCGACCTGCACACCGAGTTCACCGTGCTCGAGGCGGGCCTCGATCGCTTCGTGAACATGGACAGGGACTTTCGGGGTCGCGACGCCATCGCCTCCCAGCGCGACGCCGGACATCGACGAGTATTCGTGGCGATGGAGGTCGACAACGAGACCGCCGCTGCCCACATGGGCGACCCGATCTATTCCGGAGATGATCTGGTCGGCGTCGTCACGAGCGGTGCCTACGGCCACAGCATGGAGACCAATATCGCCATGGGATACGTCGGTCCGGGCTTGGCTGAGCCCGGGACCGAACTCGGGATCGACGTGATCGGGCAACGTTGCCGAGCCACGGTCCGAGCGGAGCCGATGTTCGATCCCGATCATCGACGGCCACGAGCAAATACCGAACACACGAATGAGTAGGCAGCTCGCCCCGGGAAGGTCCCGATCCATCGGTGTGAGACACTCACGAACATGGACGAGGTTGCGAACTCCGTCGTGAGTCCCCGATCCCGCCGTCGACGCGAACGTGCGGGCGTGCAGATCGCCAAGGTGCTCCCCCTCGAGCGCAAGATTCCGCTCTACGAACTGCTCCCACAGGAAACCGTGGAGATGGTGCACGACGCCTCAATGCGCATTCTCGAAGAGGTCGGCATCGAGTTCCGGTACGAACCGGCGCTCGAGTTGTGGCGCACCGCCGGCGCCGATGTCGAAGCCACGCGTGTGCGCATGGACCGTGAGCTCCTGATGGATCTGATCGGCCGGGCGCCGTCGCAGTTCACGTTGCATGCGCGTAACCCGACGCAGTCGGTGCAGATCGGCGGACGCCACCTGGCGTTGTCGCCGAACTCCGGAAGCCCCTTCTTCCTCGATCGAAATGGCAGCCGTCGCTACGCAACACGCGCCGACAACGTCGAATGCGTGAAGCTGAGCCACCAGCTCTCCACGATCAACGTCGCGGGCGGATTCCACTGTGAACCGACCGACGTCGACATTCCGCACCGTCACCTCGCCTACTACTCGGACTCGATGCGCTACACCGACAAGGTCAGCATCGGGTCGTGCCAGGGAGCCGACCAGGCGAAAGACAC
>JBPCTR010000021.1:0-2697 GCA_051011575.1 Acidimicrobiales bacterium | reverse complement strand
ACACGATGCGTTTGACCTGAGCACTACCTGATCGATTTCGATGGCCGACCGTCACAGTGCGTGGAAAACGCCCGCGAATTGTGCCATCAATAGAGGTGGGCGCGGGTAGTTGGAGAGGGTTCGATTGGGAAACATGGCGCGTCCCTTCGACATACGACCGACGATCGGGATTCTTGGATTCTCGATCGTCCTTGCAATTGGAATGATCGCGTTCAATTCCGCGCCTGCACCCGACCAGGCGTCGGCCGGCGAGACCACTTACGTGATCACGGCGGATGATCCGATTCTGACCGGCGGCACGCCCGAGGGGCTGGGTCCCCGCGAACTGAGATCTCCGGCTGATAGCGACGGCCCGGGTGCCCGCCTGATCGGCGAACCGGCGGGTGGGGAGAAGGGAGAGAGCGCCGACTCTGACCGCACGGCGAGCGCACCCACGGCTCCGCCGACCACCACGACACGCGCCGCTGCTCCGGCCGACAGCGTCCCGGCGCCAGTTGCTCCCGCGGTCACCCAGACAACGACGGCGCCAAGCCAGGACGTTGCCGCAGCGTCGACCACGACGACGCGCACCCCCCGAACGACGGCCACCCGTGCGTCGACCACCTCTTCGTTGGCCCCGACCACGACCCGGTCCTCGACCACGACCTCAACCACTACGTCGTCGACGACGACTACCACGACCTCAACGACGGCCCCGCCGCCGGTGAACGGTCGCTGGAGTGTGGCCCAGGTCATCGATGGCACGATCAGCAGTGGCGACGGCTCCAACCCTCACGAGGAATCGCCGATGGGGCGTCACGCCGCTTCGCTGTACCTCCCACAGACCTGGGACTGGGCCCAGGGCCCCACCCGGAACGGGGCGTGGGGCAATCTCGGTGTCGGTGGATCGCAATACGCCGAGTTCCGCTGCGCCGTGATCCCCGAGAATGGACACAACCCGCCGGTCGACTTCCGTGTCAACGTCCGGTCCGGTGCCTACTACCAGTTCGCCAACAACAGCTGGTCGAAAGCGTTCGACGTGAATCTGACGTCATCACACAACGGCGGATACCTCGGCAATGCCGGCGTCTACAACAGTGATCCGTTCTCGGGAGGGCATCATGGCGGCATCACGTGGCGCCGCGAAGCCGACGGAAGCTACTCCGCGCCGTGGCACTCGAGCGCCCTGATGATGCACTTCTGGGCGGGCCAGCGGAAGGCGCCGAAGGCGGGACAAACGGCCGAACTCCTGACGAGCGAGGTACGCCTGATGCAGCCCGACGGGCAGACCGTCGACCTGAGCCGCGTGAAGGTGCTCTTCCAGTGCGGCATCGACTACTACAGCTCCACCGGCGGACAGGGTACGAAGGTGCCCGGTCCCGGTATCGGCAAGTACCACCGCGCCAGCAGCTCGTGGAAGCCGAGCCTCTGGGTCACGCTTCCGAAGAACACCCCAGCCGGCTCGGTCGGCGACTTTCGGACCTGGCTCGAAGCTCACCTGCCACCCGACGTTCGCCCCTGACGCTCCCACAGAACGGGTTCTCAGTCGTCGACCGGCTCGAAGAACTGGGGGATGAGCGCCTCGAACGCGATCGACAGGAGTGTCCAGTCCTGCATGGCGCCGTTCGGACCTGTCGCCCGGAGAATGCCGCGCTTGCGAAAGTTGTGGCTCTGGCGATGGGCGAGGCCGTTCGTGAGCGCGAACAGCGCGGCCGCGAACTCGTGCACTGTGTAGGGGTCTCGAATTCTCATGCGAAACAGCGGGGCGAGCCCCGAATAGAACTCGGAGTACTGATCGATCAGAAACTCCTCGCCCTCTCGAACCGCGCGCAGAATCGGGTCCTCGTCGCCTCCGTCGTCCCGAGTACGGGCAGCGGTTCGAAGCGCGTCGTAGATGCGCCAGTCGCGGCTCGCATCGAGCTTCTCGTAGTTGAATGCACCGACGGTTCGGATCAATTCACGGCGAACGTGATCGAGCTCAGCACGCGTGCCGTTCTCGAAGACATCCCGGTACTTTTCGATCTCCTCGGCGATCATGTCCTTGGTCGCCGGTAGCCCACTGGTGGCGGGCATCCGGAGAACGTCGACCACCACCGCTTCCCGGAATGCGTCCTGCGGAGTCTGACCTTCCGATTGCCACAACTTGTAGGCGGACCCGCGCGGAACGTCGGCAGCGGCGATGGCACCGTCGAGGGTGATGGCATCAAGACCACTTTCGACACCGCACTCGTGAAGCACTTGGCGCGCCTCGGCAAGGAGCCTGGCGCGAACCTCTTCGGGCGGAAATTTTGGTGGGCGTCCACGCCCCCGTTGTGTCACGGCCATTCTCCTCGCGCACCAAACGCCACCAGGACTCGAGAACGACCCAACCGGACAGCCAAGGGCTGTTTTCCGCCCGGTGGAGGGAGCTCTCGAACCCGCAACAACGAGATAGTGCAACGTTTGATGACTTGTCGCAAACTCGGGTAGCGTCGACGCCACAACTCATAGCCATTTCATCGACGTGAGAGAGCGCCCGGAAGGGCCGCCGAAGGTGCAACGACCTCAGCCCCGCCCGGGTCGAGGCCGGAAACTCTCAGGCAACCGGATCACGTCGGCGAGGCACTCTCTGGAGAGCCGACCGATCGAACGCCGAGCGGTTGCACCGACGGGGCACGAATCTCTCAGGTCCAGGACAGAGAACCACAGCGGGCATCTCCTCGGGAGAACCACGTGACC
>JBPCTR010000020.1:0-39923 GCA_051011575.1 Acidimicrobiales bacterium | reverse complement strand
GATTTGTATGAGGTCGCAGGCCACACCTCGTCGTTCGGGCACCCCACGTGGCGCGATTCGCACGCGTCTGCCGATGCCACGGCTCCTGCCGTTCAGGCTCTGCTCGATGCGGGTGCGGACCTGGTCGGGCTCGTGAAGATGGATCAGCTCGCCTACTCGCTCATCGGCGACGCGGGCGAGGGAGACCCTCCCCTCAATCTCACCGATCCGCGGCTGTTCTGCGGCGGCTCGTCTTCAGGTTCGGCCGCCGCGGTGGCAGCGGGCATGGTCGACTTCGCGCTGGGCACCGATACGGCCGGATCGGTCCGAGTGCCGGCAGCTGTGTGCGGAGTTCTCGGAATCCGCCCGACGCACGGAGCGATCCGAGCGGACGGTGTGCTCCCGCTCGCGTCGTCCTTCGACGTCCCTGGGCTGTTCGCTGCCGACGCCGGCGTTCTGGCCGATGCGTGCGGCGTGATCGCGACGGGGAATGGTCTCGCCTCGCCGAGTCAGATCACGCGCGTCCTGTTCGCGTCCGACGTTTTCGCCGGCACGGATCCACAAACCGCGCAGGCCGGAGAAGCGGTGGCCCGCCGCGCCTTCGAGGTCGCGGGAGGGGCGGTCGGGGAGGCATATCTTGCGCCGTTCACGAGTGCGGAAGTGGGTGATCTGTTCGCGCGGATCCAGAGCCGCGAGATCTGGGCGGAGCACGCCGACTGGGTGAACCGCCACGGCGAGGACCTCACGCTCGATGTCCAGAATCGACTGAACCGATGTCGCACACTCAGCGAGGACGGACCCGACGTGCAAGCCGCCGACCTGGCAGGACGGGTCGACTACTCCCGACGGTTCGCTGAGCTGGTCGAACCTGGCACGGCGGTCGTGGTGCCGGTGCTTCCGGGACATGGGCCGCACCGTTCCTGGAACGCCGAAGCCCTGGCGCAGTTCCGAACCGGTTGCTTTCGACTCACCGCACCATCGAGCCTGACCGGAGCACCGCAGGTGGTCTGGAACGTTGGATCCGGCGACCGCTCGATCGGCATCGGTTTGCTCGGCGCTCCCGGAGACGACGGTGCGTTGCTCGACTTGTTACGACTCTTGTCGAGATCGGGCGGCTAGGCGCGAGCATTCTTCTCGAGGAAATCGAGACACACCTCCGAGAACGCCTCCGGACGTTCGATCAGGGCGACGTGACCCGTCCCCTCGAAGAGATGGAACGTAGCTCCGGGGATCAAAGACGCGATCTCGCGCCCGTGGTGTGGCGCCGCGATCAGGTCGAGGTCGCTCGACGTCACCAGCGTCGGGCACACGACCGAGTCGAGCCGATCGCTCGTGTCGCCCGACAGGCATGCTTCGAGCTGGCCGACCCACCCGGCATTCACCGGCGACTGATCCAGCAGAAATCGTCGATGCTCGTCAAGCTCCTCGGCATGTTCGTTGTACCAGTCGTGGGAGTGCAGTCCCAGAATGCTGAACTCGGCAAGCGCCAGCCGTTGGTCGTTCCGGGCGAGGTCCCGCCGGGTCTCCTGAAACGATCGCAGTCGAGGGCTGTTACGGGCCCAGCTGTGGTGAACCCCGAGTGTGCGAACACGCTCGCCATGGTGGATAGCGATCTCCTGTGCGATGTGCCCTCCCATCGAGAATCCCATCACATGGCATCGCTCGATCCCGGCGTGGTCCATCACGCGAACGGCGTCGTCGGCCATATCTCCAAGCGTGTAACCCGATGCAGGTGATGTGCTCGATCCGACGCCTCGATTGTCCAGCGTGATGACGCGAAAGTGACGTGCGAAGGTCGGCACCTGCCGCGACCAGAAGTTGCGGTCGTGGCCGGTGCCGGAGATCAGGAGGAGCACATCGCCATCTGCACCGACCTCACTCCATCCGATCGAGACACCGTCGGCTTCCGGCGTGTGCGGCACGTCAGTCCGAGATGATGGGGGCGAGCACGTATGACGGGCGGTCTGGCCCGAGGTGCAGGGTGGTCGTGCCCGAGAAGATCTCGGGCGGCCGGCTCCGTACATCGTCGTGGAGGAACGGGCCTACCCCAGTGAACGGGTTCTTCATGTTCGACAGCCCGGTCTCCTCCAGTTCGCCTTCGTAGTGGTAGTCCGAGCCACGAACCCAGAGCTCGACGGTGTACCCGGCGGGTACGACGATCGACGTCGGCCACAGCTCGACATCGAGCTCGACCACATCGTCCGCTGCGAGCATTTCCCGCCGGCTGTGCGTGTGGTACGGGCGGTATGGGCGGCTCAGTTCAGGGTCGAGCTGTCGGTGGGACGCGCGCAGCCAGCCCTGCGCGATCGGTGTGTGGGGATCGAGCGCTCCCTGGAAGGTGACCTCGTTGTTGTCCGGGTCGAACACTCGGAATATCAGGAACAGATCGGCATCGGACGTACTCGACGACACCCAGAGCTTGGCGGCGAGCGGCCCCGTGAACTCGGTGGGCTCCAATAGTGGTGCAGTACGGAACTTGAGTCCCTCGCCCATCGCCTCGAAGCTCACGGTCGCAGCCGCGGCGCTGGGGTCGGTCGACAGAGTGCCGTCCGGGTGCAGGTGCATCTCCGTCCACTGCGTACGAGGAATTGGCCAATCGTCCTCGTGACGCAACACGAACCGCTCGCCGGGATGGCGAACGAGCAGCTGAACCCTCGGGTGTTGGTCCCACCCGTTGTCCTCTCCCTTCAGGAAGTGATCGAAGAACCGGAGCTGCAGTTCGCGGCCGTAGTCGGTGTAGAACTCGGTCCAGTGCTCGATGCCGTGCGCCTCGAGCCACCGATTCTGCGACGCGACCCGGGTGTATCCCTCGAAGTTTCCCCGCGGGTGGAGTCCCTGCCCACCCCAATTGGATGCGGTCAGCAGCGGAGCGGTGATCCGATCCCAAAGCGGCGATCGGTCCTTGTGGTACTGATCGTTCATCGGGTGTGAGGCGATCTCGGCGCCGAAGTCGCAGCGGTTGGCGGCAAGATCTTCGTCGGAGAGAACCTCGTCGCCGTTGATGGGTACACCAGTGTTGGGGTTCTTGCCACCGGACGAGCCGTACTGCACCGTCTTGACCTGCATGTCGTACCAGTTCTCCCAGAACGTGCACAGGATTCCGCCGTGGTGAGTCATGTCGCGGTACCAGTCGGCGGCGCCTTCCCACACACACATGGCTGCGAGGTGCGGAGGCTGGAGTGATGCCACGTGCCACTGGTTGATGCCGTAGTAGGAGATGCCGTTGAGGCCGACCCTCCCGTTCGACCACGACTGCACGCCGGACCACTCGATGCAGTCGTAGAAGTCCTTGGTCTCGCGCGGGGAGAAGTGGTCGATGTACCCGGGAGATCGCCCCGTACCGCGACTGTCGACCCGGACGCACACGTATCCGTACGGCACCCATTTCTCGGGGTCGACGACCTCCCAGTTCTGATACTTGTTTGTCGAGTTCGCGGTGACGTCGGGATGTTTCGTGGCCATCCGTTCCCACGCGCTCACATAGCCGGTCTGGAACGGCAGACCCTTGGCATAGGGCCCATACGAGAGGATTACCGGGTGTTGTCGATCGTCAGGTGGTCGGTAGATGTCGGCGCGCATGACCTCGCCGTCGTCCATCTCGATCGGCACATCCCAATCGATCCGCATCCCGTCGCGGTCGTCGGTCACGAAGTCGGCCATGGCTCGCCCCCAAGCGTCTGTCGCGCCGACCGTATTCGTGTGCGGATGCGCCCACAAACGATTTTGGGGATGGCCGACCGGGCCGTCCGAGCTCCTGTGCACAGGTGGGGCCGCTCCACTAAACAGGAGGCAGATAACTTCTCCGAGGGGGGTCTCGTCCATGGTCAAGCCACGCGGATACTTCAAACGCCCACCCGGCCCGCTCGCTGGCCTTTGGAGCTGGAAGTACCTCGACATCCCGAAGACGATGCGGATGATCACCACGAAACGTGTGCGCGGGTTCTACGAGAACTTTCCTGATGGCGTTCCTCGATGGTCTGACTTTCCCGAGATCGAATTGGAGACCACGGCCGGCACCACGGTCAACACGAAGGAGCTGCTCGGGCGAAAGCACTTCGTGCTGTTCACGGGCGCCATAACTTGACCTCCTTTCCGGCGGCAGTTGTCGCCGATGGAGGAATTGAAGGCGAAGTACGCCGACCGCGATGTCGAGTTCATCGCCATGTACGTACGGGAGCCTCATGCGGGCGAGCGCGGGTTTCGCGAGTACCGCGATCACGAAGGCTTCGAACACAAGATGGAGATGGCTCGGGAACTCGAGCGTGTGAAGAACACGACGATCACGCTCGGGGTTGACGACATGACCCAGAGACAGCACGAGATGCTCGGGAATCTTCCCAACATGGCGTACGTCGTGGGCAAGGACGGGAAGGTGGCGTACAGCAACACCTGGCAACACGCTGAGGACATCGATGCCGTACTCGCTCAGCTCGTGACGGCCGACGACCCGAGCCGGCCGATCGAACCGTCGATCTCTACGACGGGCCTCGGTACGGCTATCTGATGGGCGCATGGTGAAGCTCGACGGCCGGGGAGCGCTGATCACCGGTGGCGCGTCGGGTCTTGGCGCCGAGATCGCCCGGGTGTTCACCGCGGCCGGAGCTCACGTCGCCATCGTCGACCGTGACGAACGCGCCATCGCAGAGATCCAGGCTGAACTTCCCGACATCGGGTCGTACGCGGTCGACGTCACCGACGAGCCAGCACTCGTCGCCGCGATCGACGATGCTGCGTCCCGGATGGGTGGACTGCACGTGGCGGTCTGTTCAGCGATCGCGATGTCGCCCGGACCGTTGCTCGATCTCTCGACCGACGACTGGAAGCGACTGGTCGACGTGGGGCTCCACAGTACGTTCGTGACGGGCCGTGAGGTTGCCCGCCACATGGTGGCTCAGGACAGCGGCGGGTCGATCATCAACCTGTCGTCGAACGCGGGCCTGGCGCCTTACCCGGGGGCCGGTGCGTATTCGTCCACAAAAGCGGCGGTGATCATGCTTTCGAAACAACAGGGAATCGAGTGGGCGCCCCATGGCATTCGATCGAACGCGATCTGTCCGGGGCACGTCGAGACTCCGCTCACCGCCTACCTCCAAGATCCCGAAATCCGGGCTGGCCGCGAGGCGGTGACGCCGCTCGGGCGCGTGGGCCAGCCGGCTGACGTCGCATCGGCGGCCCTCTATCTGGCCTCCGACGATTCGAGTTGGGTGACGTCGACCGCTCTCGTCATCGACGGCGGGATCGTGGCATCGATCTACAACCACATGCCTGGGCGCAAGTGGCGAAACGACGACCAGTAGTCGGGAGACCAAACCATGCAGCTCATCGATCTGACGGTGCCGATCGGCGTCGATACGTACAGTCCGCCGTCGGTGAACCAGCCCATAGGTATCACGCAGCACTTCAAGGAGCCGGGCTTCTGGATGGTGAGCGAGATCAACATGATGTTGCACGCAGGCTCCCACATCGACTTCAGCAAGCACTACCGCGAAGACGGGGAGACGACGCTCGACATCGACCTCGATCGAGTGTGTGGCGAGGCGGTGATCATCGACCTCACCCCGATCGAACCCGATCACGACATCACGCCTGCGGATCTCGAGGCAGCGGCGCCACCCATTCGATCCGGCGATGTCGTTCTGGTGAAGACCGGCTGGACCGACATCGCCTGGGGCGAGTTTCCGCGCTACTACGTTGACTCTCCAGCGTGTACCCCCGAAGCGGCTCGGTGGCTCACCGAGACGGGCGCGAAGGCGATCGGATTCGACTGTTTCCCGGAGCGCTCGGCGAAGAAGCAGAGTTATCTGCCGTACGAGTTCGTCGTGCACGCCATCATCGGCGACGCCGGTGCGATCCTCATGCAGTCGCTCACGAATCTGGACGCGCTGCCAGCCGGGGAGCGGGTCCAGTTCTTCGCCGGATTCCTGAAGGTGACCGGGGCCGAGGGTGTTCCGGCGCGGTTCTTCGCAATGGTCGATTGAGGCAAAACGATTCGGGAATCACACGCCCAGGTGAGTACTCATCGCGAGTTCGTCGGCCTTGAGTTCCTCGGGAGTGCCCTCCCAGACCATCTTCCCGTGCTCACTCATCACGACGAGGCGATCGGCCAGTGCCAGAGCTAATCCAAGATTCTGCTCGACCAGCAGAATGCTGAGCCCCGAACCTTTGAGCGCGAGGAGTGTGTCGCGAATGGCGCCCAGGATGATCGGGGCAAGGCCCTCGGAGGGTTCGTCCATCAACAGCATCGTGGGGTTCGTCATCAGAGCCCGACCGATGGCCAGCATTTGCTGCTCGCCGCCGGAGAGGGTTCGGGCCAGGCTGGTCTGCCGTTCTTCGAGCCGCGGGAAGAAGCTGAAGACCCGCTCGATCGTCCAGGCTTCGTCGGTTTCGTGGCGAGGCGGTCGCGCGATCACGTCGAGATTCTCAACCACCGTGAGGCTGCCGAAAATGTGACGCCCCTGAGGAACGTATCCGATGCCACGCCGCGCGATCTCATAGGACTCGAGGTTGGTGATGTCCTCGCCGTTGTAGATGATCGTGCCGGCGGTCTGTTGTGGTGGATCGATGCCCGCGATCGACCGTACGAGCGTGGTCTTGCCCATTCCGTTGCGGCCGAGGAGCCCGAGGCACTCGTCGTCGGCGACCTCGAGGCTCGTGCCGTCGAGGATGTGGGCCGTGTCGTAGTAGGCCTGGACGTTGTCGACGACCAGCATCAGTCGAACCTCAGATACACGTCCTGGACGCGCTGGTTGTTTCGGATGTCGTCGGGTTCGCCGCCGGCGATTCTCACGCCATTGTCGAGCACCAGAACCTGTTCGACCAGATCGAGTGCGATGTCCATGTCGTGTTCGATGAGAACGATGGACAGGTCTCGCGGCAGGCTGTTGATCAGGTCCTTCATCATCTTGCGCTCGGCCGCCGACAATCCTGCCGCCGGCTCGTCGAGCAGGAGGATCTTCGGGTTTGAGGCGAGCCCCATCGCGATCTCCAGCTGACGTTGCTCACCGTGTGAGAGCTCCGACACTCTGGTCTGGCGTTCGGATACGAGGCCGACCGATTCGAGGGCCCAGGAGACCTTCTCGTCGAGCGCGCCCCGTACCCGAACCGGGGTCCAGAAACAGAAGCGGGTCTTCGTGACCGCATGGGCGGCGATGATGATGTTCTCTTCGACCGTGAGCTCCTGGAAGAGCTCGGTCACCTGGTAGGTGCGACCGACGCCGCTCTGCGCCTTCTTGTACGGCGCAGAGCGGCTCATGTCGGTTCCGAACAATTCCACTCGACCTTCGGTGGGCAGAACCTCACCGGAGATCGTCCGAAACAGGGTTGTCTTCCCGGCACCATTTGGGCCGATGACCGCCCACCGTTGTCCCTCTTCCACCTTGAGAGTTACGTGGTCGACGGCCGTGACGCCGCCGAACCGGACGGTGACGTCATCGACGTGCAACACAGTGCTCAGAACAGACTTCCCTTCTACTCAGCGTTGAACTTCCTGGGATGGCCTACGCGCCCTTGCCCTGGAAGTCCTTGGTGTACGACGGCTGCTCGAGGTACGTCTCCCGGTCGAACGGGAAGTACTGGTCGACATCCTCGTACGTGAAGATGGGCACATTCCAGAGCTTGCCGTCGTCACGTTCGACGACTTCTCGGATGTACACGTTGAGGATCGGTGAACCCTCGTCGTCGAGTTCCTGGGGTCCGAACGGCGTGTTCACGACCATGTCGCCCTTCATCGTGTCGAGGAACAGCTGGGGGTCGAATTCGCCGCCTGTTTCCTCAAGCGTGGCCACGATCCATTGCATCGCCGAGTAGTTCGCGGCGGCGTAATACGACGCGATCTTGCCTGTTGCCGCCTCGAAGTCCTCGACGAATTGCTTCGTCTCGGGAATGTCGGCCCCTTCGGCCCAATGACCATGCGAGATCGTGCCGAGCACCGTGTCGGGATCCATGGCGCGCAGCACCGACTGGTCCGTGGTCACGGCTCCGGCGAGCATCGGCGTGGCGTCAACACCGAAGTCGGAGTATGCGGTCACGAACGGAACGGCGGCACCGCCGACCGACAACGCCATGATGGCGTCGACGTCGAGCTCGTTCATCTGGGTGGCATATGTGCCGAAATCCTGGTTCGGCGGCGGGAACCAGATCTGCTCGACGATCTCGCCGCCGTTGGCGGTGAAGGCATCGACGAATCCGCCACAGTGCTCGTAGCCGAACGTGTAGTCGGCACAGGCGGTGGCAATCCTCGAGTAACCGGCTTCCTCGGCCGCCCAGAGGCCGAAGGCGTGAGACGTCTGGCTGCAGGCCCAGCCGCCGGGGCGGGCGTAGCCGGCGAGCGGCGCTCGCTGGGTGAAGTCGTCGTTGCACGAGTAGGGCGACAACAGAAGGACGTCGTCGCGGTCCCCGAGAGCGTCGCCCACCGCACCACCGGTGCTGGCGAGGATGCCCGGGATCACAACATCGACGTCGTCGACATCGACGAGCTTGGTCGCTGATGTGAGCGCCACAGCCGGGTCGGAACCGGAGTCTTCGAGCACGAAGGTGATCTCCGTGTCGCCCACGACCACGGAACTACCATCGCCAAACTGGTCGAAGAAGAGCTGGAGACCCTGCTCAGAGTCCTCGCCCGGACCAGCGACGAAGCCGGTGAGGGGCAGAAGAACGCCCACTTTCAAGGACTTGGTCGGCTCGGCGCTGGCGCCGTCATCGTCGTCGCTCGGCGCCGCCGTCGTGGCTGCGGCGTCGTCGGTGTCGGCATCATCATTCGACGACGACACGGCGGACGAGCCACACGCTGCCGCCAACATCGCCAATACGGCGAAGAGGGCAGCTATTCGCATTCTGCTCTTCATTTCCAATCCCCTTTGTGTGTTGTTTCCGATCTTGCTTTTCGATGTGATCGTTTCATTTCCGAGAACGTGTACGGCTCAGCTGGTATCCATTGTGAGTTCCGGCGCCGCGAGATCCGGGCTGGGTCCGTCGTCGCTTGCCAGCTCGGTATTCGGGCCGTCACCTCGAGCGATGGCGATCTGGCGGTACCACCAGTTCTTCACGCCGCCGACCAGCCCTTCCTGGGCAAAGAGCACGACGAGGATGAAGATGACACCCATGAGCGTTGGCCAGCGGTCGACCCGAATGCTCACCCAATTGCGTAGGAACACGATCACGAACGCGCCGATGACCGGCCCCACGAGCGTGCCGATTCCACCGAGGATCGACATGAGCACCGGAAGAGCCGACGCTCCGAGTATCACGTCGGATGGGCTGACGAATTCGTTCAGGTACACGAGCAGGATGCCGGCGACCGTGGCGAAGAAACCCGACACGACGAACATGTAGAACTTGAGGAAGGCCGAGTTGTGCCCGAGCATCCGAATTCGTGTTTCGGATCCGCGGAGACCCTTGAGCGCGAATCCAAAAGGTGAGCGGACCACGACGTAAAGGGCGATCGACGCCACCGCTACAACGGCCAGCGTGACCCAGTAGAAGTCCACGTCGTTCTCGATCGATACCGGGCGTCGAATGCCGAGCAGTCCGTTCTCCGCACCGGTGATGTCGACGAGCAGGGACGCGAGCCCCCAGATGATCATGCCCTGGGCAATCGTGATCATGATGAAGTACACGCCGGTACTCCTCATGGCCATGACCCCGAAGATGACCGACGCAATCATCCCGGCCACGAAGCCCACCAGGATCTGGCTGGGGATTCCACCTTCAGTCTTGGCGGCGACATACCCGACGCCGTACATGGCAGACCCGAGCACACCCGCATGGCCGAGCGTGACGAGCCCCGCATAGCCGGCCATCAGGTCAACGCTCATCGCGAACAATGAAGAGATCAGCGCCAGCGTGAGGAGTCGCAGAATGAACACGTCGGCCATGTATGGGGCGAAAACCAGCAGAGGAGTTGCGATCGCCACCATGACGACCTTGACCTTGAACGTGATATTCGGGATACGGAAGAAGCTCACGTGGCCTTCCCCAGGAGGCCTATCGGGCGAACCATCAGGATGATCGCCATCGGTGCGAAGAGCGTGAAGAACGAGAGTTCGGGCACGAGCGCCTTGCCAAACGAGTCGATGAGGCCCACGACCGCGGCACCAAGTGCGGCTCCCTCGAGACTGCCGAGCCCGCCGATGATGACCACGACGAGTGCGAAGAGCAGGATCTCAAAATCCTGGCCCGGGAGAAGAGCGAGAAAGCCGGCGCCGATCACGCCAGACATTCCGGCTATGAATGCTCCGAACATGAAGGCGCCGGTGAAGACCGCCTTGATGTTGATGCCGAGCGCCGCCACGGTCTCTCGATCATCGACGCCAGCTCGCACGATGGCGCCGATCTTCGTGCGGCGATCCATGTAGAAGAGGAGTGCGGCCAACAGGATGGCGAAACCGAGAACGAACAGGCGGTACTTGGGGTAGAAGAACGAATCGCCGATCTGGAGCGCGCCCCGCATGTACTCGGGTGGCCGCACGGTTCGGGGGTCCCCGCCCCAGCGCCACAACGAGATGTCGCCGATCACGAAGGTCATACCGATCGTGAGCAGCACTTCGGGCTTTTCGAGCCCGCGAATCCGGCGGAGCATGACTCGCTCGACAAAGGCGCCGAGCACCATGATTGCCAGGCCGCCGGCGATCATGCCGAGCCAGTACTGGCCGGTCGCAAGCGTGGTCGTGATGCCGATATAGCCACCCATCAGGTAGAAGCCACCGTGTGCGAGGTTGGCGATTCGCAGCAGGCCGAAGATCATCGTGAAGCCGGCGGCGAGGAAGAAGAGCACGGCGCCAAAGCTGAGGCCATTCAGAATCTGGGTCCCGAACGCGACAAGGCTCATCTGCGTGAGCGTGTAGGCAGCGAATGCGAGGGTTACCACCCCGGTAATCAGAAGGGTGCGATTTCGTTCCTTCTTGCCCCGATCGATGTAGGCGGCCGGAGCATCGGCGACTTCGCCTGATCCAACCCCGGCATCGATGTCGGCCATTCGAACCCCCCAGTTCGTGAGCAAACCTAGACGACGAAGGTCCGCGTTGTGCAAAATATATGGTCAGTCGCCCGCATGGTGCGCGGCCACCGCGATGACATCGCTCGGTTCGGATCGGGCCCGGTGGTTGAGATCGACGTATGCGTACTGGATGACGCCGTCACGGTCGATCACATACGTAGCCGGAACGGGTAGTTCCCACACGTCGGAGCCGTTCATCGTGGCGATGTCTCGGCCCTCCTTCGTGTAGAAGTCGACCAAACCGTCCTCCATCTCGTAGACGATCTTGAACTGTTTTGCCACTGCGTTCTCGGCATCGGAGAGAACGGGGAAGGTCACCTCGGTCTCGGCGGCGAAGTCCTTGGAAACATCCGGCGTGTTGGGCGAGATCGCCACAAGGGTGACCCCGGACGCTTCCGCGTTCGCAAGTTCGCGCTGGAGCGCACGAATCTCCAGGTTGCAGAACGGACACCAGGCCCCGCGGTAGAAGGAGACGACGGCCGGCCCCGTGGCGAGCACATCCGCGAAACGCACCATCTCGCCGTTCGAGTCCGGGAGCTCGAACATCGGTGCTCGATCTCCGACACCGAGCGCCGACTCGGGGATCCCGGCCGCTTCGATATGCCTTTGGGCGGTCCCGTAGATGGCCCGACGTTCGTCGGTCGCGCCGGCCGCGGCCCTGGCAGCGAGATCGGCGGTTTCTTCGGCAAGGCTCATCGCGGCTCCCTTATGGTGACAGGAGAGCAGCGTAACCCTGCAAAATATATGAGGTCGGAGAAAGACGATGAAACGATCACTCGGAACAGTCGGACCTGCGGTTGGAGCAATCGGCTTCGGCTGCATGGGCCTCAACTCGAACTACAACGAGACCACCGACGAAGAGTCAGCGCATGCGGTGTATCGGGCGATCGACCTTGGGATCACCCATTTCGACACCGCCGACGCATACGGCGGGGGCACGAACGAGAGTTTCCTCGGTGAGATCCTGAAGGATCGGTGGAGCGAGATCACGATCGCCACGAAGTTCGGGCAGCTCAAGGAAGACGGCAAGATGATCGTGCGGGCGACACCCGAGTACACGAAGGCCGCGTGCGACGCGAGTCTCAGCCGGCTCGGCGTCGACCGCATCGACCTCTACTACGCCCATCGCATCGACCCGAACGTGCCGGTCGAAGAAACCGTGGGCGCGATGAGCGAACTGGTTGATGAAGGGAAGGTGCGTTGGATCGGTCTCTCGGAGGCAAGCCCCGACTCGGTGCGCCGGGGCCACGCCGTCCACCCGCTCGCCGCCGTGCAGGCTGAGTATTCGCTGTGGACCAGGTTCGCCGAGGACAACCACTTCGATCAGTGCGCCGAACTCGGTATCGCCTATGTGGCGTACTCGCCGCTCGGCCGTGGCTTCCTGTCGGGCACGATCAAGTCGGCTGGCGATCTTCGTGACGGCGACCGCCGCCAGGCGCACCCACGTTTTGCGGCCGACAACATCGAGGCCAACATCGCGAAGATCGAAACGCTGAACGACGTTGCGGTCGAGGTGGGAGCTTCACCGGCCCAGGTTGCTCTGGCTTGGGTCCTCGCCCAGCGCCCGTTCATCCACACGATTCCCGGGACGACCAAGGCCGTGCACGTCGAAGAGAATCTGGCCGCCGCCGACATCGTGCTCACCGAGGAGCAAAAGGAGCGGTTGGCCGCCGCATTCGAAACCGTTGCCGGCGATCGTTATCCGGCGGGCGCCATGGCAAAGCTGCAGATCTGACACTCAGGTGCCCGGGCCGAAGAGTCCGAAGCGCCACTCATCGTCGCCGGACACCATTCTGTTCTCGACCAACGAGCGTCGGCCCATGCCGGCCGACTTCTCTGCGACCTCGATCGCCAGTGTGCGCTGCTGGACCTCCCAGCTGCTGAGCGCGCGATCGAGATCCTCGGCCCGGTCGAGATGGTCGGCGAGCGCCCAGCCGTCGGCACAGGCCTTCGCCGTGCCGGCAGCCACGTGCGGCCGAAGCGCCGAAGCGGCGTCGCCGATGAGCGCCGCGCGACCGCGCACGAAACGGTCGGCGGTCATGTCGAAGATCGCTTGGATGAACGTGTCTTCACACGAGCACACAACGTCGGCGAACTGAGGCGAGAGCAGCTCTGTCGCCGTCGTGTGCAGCTCGTCGACGAACCGATCGCGAAGGAGGCCGGGCGGCATCGTGGTGGGCCGATATTCGCCGTTCCGATCGGTCATCAACTCGGCAAACTGGGGTTCCGGTGCGTTGCGGTACCACACCCAGTTCAGGGCCCGTTCGCCGACGACGATCGAATCGCGGGCGCCCGGGATCGCATAGATGAGGATGTGGGAGTAGGGGAGGACCTGGTAGACCATCGCATCCTCGAAGATGGCTCTGGTCTCAACCGGGAGCTCCGATTCCAAGACCGTTCCACGCCAGGCGACATAACCCGCGTAGTCGGTGGTCGTCTCAGGCGCGACGAACTCGCGGACGGTCGACGCGACTCCGTCTGCGCCGATCAACAGTTCGGCGTCGTGGTCAGGGCGATCGTCGATGTGCACGGCGACACCGACCTCGGTCAGCTCCACGCCGGTCACCGGGCTCGAGAGGTGGTAGCGCTCGGGTGGCAACGCGGCGAGAAGCGCCCGGTACAACGTGTTCCACGACGTGAATCGGTTGTTGGTCACAGCCTTGTGTGTGATGGTGCCCGCTCGGTCGATGTAGTTCCAGTTCGTGAGCGTGAGCGCAACCTCCGGGTCGTGCGTCCCTGATTCGCCGAGCGATGTGCCCTTCTCCACGAAGTAACGCTCGGTCATGGGAAGCACCACGATGCCGGCGCCGCGAGCCTCGAGCGCTCGGGTCGAGCGCTCGTACACGTGGACGTCGTGCCCGGCCTCGTGAAGCAGGACCGCGGTGGTTAGGCCGCCGATCGATCCGCCGGCCACCGAGATTCGCAACGACCGCATGGATGCGGTCTACAGGTGCAGGTTGTCGACGTCGATCCCGAGGCCGGGACCCTCGGGCAGATCGAAGCTTCCGTCGACGACGGCAAGCGTTTTGGTCGTGACGTCGCCGCTGATGCCCTGGTTTCCGGGACTGCACCCAAAATCGACAGCGCGCATCGCCGCAGCACAGTGAACGTTCGCCGTGGCAGCCACGCTCGACTCCGCAATCTTGCCAGCGAGGTTTATCGACAGTCCGAGCGATTCGCACAACGCCGCACCGCGCATCACGCCGGTGATGCCACCGAGCTTGACGAGCTTGAGGCTCACCCCCGCCACTCCTGTTCGCCAGAACGACGCGATGTCGAGAAGTGAATGGACGCTCTGGTCGGCGCAGATCGGCACCGGCGAGGCGTGCGCGACCCGGGTCATCGCTCCAAGGTCGCCTTGGCGAATGGGCTGCTCGATGAAGCTGACAGGGCAGCCGTCCAGGCCCCGCAGAAAGCGAATCGACTCGGGCTCGGTCCATCCCTGATTGGCGTCGCCGCACACGACGGCATCGCTCGGCAGCTCATCGCAGACTCCCTTCACGGTGCGGAGCTCGTCGGCGAGCTCGCCGATGCCGAGCTTCACCTTGAACCAGCGGTACCCGGCGTCGTATTTCGTACGAGCAGCCGCGATGTCGGCGTCGGGGTCGCCAGATCCGACCATGGTGAGAGCTGGTACCGATCGCCGAACGATGCCGCCGAGCAACTCGGCCACCGGAACGCCCAGGGCCTTGCCGGCGATGTCGTGCAATGCGATGTCGATCGCTCCGATCGCGGTCTCGTTCGCATGGATCATGGAACCCATCGCGCTCCACAGGGCGCTTCGTCGCATGGGATCCTCGCCCACGATGCGGGGCCCGAGGAACTCGATCGCCGCCTGAATGCTCTGCTGGGTGTCGCCGGTGAGGTCGGTCGCTTCGACGCCTTCTCCCCAGCCGACGAGACCGTCGTCGGTTGTGACTTTGACCAGCACATTGTGCGACCGTTCCACGGTGATGTGGGACATCACAATTGGCTTGGAGAGCGGCACGGTGATCGGGATCGCTTCGATGCTCGTGATCTTCATGGCGGTTCTCCGGGAGCCTCGACGGTGGATCAGATATTATGTCAGATCGCTCGATCGGACGGCTCCCGAATGGCATCTCCAACGAAAATTACACGGCCGGTGATCCGGGTCGGCGGGTACGCGCCGCCCGAGTCGGTACACAGCGGCGCGCTCGATCACTTCGCCGACTACGTCGACCGCGAGTCAAACGGTGAGGTGGACGTCGCCATCCGATACAACGTTCTTGACGGCGGTGGGAAGGCCACCGACCTCTTCGACCTCTTGGAGTCGGGCGAGCTCACGTGGATGTACTACTCGTCGAGCTACCTCGGCTCGAAGGTCCCTGCACTGAATGCGCTCGAGATCCCGTTCCTCTTCGGCTCGCTCTCCGATGCGCACGCCGCGCTCGACGGACCATTCGGCGGTGAGCTCGCCGACCACGTTCGGAAGCTCGCGGGGTACGACGTCCTGGGCTTTTGGGACAACGGATTCCGCCACCTCACCAATCGCGTTCGGCCGATCGAACATCCACGGGATGCCGCCGGGATGCGAATCCGACTCCAGCCGAATCACATCCACGAGGCGCTCGCCCGAGCGTGGGGCATGGAACCCGTCGCGGCCGAACTCAGCGCCGGCATCGCGATGATCAAGGCAGGTGAGGTCGACGCCCAGGAGAACCCGTTGGGAAACACGTTCGCCTACGGCGTATCGCACGAGCACATCACCCTGTCGGCACACCTCTACGGCGCCCGGGGTCTCTTCGCGAACTCTCACGAGATGGCGGGGCTCGCCCCCGACGTGCGTTCGCTCGTCGAGACGGGTGCGCGCGAAGCGATCAACTTCCAACGCTCCGCTGCCGTCGAGTACGAACGAGAGCTTCGGGCGCGGTTCGAATCCGAAGGCCGCGCCGTCTTCGAGCCCGACGAGGCTGCGAGGGCGGCGTTCTCCGACGCGGCGAACGACGTGATCGAACGGGCTCGAGCGGAGATCGACCCCCAACTTCTGGAACTGTTGTGACCACCATGAGGAGAACAACCGATGAGTAGCCAATCTGGAAGCAAGGTCATTTCTTTCGCCGACTCCAACGTGATCGAGCGCGGCGACGGCATCGAGACGGTGATGTTCAGTGACCCGCCCGCTGAGGGACAGGACTTCATCATGGGAATCACGTCGTTTCCGCCCGGAGCGTCGCTCGCCCGGCACAGCCACAACTGTGTCGAGCAGGTAACCCTGCTCGCTGGCAGCGGGGTGGTCGAGGTCGCCGGCGAACAGGTTCGGCTGCGTCAGTACGACACCACCCAGGTGCCGGCGGGCGAGGCCCACCGCTTCGAGAATGACAGCGAGGAACCGATGCGCATTCTGTGGGTGTACGGCAGCACACACGTGACGCGCACGTTCACCGACACGGGCGAGACCGTTTCGAACCATGGAAAGCCATCGGGTTCGTGACGGACCGCTTCCCAACCGACGAGCTCGCGGCCTTGTGCCGACGCGTGCTGGAAGCTGTCGACGTTCTACCCGACCACGCTGCCACGACCGCGATGCGCCTGGTCGAGGCCGACATGCGAGGCCGCACCGGCCATGGATTGATTCGCCTGGGTCCGTACGTCGACCGAATCGAGGCCGGAGGGGTGAACTTGCGCCCCGACATTCGCGTCCTCCACGAGACCCCAACCTCGGCTCAGATCGACGCCGACAACGCGCTCGGCCAGGTGGTGGTCACCCAGGCGACCGAGATGGCGATTGCGAAGGCCCGGGAGGTGGGCATGGGCTGGGTCGGAACGGTGCACTCGAATCATGCCGGAGCCGCCGGGATTTACCCGCTCATGGCTGCGCGCGAAGGCATGATCTGTATGTACATGGCGGTGGCGAATGCCAACGGCATGCCGCCATGGGGTGGCACCGGTCGCTTGCTCGGCACCAACCCGATCGCCATCGGCATTCCCGCGACCGACTCGCCGTTTCTGCTCGACATCGCAACCACGGTGGCGTCACACGGCAGCATCAAGGTGAAGGCGCAGGCGGGCGAACCCATGCCCGAGGGCTGGGTGGTGGCCGACGACGGTACGCCGATCACCGACCCCGCCCGCGCCCACGAGGGCTCGCTGATGCCTATCGGCGGATACAAGGGTTCGGGGCTCAACATCGCGCTCGGACTCCTGGCGGGAGTGATGAATGGTGCGGCATTCGCGAGTTCGGTGATCGATCATCGCCTCGCACTGGGAACGCCGACGAACACCGGCCAATCGGTATTCGTGATGCGAGCCGACCTCTTCATGCCCGCCGACGAGATGCTGGCGTCAGTGCAGGAGCATCTCGACCAGCTCCGCGACTCGGGCACCGTATCCGGTGACCGGGTGCGCCTCCCCGGCGATCAGGGCGCGATCGTCGAACGGGAGAGTCGGGAACTCGGCATCGCGGTCTCGGCGCCGGTTGTCGGCCAGCTGAACGCCCTCGCGGATCGGCTCGGTGTGGCCGGGCTTTCTCAGTAGACCGCCAGCTCGATCATGTTGAACCACGGATCGAAGAAAAAGATCTGCCGTTCGGCAGCCGGCGAGTTTTCCAGCTCCCATGTCTCCACGCCGTGCTCCGCAAGATGAGCGATGAAGCCATCGGGGTCGTCGGTCGTGAAGGCGATGTGTGACTCGTTGGCGCGCAGCGGCGACTCGGGGCTGCGCTGAACTCCACCGGTGGTGAGGTGTAGGGGTGTGCCTCCTCCATCGAGCCAGACGCCCGGGAACTCAAAGTTCGGCCGGGGCAGCTTCTCGAGACCAAGTACATCGCAATAAAAGCGTTCCGCTCCGTCCACGTCTGCAACGCTGATCGAGGCGTGATCGAGTTTGGTTAGTCGTGGCATCGGGGCCTCCTGATTTCGGCGAGCGACTGATGGTGCAACATATATGATGCCGCAATGCGTGCCGTCCAGCTGATCGAACCCAACCACGTCGAAGTCAACGACATCGACATTCCGACCGCCGAGGGGAAGGCGCTCGTGCGGGTGGAAACCGTTGGGCTCTGCGGCACCGACCGCAGCATCGTTGCGGGGAAGATGAATGTTCCCGCGCCCCTGCCGCTCGTGATGGGACACGAGGCGGTCGGTGTCGTGGAAAGGCCTGGTCCATTGGGGCTTCTTGCCGCGGGCCAACGAGTTCTGGTCGACCCTGGTTCATATTGTGAGGTGTGCGATGTCTGTCGCCGTGGCTTCATGAATCTGTGTGGCAACGGCGGGTTGCTCGGGCGCGAACTCGACGGCGTGTTTGCCGACTACGTGGCAGTGACCGAATCCAATCTTCTTCCCGTACCCGACTCGATCTCCGACGACGCCGCGGGACTGCTTCAGGTGCTCGGCACGTGTGTGCACTCGATGCGGCAGGCGCCTGTGTTCCCCGGCGACGTGGCCGTGGTCCTCGGTCTGGGTGTCGGAGGACAGCTGATCAGCCAGCTTCTCCGCGAACAGGGCTGCACCGTGATCGGCGTGACCCGTTCCAAGTGGAAGCGGGATCTCGCCGATCAGCTCGGGGCCCACATCACGGTCGAGCCCGCCGATGCGGCGCAGGCCGTAGCCGACGCGAGTGGCGGTCGAGGAGCGGCCGTGGTCGTCGAGGCGGTCGGCACCGAGGCAACTTTCAGCCAGGCGATCGAGTTGTGTGGGCCTGGCGGAACGGTCGTGTTGTTCGGAACGGCCACCGGCGGCACCGCCGGTCTTCCGTATTACCTGCTGTACTTCAAGGAGCTCACGATTCGGAATCCACGTGGCGCGAAGACCACGGACTATGAGCGCGGGATTCAATTGGTGGCATCGGGGGCGGTCGACCCGGCGCCGCTCGTGTCGAAACGGTTCGACCTCGCCGACGCGAACGAGGCACTCGACGCCGTGGCCGACGCGTCAACTCTCAAGGTGCTCATGACCACGTAGCCGGCTCAGCGGTTAGCAAGCGGAGCTACCCGCTCACCGGTGGTCGGCAACCGATTCGGCACAGCCCGATTCGACCGAGGCGACCATCGCCTGCATCGCTGCGACCACCTCGAGCCCTTCGGCTCCGCCGGTTTCGGGAGCATCGCCGGAGCTGATCGAGCGGGCGAACGCCGCGAGCTGGTCGGCGATTGTGTCGTTTGGCTCGATCGCTTCGGCCTCCCGGGTGATGCCGGTGTCGGGAAGCTGGCGGTACATCTTCGTGCCGTCCTCCTCGTTCCACGCCGTGCCGCCGGTGCCCCGAACGACAACGTTGACCGTGGGCGGTACCACGAACGCGGTTCCGAGGTAACCCTGCTGGCCCGACTCGAACTCGATGACCACCGAGGTCGCGTGATCGATGAGTGGTGCCTCGAGCATGCGATTCGAGAAGGCAAAAACCCGCCTCATCGGACCGAGCAGGTAGTGCATCGTGTCGATCATGTGCACACCAAGGCTCGTCATTCCCCCGAGCGGGCTCTGCTCACGATCGTTTCGCCAGATCTGATCGCCGAACTTCAGCGCGTTCGGCATCGACTGCTGCGTCTCGACCATGATCACGTCGCCGAGATCTCCGCCGTCGATGAGCGCCTTCAAACGCCGATTCGCTGCCTGTCGCCGCCGGTTGTGACCCACCTGGAGGATCACGCCAGCCTTCTCGCAGGCTTCGATCGCCCGCTTGCCTTCGGCGACCGTGAGGGTGAACGGCTTCTCGACAAATACGTGCTTGCCGGCTTCTGCAGCCGCCACGATCAGCTCGGCGTGACTGGAATGCGACGTGGCGAGGAGTACGCCTTGCACGTCGTCGGCGGCGAGCACGTCGTCGTAGCTGGCCATCGCTCGGCAGTCGTTCGCCTCGGCGAAGGAATCTCGAGACTCGGGCGTGCGGGCGAAGCATGCCACGACCTCACCTCGGTCGGTGGCCGCAACTCCCTTGGCGAGTACGCCACCCCACCATCCGAGTCCGACCGAAGCCAGCCCTACTTTGTCTTCGCTCATCGCAGGTTCCCTTTTCTTGGAGCTAGTCGAGCGCGCGCAGGGCGGCTCGGGCATCGACTGGATTCCACCACTTCTCGAGGCCGACCGCGTCGGCCACGGCGCCGGCGGCGTTGTAACCGGGCTGGCCGTGGAAGCTGCCACCGGGGTGTTGCGACGCACCACACAGGAAGAGTCGGTCGATCGGCGTTTCGTAGCCGGGCATGTTCTCGCTGGGCCGATGGATCCCCCAGTTCGTGGGGTGAAAGCTTCCGTGGTGTCGGTCGCCGCCGCGCATCGAGATGATGCGGCTCTCCGTGTCGTCGGGAGAGTGGGGTGCCAGTTCGATGGTGGCCTTCTCGATGTTCGGTGCGTAGTTGGCGTAGGTGCGCACCAGGGCATCGGTCCGTTCCTTGACGGCCGTGTCGTCCCAGGTGCCGCGGCTCGGCGGCCCGGGAACAAAGTGCCAGCCGAACGTCGTGTGCTTTCCGGCCGGCGCCTGTGTGGTGTCGTGCACGGTGGGGACCGATGCGTGCAGCGGGCCGTCGTCGGTGTTCTCGGCAGCCTGAACGCGATGCATGTGGGCGACGATGTCATCGGAGGACTCGTAACCGAGCGCCAGGTTGAGCGCGCGGGGCACGTCGGGATTCCAGGCTTCGGCAGTGAACTTCGGCCGTTCGTCGAGCGCCCAGTGCACGCCGAAGAGCGCCTCCTCGAGCCAGCGATACGCGGCGAGTTCGGACCGGAGCGCGGAATCGAGGTGTTCAGCGCCGACCAGTTCCGTCATCGTGATCGGCGAAGGTGCGGCGCTCACCACGAAATTCTTGGCAGTGAACGATCGCCCGTCGGCCAGGGTCACTCCGGTCGCACGGCCGTTGCTCACGTCGATCGAGGCCACGCGAGCGTCGGTGACGATCGTGCCTCCGTGATCGACCACCGCTGCCCCGATCGCCTTGGCGACCTCGTAGGTGCCGCCTTCGACGATGCGGCCGCCCTGCGAATTCGCAAGTGCCAGCGCCACGATCGAACCGATTCCGGCAACGTCGAGGTTCGGCACGTAGCCGCGCACACTCACATTGAAGAGAACCAGACTGCGTAGCGGTTCGCTCTCGAAGGAATTGCGTACGACGTCGAGCGGTGTCTGCGAATCGAGGTCGAGAAACGCTCGACCGAGACGGCTGGCACCGAGAAGTTCGTGCAGCTCGTCGGTGGGAACCGGAGGACCGAAACGCATAGGCGTGTCGACGAGGCGGGTCAGCTCCTCGTATTCGCCGAACAGTCGGCGGAAGGCCACCGCGTCGGCGGGTGAGATGCGGGCGATCTCGGCGACGCTTCGATCGAGATCGGCGTAGGTCACGAGCGCCCGTTCGCCACCGTCGAACGGGATCGCGTTCTGCACCTCGGGATAGATGGACTTCACGCCGTAGCGGCCGAGATCGAGGTCGTTCCACACCGCATACTCGGGCGTCCAGCGAACGAAGTACGCGTGAAGGTTGTGCCGGAACTCGGGAAGCGTGATCTCGGCGGTGGTCGTTCCGCCGCCGAGCTGCGGCGCGGCCTCGAGCATGAGGATCTTTTGGCCGGCTCTGGCGAGATACGCAGCGCAAACCATCGCGTTGTGGCCGGCGCCCACAAAGATGCCGTCGATGTCGTCGGGGATCTCGGCGGTCATGCTCTGCTCCAGTCGAGTGCGCCTCGCCCGATCAGGGTTTGCGTTCGTAGTTCGTTGTGCATTTCGAGAACATCGTTCGGCCCACCCACATGACCGACGATTGGCTCGATTGCACCGCTGGCGACGAGACGGCCGGCCTCCGCGAGCTCCGAACGGTTCGCATACCGCGAGCCGAGAAGCGACAGCTCGCGGAACACGAACTCACGGGGCGCGACCGGAACATCGCGGCCGGGAAACGTGGTGAGCGAGACGAGCCGACCACCCATCGCCAGCCCATCGATGGCCCATCGGGTCGAGTCGGTGGAGCCGATGAAATCGACGACGACCGATGGAGGGCCGTCGGCGAAGATCGAATCGGGGTCGAGGGAGGAGAGGTCGTCGGAACGAATGGGTATCGCGCGGAGCCGCTCGACTTCGGCCAGCTTGCTGTCGACGATGTCCAGCCCCGCGACGGTCGCGCCAGCGTGGCGCGCAACCTGAATCATATGGATTCCGAGCCCGCCTCCAGCACCGAAAACGGCCACGCGGTCGCCGGGCCCGATCCCGGCGCGGCCAATGACGTGGACCGGCGTTGCGACCGCATCGGGTACCACGGTTGCAGCGACCGGATCGAGCTCCTCGGGCATGGGCACCACGTTGCGGGCGGGGAGTGCAACGCGGGGGGCGTAGCCGCCGTCGAGGTTCACCCCGACCCAACCGGCGAGGTTTGCGCATCTCGGCTCGTGCCCGGCAACGCATTCGCCGCAGGTCCCACAGAACAAGTAGAAGTACGCGGCCACGCGCCGGCCGACGATGGCCGTGTCGGCGCCGGGGCCGGCCTCGACGACTCGTCCGATCACCTCATGCCCAGGCACGCGAGGTAGAAGCGATGGATCGTCGCTGAGGTTCCCGTTCATGCAGTTGAGCACCGTGAGCCCGACGGCGCAGGCCTCGACCTCGATCAGAACCTCGCCCGTCGTGGCGACGGGGTCCGGGATCTCTTCCCATACCGGGTCGGTCGCCCACTCGTGTACGCGCCAGCCGAACACGTACCTCAGCCCTGGAGCGTACGCATGAACACCTGCATGCCGTAGTGAATTGCCACCAACCCACCGATCTCCATGATCTGTGCTTCGGACATCAGCTCCTTGCCCGCGTCGTAGAAGGCAGCGTCGACGGTCTCGGGCGTTCGGTACATGCGGTGGGCGTACGAGAGTGCCCACTTCTCGGCTGGTGTGAAGCGATCGTCGTTCTCGAAGTCGCCGAGCGCGGCCCGAATCCGATCCTCGGTGAGTCCCTCGGCGATCGCTTGTTTCGACCGGAGTGAACTGAAGTAAGGATCCGCGGCGTGGGTAGCGAGCTGGATGCGGATCATCTCCTTGAGCGAGTGATCGACGTTTCCGTTGAAGAGTGCCTCGGCCATCGCGCCCCAGATCGCCTCGGCGTAGCCAGGTGCGTGGGCCAGGATACGTACGAACGTGGCATCGTCGTCGCCGAGCTGGACGAACGAGTCGATGAGCGAGCCCAGGCCTCGCTCATCGGTGTCCGCCACCGACATCGGTGGTACCTGGGTCACGCGGTTTCCTCCAGCGATGTATCGGCGATCGCCTCCTGCACCTCGGTCCGCAGATGCGAACCAGGAGTATCGCCGTAGATCCGGCGAGATTCCTCTTGGCTCACCAGCACGCCGTCGGGCGTGAACATCGGATAGAAGTCGAGCGTTCGAAAGAACGTGTGGTATCCCACGTTGAATCCGATGAAGCTGCCGAGCTCGACGATCTCCTCGTCGGTGAAGTGCTTGCGCAGTCGTTCGTGGAACTCGCCGTCGATCTTCTCCGGCTCGAACTGCATGAGTTCGGAGTATTCGAGCGCGATCTTCTCGCGAGGAGAGAATTCGTCGCTGGTGCGCCAGCAGTCGATGCCCGCGTCGATCCGAGCCTCCGTGAGTCCAGCCTGCTTCGCCGAAGCAGATCGAACGTTGCCTCAATAGTTGCAGAACGCGGCGCGGCTGAGTTGAACGCGGATGATCTCCTTGAGGCTGTGGTCGACGATGCCGCTGCTGAACACCGTGCCCCACGCAACGTAGAGGGCGGCGGACAGAGCCGGATTGTGGCCCTGCATCGAGTGGAATGCAGGATCGGGCGCCTTGTGGCGCAGACACTTCTTCACAAAACCCGCGAGCTCGCTGTCGAGCAGATCGTCGATCGGGATCATCGAGATGTTCGGCACTCCTGCCCTCCTGACGCCTGGTGATCAGACATGATATAGGATCCTCGAATTCCGCACCGAGCCATGAATTTCGAGTACGAGGACACGCCATGAACGCAGCCGAGACCGAGGCCACGCGAGATGTCATCGGGGTGATCGGAACCGGCGTCATGGGGTCCGCGTTCGGTCGACACGTCGTGAACGGCGGGTACGAAGTCCTCGGATACGACACCGATCCTGACCGCCTTGCAGCCTTTGCGGGCGCCCCTGCCGACTCCGTCACCGAGGTTGCTGAGCGGTGCGACATCGTGCTTTTCTCCCTCCCGTCGGCTGCTGCGCTCGCCGCCGTGTCCGCCGAGATCGCCGCCGTCGGCAGGCCGCTCATCGCCATCGAGATGGGCACCCTCTCGCTGGCCGACAAGTTCTCAGCGCGCGACGTTCTGGCGGCCGCGGGTGTAACGCTCCTCGACTCCACAGTGAGTGGGACCGGTCTGCAGGCCGCAGACGCCACGCTCGTTGTCTATTGCAGCGGACCCACCGACGCATACGAGCGCGCGGTGCCGATCTTCGAATTGCTGTCGAAAAAGAGCTATGACCTGGGCGAGTTCGGGAACGGTTCCCGGATGAAGTACGTGGCCAATCTCCTCGTGTCGGTGCACACGCTCGCAGCCGCCGAGGCGCATGCACTCGGTGCCGCCGCAGGGCTCGACCCCGACCTGGTTCAGGAGGTCATTGGTGCAGGGGTGGGGTCGAGCCGGATGTTCGAGATCCGGGGCCCGATGATGGCCGCCGATTCCTATGAACCGCCGTCGGCGCAGCTCACGATCATCTTGAAGGACGCCGGAATAATCTCGGATTTCGCCCGCGAATCCGGGGCCACAACACCGCTGCTCGACGCCGCGGTTCCGTGGTACGAGAAGGGTGTCGCCGACGGGATCGGCGAGCTCGACGCCGCCGCTCTTCGCAGACTGCTCTGACCGAAAGGAACTGCCATGCACGTGCAGATCGAAGGCGAGGGACCACCCCTCGTCCTGATCCACTCGTTGCTCACCGACGCGGCGGCGTTCGACGATGTGGCGAGTTCCATGGCCCAAAAACGGTGCGTCGTTCGAGTGAGTCTTCCGGGATTTGCGGGAACCCCGCCGCTCGAGGGCGACGATCTCACCATCGCCGACCTCGCCGAGGCGGTGGCCGAGGCGATGGACGCGGCCGATCTCGGACCGGATACCGCCGTCCTCGGCAACGGGCTGGGTTCCTTCGTGGCGCTCTCGTTGGCCGTTCAGCACGGCGAGCGATTTGGACCCCTCATCGCCGCCAACAGCGGTGCCACGTTTCCGGACGAGCGAAAAGGTGCGTTCACCAACATGAGTGGGGCCGTGGCCGATGGCGGAATGGGTGCCGTCGTCGACGTGGCGGTCAAGCGAATTTTCCCCGAACCGTTCGCCAACGCCCATCCGAACATGGTCGACGAGCGGCGCGAGGTGATCATGCGCACCGAACCCCACGCGTTCGCGGCGGCCTGTCGGGCGCTGCGGGAACTCGACCTTCGCCCGGATCTCGGCGCAATCACCAACCCCACCCTGGTGATCGCGGGTGGGGCCGACGCCACGACCCCTCCCGAAATGAGCGACGATCTGGTTGCGGGAATCCCAGGCGCGGAATTCAGCATGCTCGATGGGTGCGGTCACTGTCCGCAGCTCGAACAGCCGAGCGAGTTCGTGCGCGAAATCGAAGCCTTTCTCGATCGGGTCGCCTGACGCCGATCGGACCAACGACAGGAGTGAACATGGGAATGATGATCGAACTGACCGCCTCCGACGGCCACGTACTCGACGCCTACGTGGCGGGTGACCCCGGGGCCGCATCGTCGGTCGTGATCATCCAGGAGATCTTCGGCGTGAACGGCCACATTCGCTCCGTCGTCGATCGATACGCCGAAATGGGTCACCTCGCCATCGCACCTGCGATGTTCGATCGAGCGCAGCGGGATCTCGACCTCGAGTACACACCGGAGGGGATGACCGAGGGGAAGGCGGTGCAGGCGAACGTTCCGTGGGATACCACCACCGTCGATACCGGCGCTGCGGTCGAGCACGTGCGGCGCGGCCAACCAGTGGCCGTGGTCGGGTACTGCTTTGGCGGTGGAGTCGCATGGCGAGCGGCCAACGAGCTCGATATCGACGCGGCGGTCGGGTACTACGGCGGGCAGATCGTGCACGATCTCGACCGGCCACCCAAGTGCCCGATCATGCTGCATTTCGGTGCCGACGATCCGATGATTCCGCCTGAGAACATCGAGGCGATTGGAGCGGCATTCCCCGCCGTGCCGATTCACGTGTACGAGGACGCCGGACACGGCTTCAACTGCGACGTGCGCGGTTCCTACAGCCCGGAAGCGTCGGCGCTCGCCCAGGAACGCACCAATGCGTTCCTCGCCTCCAATCTATGACGAGTCCGGCTAGACCCCGAAGAGGCGGGCGGCGTTGCCGCCCTTGATCGCGGTGCGCTCGTCGTCGGTCAGCCCCTCGACGCTGTCGATCAGCCCGAGTGGGTCGGTCTCGCCCATGTCGAACGGGAAATCCGTTCCCGCCATGACGCGGTCACTGCCCACGATCTCGACGAGGTGGCGCAGGTACAACGGCTGGAACACCATCGTGTCGTAGAACAACTGCTTCATGTAGTGGCTGGGCGGGTGGTCGGGGATGTGCACCCGGGTCTCGGGCCGGACCTCCCACGTGTGATCGGCGCGTGAACAGTAGAAGGGCAGGTACCCGCCCCCGTGGAGGAGCACGAGCTTGAGGTCGGGAAGTTCCTCGAAGAGGCCTGAGAAGATCATGCGGGTCGTGGCCACCATGGTCTCGAGTGGATTGCCAATGCAGTTGGTGAGGAAGTACTCGCCGAATCGGTGGCTCTCCTCGTAGCCATTCGGGTGAAGGATCACCGGAATGCCCTTCGCGGCGACCGCCTGCCAGAACGGACGGAAGCGAGGCTCGTCGAGGTTGTGGCCGGCCACCGTGCCCCCGATCTGAAGACCCTTGAATCCGAGGTCATCGACCACGCGGTCCATCTCGGCGATGGCGAGATCGACGTCCTGGAGAGGCACGGTGGCGCCGAAGCCGGAGAAGCGCTCGGGCAGATCGGTGATGGCCTGCGCGAGGTTGTCGTTCTGGATACGGGAGGACTCCGCCCCCACCTTCGGCGGCATGTAGTAGCCGTATTCGGACACGAACGTGGCCAGGCCCTGGATGTCGACGCCCATCGCATCCATGTGTTCGATTCGGGCGGCCGGGTCACGCAACGAGTCGACGATGGTCGGAAACATGACCTTGTTGTGGTCCTTCGAGTCCTGACCCATGTGCCGGTCGTAGGGCTCGTAGTTCAGCTTCTGGTGGGGAGCCATGAGTTCCGAGGCGGCTGGCGTCGCGAGATGGCAGTGCACGTCGATCGTGTGTGCGTGGTTCTGATCGTTCATGAGGGTTCCTACTTGATCGCTTGAGGGTTGAGGGGAGAGCCGACGGCTCGGGGGATGTGGAGCGGGGGAGCCACGAGCTGGAATTCGTAGACGCCGTCGTCACGACAGTCGGCCGCCAGCTCGTCGAGATACCAGATCTCACCGACGAACAGCCCCATGTTCACAATCATCACGAGGTGCAAGGGCTGGAAGCTGTTCTCGATCTCGTTGGGCCGGACCTCCGCGCCCCACGTGTCGGTGGCGATCGCGGCGACCTCTCGTTCGGCGAGCCAGGGAGAGGATGTCAATGACAGTCCGGGGGAGTCGCCTGCCGCGTAGCCGTCCCAGCCCGGCAGGTTGCGCCGGCGCTCCATGTCGCCGGTGCGAATCAGCACGATGTCGCCGGTGCCGACCTCGACCCCGTGCAGCTCGCATGCGGCGTCGAGATGTTCGGGCGTGATGGCCGTGCCGGGCATGAGGTGTTCGACCCCGAAGACCTGCGGCATGTCGAGGAGCACACCCCGCGACGCCACGACCTTCTGGTTCTCTATGCCGTTCTTCTCGGCGCCTTTGCTCGACACGAGGGAGGCGTCGTAGCCGTTGTACATCTTGCCCTTGTGGAAGATGTGCCCCAGTGCGTCCCACTGGGTGCCACCCTGCAGGAAAAGGAAGAGCGTGTCGTCGGCGACGCCCCATTCGAGCGGCCAGTCCTGACGTCCGAGGGTGTGGTCGGTGCCGGTTGCCACCATCTGGTGAACGGCGTTGACGCGGCCGAACGAACCCGTCTGAGGGCCGCCGGTGTCGAGAGGAAGTTGCAGGGAGAAGACCTTGCCCTTGCTCACGAGTGCGGCCCCCTCACGGACCTTTTCCGGCGTTATGTGGTTCAGGGTTCCACGCTGGTCATCGTCGCCCCAGCGGCCCCAGTTGTTGTACGCCGTGCAGTACTCGTCGAGAAGTTCCACGGTGATCTCGGGCATGGTATTCCCCCAAACTCATGCGGTGCATGGTCAGGCATCATGCACGATCGACGGGGACTGTAGCACGACGATTTCGACGGAGATCGACGGATTTCGCAACGTCACGGCCCTTACGGGAGAACGTTCGCCGAACGATCGCACATGATATATGATCTCGAAATCCACCGAGATCGTTCACCCCGTTCCGCCCGTCGAGCTGCGTTACGCCCCGGCCGTGCTTCGCGCAGGGCAACGCCGGTTTCAGTCGCGAATCGACAGCGAAAGGTGGTACTGGAGTACGGCGATCGCCTCGTCGAGGTTCTGTCGCTTGATTGCGTCGAGGAGCTGTCCGTGTTCGTCGTTCGCCGACTGACGCATCTCCGGAACCCGCTGAATTCGAGCACTCACCGCCATGACCGAGGCGTCCTGAAGAGACTTGATCAGCGGGACGAGCCGGTTCATCCGTGCGGCCTGGTAGATCGTCATGTGAAATTCGCGGTTGAGCTGGACCCATGTGGCCGAGTTCGGCGCCGCGGTCATTGCGGCGTGAAGTTCGTCCAGCCTCTCGAGCTCTTCCTCGGTTATCTGGGGCATCGCCAGTTCGAGCGCCATGGTTTCGAGCCGGCGACGGATTTGGTAGACCTCGGCGAGGTCGTCGCGGTCGAGTTCGGCCACCATGCCGCCTCGATGAGGATCCATCTCGATCAGACCCTCACTCGTGAGGTCTCGGAGCGCCTCGCGAACCGGAGTGGTGCTGACATCGAGTTGTTTGGCGATATCGGACTGCACCAGGCGGGTTCCGCCCGGCAGTTGCCCGTTGAGAATCGACATGCGAAGCGTCTCCCGCACGTACACGTGCGCGGTCTGGCCCCGGCCGGTGCCCGCACTGTCGTCCAGGAGAACCGAAAGGTCTGCTTGATCGCTCATCGTGACGAATCGTACCGGCCGAGTGCCGCGTCCCCTAGAAAAATCTCTTTCCGACCCACGAAAATCCAAGCAATCTCTACGTATCAGCGCACATGAAATGGAGTGACCGGTGAAAGAAGCATTCGGAGTCCTGGCGACCGATTGGCGCGAGGGAATCAACTGGCAGGAAGTTCGCGAATGGCGTTTGAACCGCGCTCGGGAGGCCATGAAGCGGAACGGTCTCGGTGCGATGCTCCTCATGTACGACGAGAACATCCGCTACGTCACGTCCACCATGACACCGGGCTGGAACCAGCTGAAGCCGGGCCTGCGGTATGCCGTCCTCACCGAGGGAAAGGAGCCAATCCTCTACGAACAGGGCGACATCGGCTACCACATCCGTGAACACTCTCCCTGGATTCCGAAGGAGAACGTCCGCTACTCCTACGCCTGGATCAAGGGAGCCGCGGGCCCCGCATCCACCGCGCAGGTCGACAAGTTCTCCGACGCATTGCTGGGCGATCTCGAAGACGCCGGCGTAAAGGACATGCCGGTGGGGGTGGACTTCATGGACCTCAACATGATCCGTGCCTTCGAGCAACGCGGGATCAACTGGGTCGACGGCATGACCCCGATGATGGAGGCCCGTTCGATCAAGAGCCCGAACGAACAGAAGGCCATGCGAATGGTGGGCTCCATCTGCGATGTCACCCACTACGCCATCTCTCAATGGATCAAGCCGGGTGTGACCGAGAACGAGGTCACCGCCTTCACGATGGAATATCTCTACAACTTCGCTGGCATGGAGAACGTCGAGGATGTGATCGTGTCGTCGGGTCCGAACGCATGGCCCAACTGGCGCAACCATGGCGACCGGATCATCCGTCCCGGCGACATCGTGATCATCGATCTCGCTGCGCTGACCTGGAACGGCTTCAAGAGCTGTGTGTATCGCACCTACTGTGTGGGCGGAAAACCCACCGCGGAGCATCAGAAGTACTACGACCTCGCATCGAAGTGGTTGTGGGACTCGATCGAACTGGTCAAGCCCGGTGTCACCACCGCCGACATCGCGGCCGTGTGGCCGTCGGCGAAGGAGATCTGGGGTTACGAAGAAGAGGATGAAGCAGCAGCAAACCTCTGGGGTCATGGGCTCGGTCTGGCGCAGTACGACCAGCCTGTGATCTCGAGGATCTGGTCGCTTGATCACCCGCAGGAGATCCAGGAGGGGATGGTGTTCGCCCTCGAGACTCAGCACGGCAAGTTGCACGACTTTGGTGTGCGGCTCGAAGAGATGCTCGTGGTCACCGACAAGGGTCACGAGATGCTGTCCACTTTCAAGAGCCACGAGATCATCGTCACCGAATGAGCCAAGAGACCGATTTCGTACTCGGGCTCGACGATCCAGCGGCCACCGAGGTGGCCCGAAGCGGAGCAAAGGGAGCTGGGTTGGCGCGTGCGCGTGCCGCCGGGTTCCCGGTGCTCGACGGCTTCGTCATCTCGCCCGACCTGTCGATGCCTGCCCTCGACCGCGCCGTGGACGTCCTCGAACAGCGAGGAACCGGTGGCGCGCGCATGTCGATCATCGGCCATGAGGTCCCGCTCGACGTCGAGGCCGCGATCGCCGCTGCCGGCGCCGCGCTCCCGGCGCCACTGATCGTGCGATCCTCGAGTGTTCTCGAGGGCTCAGGCGAGTGGTCTGGTGCTTTCACGTCGGTACCAGAGGTGCTCCCCGCCGAGGTCTCGAAGGCCACGAAGAGCGTGTGGGCCACGTGTTTCTCGATCGAGGTGCTCGAACGATTCGAGGAGGCCGAGCTCGCGCCAGGTTCCGCTCCGATGGGTGTGCTCGTTCAGCACGAGGTGCACCCCGACTTCGGTGGCGCGGCGATTGTCGACGCTTCGGGTGCCGTCACCGTGAACGCCGTGAAGGGGTCGCCGCGCGACCTCATGGCCGGCTGGGTTCCTGGCGTGAAAGCCGTTCTTGAAGATGGCATCCTCCGCGGCGACGACGCTGTCGAGCTGATGGGCTCGGCAAACGTTCGGGCGGTCGCCGACATGGCATTGCAGGTGCAGAGCGAGTTGGGTCACAACCTCATCGAATGGGCGATCGTGGACGACTCGCCGATCCTTCTTCAGGTCCAGGACTCCGTGGTGCACGAAGTCGAGGAGGCGATGGTCATCCCGGCGGCGCTTGGGCACCCTTGGGCCCTCGACTTCATCCAGCTCACCCACCGCTACTCGCACCCGATGGCCGACGAGCTCGTCCTCGGCTGGCGCGCCTCGGTGCCGACCGACCTCCAACCGATCCCGTTCGAGAGTGGCGGTGATCGCGAGACTGTGCTTGTCGAAGCCACTCGGCTGGCGCGTCAACTCACGGCGCAGGCGTGGAACGAGGCCGAAGATGACGCCATGGCACACGCAGCGCTCGTGCTCCGGCGGATGCGCAGCGACCGGCCGAACGAATCGATCGACGCTCTCAACGACCTCACTCCCGTCCATCTCGAGTCGGCGGCCCGGTTGCTCGGGATGTACGAGCACCTCGTGAACAGCGACAACACGCCGGGTCGGCGCGGGATCGGGAGATGGGAACCGGTCATGGCCGGCGTGCTCGCACTTCAGGGGGAGGTCCACGAGGCCGAACCCAGCGTCGGCGGAGTGGGTGCCGGGCGACTTGTGTGGCTGGACAGCTCGAAGCTGACAGGCCATGTGCGTCCGCGTGACATCATCGTCACGCAATACCCGCTCCAGAACTTTTCACCGCTCCTTTGGGATGCGGCTGGGATCATCACGGTCGGCGGCGCTCCAACGGCGCACTTGTTCGAGGTCGCGCGGTCGCTCACGGTTCCGGCCGTGATCAACTGCGCCATCGCCGACATCGTGAAGGCAGGCCCGCGGCTCGGCATGCTCGACGGCGACGCCGGGCGCGTCGCGTTGCTTCCCGAGTAGTCAGCGCCCCTGAAACGCGTCGAGGGCCACGGTTATGGCGGCGGCGACGTGAAACGGAAGCCGGGGGTCGGCGACAGTTACCTCGTACCGGTCGCGTAGCGATCGCTGTCGGTCGACGCTCATGACGACCTGCCCCGTGGCACCGTCGGTGAAGTCGAAGTGGAAGCGGAACGGGATGTCGTCCATCACCCGACGCAGCACCGCGATCGGCATGCTTCGTTCCTGGCCTGTTGCCGTGACGTCGCCGTAGTGAATGTGCCAGGTCGACCGTAGAAGGCTCTGCTTGAAGTCCTTCTCAAACCATGCGATCTGATTTCCCGCCTGATCGAGAATGTCGGTGCGCGCGTGCATGTCGATCTTCTGACGGGACTTGAACGAGAACAGCGGCGTGGTCCGGGCCTCGTCGGCGAAGAAGTTGACCTCCTCCTTCAGCTTCATTCGTTTCTGCTCGGCGAACGCGATGAGCTGGCCCGGCTGGCCTGACGCGTCGGGAGCGAGCAGGCGATAACGATTGATCATTGCCGTCAACTTCTGCTGCATGAAGAAGTGCGGGATGTGCTGTGGGCTTGGCGTGGGCTGAACCGGGGGAGCCGGTGTCGAGTCCGGTGATCCCGGCGGTGGGGGCGGATGGTCCATGACGTGTACCTCGTGGTCGTCGGGTAGGTCTTCCATCGGCGCGATGCAGGATGGTGTTGACGCTAGACGCGGTGCTCCTTGCGCCACACGACCTTCAAGCCCGACCAGGTGTCGGAGATGGCGCACACCTTCACGTCGACCAGCTTGGTGGCCAGCACGGTTGCCCGAACGACATCACCGGTGAGGTCGGTTGTCATCCCCGAAGTCTTTTTCGGCCAGGCGAGCCAGACCATCCGATCGGGAAAGACGGCTTCCGCGATCTTGTGCAGCCGCTTTTCCAGAGCTTTCTGTTCGGTGTGGAAGGCGACGACAATGTCGGGTGACCGGCCGAGCGTTGTCTGGAAGGTGACGTCGGCGGGGAGGTCGACGAGCAGCTCACGAAACTCGTCCGGCTCACTCAGAACCGCGACGCGATGCCCTTCCTTGATTCCCAGCTTCGTCGCAAGTGGTGTTCCGGAATAACCCGCGGGCATCGGCGTCCCCCTGCCTCGATGTGTGCCCGACCCTAGTCACCCAGCGTGCGAAACTCGTCCCGTGGCCCGCCGGTTGTTGACGTTGATCGCCCTCGCCGTGGTGGCGTCATCGTGTTCTTCGGTGGGTGCCTACGAGGATCTCACTCCGGCGGAGGCACAGTTCGTGATTCCCGACTCCGAACGATGGGCGCCGGGTGATTCGTGTGCCGACTCCGGCTGTGAGGGTCCGGTCACGATCGAGCAGCTCCGATCATTGTCGTGGGTGGACGTCGGCGGACTCGAGGCACGTGGGGGTGATGGGGCCACCCTGACGCCGATCCGCTGGATTCGGGGGGCAGAAGGTAGCGCGTTGTTCGAGGTCGAGATGCCGGCCGAAGATGCGCGTCTGGTCACGGATGTGCTCGCTGAGGGCCTTCGGGTCTGGGCCGGCGTCGACGAGACCGGTCGGGTGGCCCAGGTCCTCACGATCGACGAGAGTGGCCGATTCGCCGCCGTCGGTCGAGGTCGGGCGGCGTCGACGACCGTTCCGTTGGCAGGGTTGGTCGCGGTCTCGAGGAGGGAATCCGCCGAGGAGTTTCTGGCCGACGTGCTCTCGAGGTGACCTCGACGGATGAGCGGCGCCTCGCGGCCGACCGTGTCAGGCCAAGCCGAAGAGCGCACCCTGGACGATGGGTGCGAGGTACTGACTCTGCGCTGCCGTCAAATATGTTCCGTCCGGCGCCTGGTTCGCTTCGCGGTGGGCCCTTGCGTGTTCTTCCGACCGGAAGAAGAGAGAGTGCCGTCAATATACGTCGATGATGTTCGGACCGGTGAAGTTCGCCCAATCGACGATCGGCTCGAACATCAGGGGTGGGAGCGAGGGGTCGTCGACGGTGCAGGAAAGGTCCTCGTGGATCTTCAGTCCGATCGGGTCGCCGCAGTGTCCGCACTCGCTGGAGATCTCAAAGGATAGACGCTCGTTTCTCAAACGCCCTTGCACGAAGGGTGTCGCCAGGGCGTCCTCCGCTCAAGCGGCGTAGGTGTTCTCCCCGGTGCTGAACGCAACGTGGTGCGGAGTTCTCTCGACCGTCACCGGGAAGGCCCACGTCACATTCTGAGCGCCGCGGCCCGACGGGTCACGCACCAGGAAGAACAGGTTCCGTTCCAACTCCTCGAGGATCGACTGGACCCGATCGACCGGAAGATCCGTTGCCGCTGCGGTCGCTTGGGGGGAGAGTCCCGCCGCACCTTCATATGGCAGCTGCCGGACCAGGTGGTTGCGGACTCGATGATGGTTCTCGTCCATGAACGCCAGGCGAGACGCGATCGCAGCGGGTGCACCCTCCAACTCGCGCTTCCATTCCTCGACGGAAATTCGGCGAAAGGTCTTACCCGTCACGAGCAACACGGTGTCGTCCATCCGACCAGGATCGTACTCCGGCAGTGTCGATCCAGCCCTCGCGAACGACGTACGCTCAGAGCGTCAATGTTCCATTGACAGTTCAACCCTTCCCGGAAGCTGAGTGATGCATCGATGATGAGCGGTGACGGGCAGCAGCTCCTTCGATTCTCGGCCAATCTCGGATTCCTGTGGACCGATCGACCGTTGCCCGATGCGATCGACGCCGCCCACGGTGGCGGGTTCGACGCTGTGGAGTGTCACGCCCCGTTCGCCCACGATGTCTCCGACGTGGCCACGGCACTTCGAGAGACCGGACTTCCGATCTTGTCGCTCAACGCCCGACCGGGCTCGTTGGACGGCGACATGGGGTTGCTCGCGGTACCCGGACGTGAGAGCGAAGCGCTGACTTCACTTCACGAGGCCATCGACTACGCGGCCGGAGTTGGGTGCCCCCGCGTGAACCTGCTCGCCGGAAGAACCGGGCGAACCGCCGCAGCGGAAGCGGTGTATCGATCGAATCTCGAGGTGAGCGCCGCGGTTGCCGCCGAGTCCGGCGTCACGCTGGTGATCGAACCGTTGAACACCGACTACGCAGACGACTACCACCTCGTCGATGTCGATCGAGCCGTCGAGACCATCGCTGCAGTCGGGGCCCCGAACCTGAGATTGTTGTTCGACTGCTTCCATGTTCAACGGATGCACGGCGAGATTCTGTCGACAGCAGCTCGGGCGATTGACCTGATCGAACACGTGCAGTTCGCGGGCTACCCGGACCGCTCCGAGCCCGACAACGGCAACGTCGACTACCACGCGGTGCTCCCCGCGATCGCCGCCATGGGGTATCGAGGCGCGTTCGGCGCTGAGTACTGTGCCCGCCGGTCGGTTGAAGAAGGTCTTGACTGGATGAACCGTTGGCGTGAGCGAGAGGATTCGATATGACAGCAACAGCAATCGTGACGGGCGGAGGAAGCGGGATCGGCCGATCGGTCGCGGTCGGGCTGAGCGAGGCTGGGTGGCGGGTGGTCGTTGCCGGTCGAACCGTAGAGGCTCTGGAAGAGACCCGAGCAGCGCTGGTTCGGGACGGGGCCGCCCTTCAGACCGACGTCACCGTGCCCGAACAGGTCGAGGCACTTTTCGCCACGACGGTCGAACGGTTCGGGCGCGTGGATCTTCTGTTCAACAACGCCGGTGCGCTGACGCCTCCGGTCCTCATCGACGAGCTGTCGTATGAGGATTGGCGTTCCGTTCTTGATGTGAATCTCGACGGGGCATTCCTGTGTGCGCGAGCTGCATTCAGACAGATGCGCACACAGGATCCGCGGGGAGGTCGGATCATCAACAATGGTTCAATCTCTGCCACCGTGCCCCGGCCCAGGTCGGCTCCGTATACCGCGAGCAAGCATGCGATCACAGGTCTGACCCGCTCGTTGGCACTCGATGGACGAGCTTTCGACATCGCGTGCGGACAGATCGACATCGGGAACGCCGCGTCAGACATGACGGAGGTGATCAGCGCCGGCATCCTCCAGGCCGACGGCACCCACAGGGGTGAACCGACGATCGACGTCGGCCACGTCGCCGATGCGGTCGTCTACATGGCGGGTCTACCGTTGTCGGCGAACGTGCTCACCATGACGGTCATGGCGAACGGGATGCCGTTCGTGGGGCGGGGCTAGAGCACGGCGGCCTTTGCTTCCCGACCGCTCAGGCCTCAGCCGATTGCGTCGGGCATCTCGCCCTTGCGTTTGGCGATGTACTCCAGCATCTCGTCGTCGACGGCGCTGTCGAGCCCGGGTGCTTCGTACTCGTCGAGCATTCGCTTCCAGATAGTGTTCGCCCGCTGTGCGGAGGTGAGTCCGCCCTCTTCGGACCACTGCTCGTAGCTGTTGTTGTCGGCCACGCTGGAGCGGTAGAAGGCGGTCTCGAAGTTCGCCAGCGTGTGGGCGTTGCCGAGAAAGTGCTGGCCGTGCTCGTTGGTTCGGAACGCGTCCATCGCCTGGCCGTTCTCGCTCAGGTCGACACCCTTGGCATACACCGCCATCGCCCCGAGCTGGTCGGCGTCCATGATCAGCTTCTCGAGGCTTATCGCAAGACCGCCCTCGATCCAGCCGGCGGCATGGAGCACGAAGTTCACGCCCGCCTGCATGGTTGGAAGGAGTGTCATCGCCGATTCGTAGGCCGCCTGGGCGTCAGGAGCCTTCGACGACGTGAACTGGCCGCCCGACCGGAAGGGAACACCGACCCGACGCGCGAGTTCTGCCATGACGAAGATCGCCAGACCACCCTCTGCCGTCCCGAAGGTCGGGGCGCCGGTCGCCATCGACATCGAGGTGGCAAACGTGCCGAACACGACGGGTGCGCCTGGTGAGACGAGCTGCGTGAACGCCATGCCAGCCAGAGCCTCCGCGAGGGCCTGGGCGCAGAGTCCGGCGACGGTGACCGGCGACATCGCTCCCATGAGGATGAACGGCGAGATCACGGTCGCCTGGTTGTTGCTGGCGTACACATCGGCGGCGCCGAGCATGGTGTCGTCCCACTGGAGGGGCGAGTTGGCGTTGATGAGACTGGTCATCACGGTCCTGCCCTCGAGGTCGCCGCCAAAGGCCATGCGGCACAGCTCGATCGAGTCGGCGGCCCGCTCGGGCGCGGTCACGGACCCCATCAGCGGCTTGTCGCTGTATTTCAGGTGGGAGTACACCATGTCGAGGTGGCGCTTGTTCACCGGGACGTCGACGGGCTCACACACCGTTCCGCCCGAGTGATGGAGGTGCGGCAGCATGTACACCAGCTTCACGATGTTCTGGAAGTCCTCGATGGTTGCGTAGCGGCGGCCCCGGTCGAGGTCGGTGATGAATGGGGAGCCGTAGTTCGGCGCGAAGACGGTGGCGTTGTCGCCGATCTTCACGCTGCGTTCGGGGTTGCGGGCGGTCTGGATGAAGCTCTTCGGCGCGCTGTCCTGCACGATCTTGCGGGCGAGTCCGCGGGGGAAGAACACGAACTCGCCCTCGACGCGGCACCCCGCCTCTCGGAACAGGTCGAGTGCCTTGGGGTAGTCGTTGAACTGGATACCGATCTCGGAGAGGATCGTCTCGGCGTTCTCTTCGATCTGTTCCAGTCCGGCCTCGTCGATCACCTGCACCGGTGGAAGCGTGCGCTCGAGATAGGCGACCGTCTCGGCTCCGGCCGCGGCTCGTGCAGCTTGGCGCCCGGCGCGTCCGCCTCCGGCTCGACGGGATCGGCGGGGGGCGTCGGTGGTCATGATGAAACCTCGGATTCGGAACCGGTGGAAGATGGTGACGGGCGGCGTCGACGCCTGCGGCCTGCCGTCGACGAGCCGGCAGCGGCGGCGTTGGCGAATCGACGCGCGGGGAGTTCGATGTGGCTACTCAGATGGGGGTAGTCGGCGGTGGCGTGCGGGATCGCCATCGCTTCAACAAAATGATCCTGGAACTTGGCCTCGGTGGCTGTCTCAACCTTCGTGATCGTGGGAATCAGGGTCTCGATGTCGCGCCGTGCGGTTCCGGAGAGCAGGGCGATCACTGCCCCGGTGCCGGCTGCATTTCCGGCCGAGGACACCTGTTCGAGATCGCAGTCGGGCACGAGTCCCAGGGCAATCGCGTAGATCGGGTCGATGTGGCTGCCAAAGGCGCCCGCCAGACGGATGGTGTCCACGTGGTCGATTCCCATCCGGTCCATCAACAATTTCACTCCGGCATAGAGCGCAGCCTTGGCGAGTTGGATCGCGCGCACATCGTTCTGGGTCACGAGTATGTCGGGCTCGCCGTGATGCACGAGATAGCTGAACGTCCGGTCCTCGGCGACGATTCGTTGGGTGCGCGTGGCGAGTGCGCCGTCGACGACACCGTCGGCGGAAATGATGCCCGCGAGCATCATTTCGGCGACCACCTCGATGATCGCCGACCCACAGATGCCGGTGATGGTGATGTTCCTGGTCTGTTCGGCGAATTCGGGTTCGTCACTCCAGGCGTCGGCGCCGATGACCTTGAAGCGAGGCTCGAGAGACTCGCGATCGATTCGGACCCGTTCAATCGCACCGACCGTCGCTCGCTGGCCGGATGAGATTTGGGCACCCTCGAACGCGGGCCCGGTGGGACTGGAAGCGGCCAGGAGCCGATCCTTGTTGCCGAGGACGATCTCGGCGTTCGTTCCGACGTCGACGATCAGCTGAATGCTGTCCGATCGATCTGGCCGTTCCGACAGAATGGCCCCGGCGGTGTCGGCGCCGACGTGCCCAGCGATGCACGGAAGCACGTATACCCGCGTGATGTCGCGGCAGTTGATCCCGAGAAGGGGTGCCCGCGCCTCGATCGCACCGTCGGTGGCGAGTGCGAACGGAGCTCCGCCCAGCGGAACGGCGTCGAGTCCGAGCAGCAGGTGGTGCATGATCGGGTTGCCGACGAGCACGATCTCGAGGATGTCGGCACGTTCGACCCCCGCATCGTCGGCGAGCTCACCGATCAGTTCGTCGATCGCTTCGCGGATCGCCGCCGTGAGTTCGACTTCGCCGCCGGGATTCATCATCACATACGAGACCCTGCTCATCAGATCCTCGCCGAACCGGATTTGGGGGTTCATGCGCCCCCCGCTCGCGAGGGCTTCACCGGTCGAGAGCTCGAGAAGGTGGCCGGCGACGGTCGTCGAGCCGACGTCGATGGCCACGCCGTAAAGGCGGTCATGGAAACCCGGCCACCCGGCAACGATTTCGCTGCCGTCGCGTACGGCGACGGTGATCTCTCGGGTTTTGGTAAGGATGGCCTGGATCTCCTGAACGACAGCGAGGGGAGCGATCAAGCCTGCGAGACCCCAGTCTGTGGCCAGCGCATCGCGGAGGAGATCGAGCTCGCTCCGGGGTGTGTCGAGTTCCTGGCCGACCACCTTCGTGTAGTGGAGTTTGATGACCGGATCGACCTCGATGTCATCGACCTCGAGGCGCTTGCGAACGACCTGGCGATGAACCTGACTCTCGGCCGGCACATCGATGACCACGTCACTCTCGATCGCAGCGTGACAGCCCAGACGATGACGTTCCGAGCCCAGAGGTCGGCGACCGCGATAGTCCGTCGTTTCGCTCGGTCCGGGGGCGCTCACACTCTCACGAGTCGACGTGATCCCGTGCTTCGAGAACTCGCCGACCTCGGGTACCACCTGGCACCGACCGCATATGCCGCGGCCGCCGCACACGGTGTCGAGATCGACGCCGAGTTCCCGAGCGGCATCGAGCACCGTGGTCCCGCGCGCGACCGTGCCCTGACGCCCAGAGGGCGTGAACACGACGCGAGCGGATTCGGTCATGGTGAGACGATCAGGCGTTCGCGCGACGACGGCCGCCGCGCCGGCGCGCGCCACCCTCGCCGCCGCCCGCGTTCGGGTCACGATTCGCGGCGATCCATGC
>JBPCTR010000019.1:0-4582 GCA_051011575.1 Acidimicrobiales bacterium | reverse complement strand
ATCCACAACCTGTTCTGGCTGCTTCGCTTCGTCGACGACATGCGCACCGCCATAATCGAGGACCGATTCGAGGCGTTCGCTGCCGACGTGCACGAGGTCTGGGGCGGACCCCGGTAACCTCGTGGGCTGAACTTCATGGGAGTCTCGCAATGGGCAACGTCATCTTTCTCCTCATCCTCTTCGGTGGGATGTGGGCCATCCTCATCCGTCCACAGCAGAAGCGGGTCAAGGCACATCAAGCCCTGATCGCCAAAGCATCGGCGGGCGATCGAGTGCATCTGTCGTCGGGCATCTACGGCACGATCACCGAGGTCCTCGACATCACGATGTACGTGGAGATCGCCGAGGGCATCGAGATCCTCGTGGCCCGCAGCCAGATCTCCGACATCCTCGAAGAATTTCCAACCGAGTCCACGGCCGACGGCGACGCCGACGCCGATGCTGATGTGGACGACGACGCGGCGGCCGAGGAAGAGGCCTAGGCCTCCGTGGCACGACGCCAAGTCACGTACGCACTCGGAATCTCATTCGTTGCTCTCGCGGCACTCATCTACACATTCGTCGCCGGGAACGAGCCGCTGCTCGGACTCGACCTCCAGGGCGGAGTCTCGGTTCGATACCGAGCGACCGAACCGGTCGAAGATCCCACCCAGATCGATCAGGCGGTCGAAATAATCCGGAACCGCGTCGACGGTCTCGGCGTGGCCGAACCCGAGATCCAAGCACAGGGTGACGGAATTCTCGTGAGTCTTCCTGGCGTCGAGGACAAGGAACGAGCTCTCGAGCTGGTCGGAGAGACCGCGGTCATGCGGTTCCGTCCAGTGCTCGAGGAACTTCCGGTGGGCGGTCTCGATCGGCCGATCAGCCTTCCCGCCGATGCACCGCTCGGACCCGACGGTTTCACGCCCGTCGAAGAGATCGAAGAGACCGACATCATCATCGTGGCAGCAAATGCAGAACTGGCTCGTCCCGCGCGATACGTACTCGGCCCGAGCGGAATGACCGGCGAGGGACTCTCCGACGCCGCGGGCGTGTTCAACGGTGTGCAGTGGCTCGTGAACGTCGATCTCAAGGGTGGCGCGATCGGTGATGATGCGTTCCGAGCACTCACCGAACTGTGTGCACCCGGCGTATCTGAACTGTGCCCCGGAGCGTTCGACGGAAGCGGCGAGTTCCACGGTCGGATCGCCGTCGACCTCGACAACGAGGTGATCTCGGCACCGTTCGTGCAAGCGTCCGACCTCGGCGACTCCTTCCAGATTTCCGGTGCATTCGACGAGACCACCGCTCGCGAGCTCGGCCTGAAGCTGCGCTTCGGTGCCCTCCCGATTCAGCTCGAGCCGGAGAATCAGCAGATCGTGTCGGCCACGATTGGCAGCGACGCGCTCGATGCCGGAGTCATCGCGGGCGTCGTGGGCCTGGTGCTGGTGGCGATCTTCATCATCGGGTACTACCGGATCCTCGGACTTGTGGCGATGCTGAGCCTCGTGATCTCGGCCGCATTGTTGTGGTCGATCATCTCGTTCCTCGGCGCCAACCAGGGTTTGGCGCTCACCCTTGCCGGCATCACCGGGATCATCGTGTCGATCGGTGTCTCGGTCGATTCCAACATCGTCTACTTCGAACACCTGAAGGAAGACGTCCGGAACGGCCGCACCGTGCGCACGGCCGTGAACAAGGCCTTCCCGGTTGCGTTCAGCACGATCGTGAAGGCCGACATGGCCTCGCTGATCGGCGCGATCCTGCTCTACCTGCTCACGGTCGGAGCGGTTCGAGGGTTTGCCCTCTATCTGGGCATCGCCACGGTTCTCGATTTGATAGCCACCTACTTCTTCATGGGCCCAGCGGTGCAGTGGTTGGCCCGCAAACCCGCGATCGCAGGGTCATCGGCCTTGATGGGCATCGCAGGACTCGATGCCGACCGAGTCGGCACTGACGACGGCGAGGAATAGCGAGCATGGCCAAACTCACCCCCGAGAACGACGGACGTCGTCACATCGACTTCCCCGCCATGTGGCGCAAGGCCCTGATCGGGTCCGCCACCATCGTCGGGCTCAGCGTGCTCATGCTGCTCGTTCGAGGACTGAACCTCGGCATCGACTTCGAAGGCGGAACGTCGTTCGAGATCGCGACCGAGCAGTCGATCGACGACGTGTCGTCGGCGCTGCCAGGAAGCGTGAGCGGCGAAGCCCGAATCCAGGAGGTGACCGACTCGGACGGTCAACGCTTTGTCCGAGTCCGAACCTCGGTCGAGGACCCCGAACAGGTCGAGGAACTCCGAGGAACGCTGTCGACCGTCGGCGAGATCACCGCCTTTGAATCGGTCGGACCGACGTGGGGATCGGAGATCACCGACAAGGCGCGCAACGCACTGTTCTTCTTCTTCGTTGCGATCGCGCTCTACATATCCGTTCGACTGGAATGGAAGATGGCGATCGGTGCGCTCGCCGCGGTTGCCCACGACATCGTGATCAGCGTCGGCGTCTACGCGATCTTCGGATTCGAGGTCACACCTGCCACGGTCATCGCCTTCCTCACGATCATGGGCTACTCGCTGTACGACACGATCGTGGTGTACGACAAGGTGCGCGAGATCACCGCACGCGTAGGAGCGACCGGGCGATACACGTACACCGAGATGATGAACCTGGCGCTCAACCAGGTTCTCGCCCGATCGCTCAACACGACGATCACCTCGGTGCTGCCCGTGCTGTCGATGCTCTTCATCGGGTCGTTCATCCTCGGCGCCACGACGCTGCAGGAATTCTCGATCGCCTTGCTCGTCGGACTACTCGTGGGCGGCTACTCCTCGATCTTCGTGGCCTCGGCAGTGGTGGCGAACCTGAAGGAGCGTGAGCCCGAGTACGAACAGATCGCCCGCAAGGTCGCCAAGAAGACTGGCGACCAGCAAGGCACCCGAGAAGTTGCTCGCGAAGACGCCACCGTCGGCGTGCAGGCGAGCCGCAGCCGGTCGTCGGTATCGAATCCGAAGGCGACGCCGACGAAGCGAACCATCTCGTCGGGCGAAGTTCCGCCCCGTCCCCGGAAGACGAAGCGCAAGAAGTAGCGCGTTACCATCGAGCCATGTCGGAGCTTGCGAGATACGTCCGCGATGTCCCCGACTTTCCCTCGCCCGGAATTCTGTTCAAGGACATCACCCCATTGCTCGCCGACGCTCGTGCTTTCGGTTTCGCGGTGGAGGAGATGGCGAAGCCCCTCGCTGGCGCTGCGGTGGACTGCATCGCAGGAATCGAAGCTCGTGGTTTCATTTTCGGTCCTGCGATCGCGCAGTCCCTCGGTGTTGGGTTCGTCCCTATTCGTAAGCCCGGGAAGCTTCCAGCCGATACGACGAGTGTGAGCTACACGCTCGAATACGGCGCGGACACGCTGGAGATTCAGACGGACGCGGTCGACAGTGGTGCCCGAGTTGGCATCGTCGATGACCTGCTCGCGACCGGGGGAACTCTCGCTGCGGCCATCGATCTGATGGAATCTCTCGATGTGGAGACCGTTGGAATCAGTGTGCTCATCGAACTGATGGCCCTTCGTGGTCGCGACCAACTCGACGGCGCTCCTCTCCACGCCGTGATGCAGGTGGCCTGACCATGCCGACCGTCACCCGCGTTCTTCCCTGGCGGCGCCAGTCGGTGCGAGTCGAGAGCGAGCTCACTGCAATTGTTGGCGCCTTTCGAACGTCGGCACCGGGCGCATCGATCGACCGCATCCAGAAGGCATATCGGGTGGCCGCCGCATGCCATGGCGATCAACAGCGCAAGAGCGGTGAGAGCTACATCTCGCACCCTCTTGCAGTCGCGAAAGTGGTCGCCGAATTCGGACTCGACGACGTGGCGATAGCGGCCGCGCTTCTCCACGACGCCGTCGAGGACACCGAGATCACACTCGACCAACTCGCCGAGGACTTCGGTGAGGACGTCGCCCAGGTCGTCGATGGGGTCACGAAGCTCGATCGGGTTCATTTCGACTCGAAGGAAGCACAACAAGCGGCAAGTGTCCGCAAGATGATGGTCGCGATCGCACAGGACGTACGCGTGCTCATCATCAAGCTCGCCGATCGGCTCCACAACATGGAAACGATCGCGGCCATGCCCGCCTTCAAACAGGAACGCACATCTCGCGAAACCCTCGACATCTACGCACCACTCGCACACCGCCTGGGAATGCAGGAACTCAAACAGCGACTCGAGGACCTCGCTTTCGCGGCGTCGGAGCCCAAGCAGTACGCCGAACTCGAATCGATGGTCGCCGCTCGCGCTCCGGAGCGAGACGTGTACCTCACCCAGCTCGTGGGCGATATCGAGGGCCGCCTCGCCGAGCTCGACATCGACGCGAAAGTGATGGGTCGCCAGAAACACCTGTGGTCGATCTACGAGAAGATGGTGGTGAAGGGCCGGCCGTTCGAGGAGATCCACGATCTGGTCGGTGTGCGAGTCATCGTCGACGAGGTTCGCGATTGTTACGCCGCTGTGGGATCGATCCACTCGACATGGAAGCCGGTGCAGGGTCGGTTCAAGGACTACATCGCGATGCCCAAGTTCAACCTCTACCAGTCGTTGCACACGAC
>JBPCTR010000018.1:0-18353 GCA_051011575.1 Acidimicrobiales bacterium | reverse complement strand
GCGGGTGGTCGTGCTCATCGGCGACGTCGCCGCACTGCACGATGTCGGGGGAATCCTCGATGCCAGTCGCCAGGGCACGTCGATGACGCTGGTGGTGCCCAACAACGACGGTGGAGGGATCTTCTCGTTTCTTCCAATTCGATCCGCGATCGATCCGGCCGAATTCGACTACCTTTTCCACACACCGCACGGCACGTCTTTCGAGTTCCTCGCGAATCACCACGGCATCTCCCATGAGCACGTGGACGCCGGGTCCATCGACGCGGCGATCACGGCGTCGTTCGGGTCGTCCGATGTCACGATCCTCGAGGCGAACGTCTCCACCGGAGACCGGCTTGCAATTGGCAATGCGATCACCTCCGCGGTGGAGAAGATCGATTGACCGTGGAGCTTCCAGCCACGGAACGTGTCGGCACTCCCGACGGAACTGTCCTCGCCGTGCACCGCATCCCGGGTGAGGGGTCGCCCATCGTGTTCCTCCATGGTTTCACCGGTGATTCGAGCGCAATGCTCGATCTTGCACGTCACTCCTGCGACGGTCGCCCCGCGCTGCTGGTCGATCTCATCGGTCATGGCGGCAGCGACGCACCGGAGAACGTCGAGCCGTACCGCATGAGCTCCGTGGTCGACCAGGTCCTCTCCATTGTCGGCAACGAACCTCCCGGGACCGTCCACCTCGTCGGCTATTCGATGGGCGGAAGGGTGGCGGTCTCGATGGCCGCCCGCGCTCCCTGGTATTTCAGATCGCTGACCATCCTCAGCTCCACCGCCGGGCTCACCGAGCCGGATCTGCGGGCCGCACGAGCGGTGCACGACGGCGAACTGGCGGACCGGATCGAACAGATCGGCGTCGAGTCGTTTGTCGATGAGTGGTTGGCCACTCCTCTCTTCGTGCATCTTGCCGAGAGCCTCGCCGACGAGGTCTACGATGCGATGCGTTCACAGCGACTCCGGTCCTCGGCAATTGGTCTCGCCAACAGTCTCCGCGGCACGGGCACCGGTTCGATGCCTCCGGTGTGGGTCTCGATCGGCCAACTCCGGTGTCCGGTCATCACCCTGGCCGGATCCCTCGACGAGCGCCATGTTGCCCTCGCTCGGCGACTCGCCGAGCTCGCCCAGGATGGCCGGAGCGGAACGATAGAGGGCGTCGGGCATTCCCTGCCGTTGGAGAATCCCGAAGAAAGCGGTGCAGTGATCGCAGCGTTTCTGAAAGGGTGTGAGTTCAAGACCACGAATCTCGACAGCAATCCATCGGAGCCGTCGTGAAGATCACCGACCACTCACTCACGAGTATCGATATTCGCCTGACCGAGCGCGTCACGACGAGTGCGGGCGAACTCGGCGACCGCAGTGGCGTCCGACTCGTCCTGCGAACCGATGTAGGGCTGTCGGGTCAGGGCGAGACTGCGCCGATTCCTGGTCTCCCAACCAGCGGCTCGCTGGAGGAGATCGCCTCACAGATCGCCGACTGGTCGACTGCGGCAAATGACGCCGACGCCGACGAAGCCCTCGCCGCGCTCGACGAGCACTCGATGTTGCCGGCGGCCCGATTCGCCGTCCACACCGCACTCGTCGACCTACTCAGCCAACGAGCCGAGGTTCCACTCCACCAGTGGTTGCGCTCGGGATCCGAGCCGTCGGTGGTCGTGAACGCGCTCGTGAGTGCCGAGACACCGAAGGAGGTGCACGGTGAGGTTTCGGCCGCGATGGCGGCTGGGTTCCCCGCCGTGAAACTCAAGGTCGGCGCGGTCGATTTGGCACGCGACGCGACCCGCATCATCGCGGCGAGCGAAGCCGCTGGTCCCAACGCCGAGCTCCGACTCGACGCCAACAGAGCGTGGACCACAGCCGACGTCGAGCATGTGATCGGCCGGGTCGGCCGACATCGGCTCAGCTACATCGAGGACCCAACGGCGGATACGACCGAGTATGCAGATCTCGCCGATCGCACCGGCGTGACGATGGCGATCGATGCGCCACCCGAGGCGGGAGCGAACCTTGCCGGCCTGGTCGAGGACACCGGTATTCGTGCGCTCGTCGTGAAGCCAGCGGCGGCCGGAGGCGTCGACCGCATCCTCGACGTCGCTCGCGTGGTGGGCGAGTCGTGTCAGGTGATCGTGACGTCCTCGATCGACAGCGAGATCGCGCTCCTCGCCGCACTCCACGTAGCCGCTGCGCTACCGGTTCCGCCCCGGACTGCGCATGGACTGAGTACGGCAGGGCTTGTACAAGGCGTGTCCGACGGTCTCAACCCGGTCGCCGGCAAGGTCGGCCTCGGGGCCGGGTCGGGACTCGGGACGCCTGCCGAAATCGGCTGATTCCGGGCGAGCGGAATTGCCGTCGTTATTCGCCCGTCAGCGACCAGTGCCAGGGTTCGCCTTCGAGGTTCTTGAATCCCCAGGCCGGCGCGTTCTCGCTAAGCCAGAGGAACGCACGACTGTCGATGGACGTGATCGGCGCACCAGCGTGGGTGAAGTCGATCGCTAGTCCCTGCTCGTGCTTGGAGAATCCGGGACGCGCGGTAGGGGGCGCACATTCGAAGACCGGCTTGTGCCAGATGTCGAAGTCGGTTCCACCGCAATGGGCCTTGCGGAGCTCGATCTGGAGTTGAATGGGTCGGTATCCCCAGCCACGCAGGTCGATGCCGTCCGCGAACGACTCGAGGAAGAGTCCCTCGGCCGCCTCCGCGATCGATTCGTGGACCTCGATCGTGAAGTCCGGCGCCTCGTCCGGAAAACGAAGTGTGACGATCTCGAGAAGGTCGACTGGATCAGGGATCTCCACACCGTTCTGGAGGGCGCTCACCATGAGGCGACGGTTGATCGACTCCTGCTGGTCACGAATCTGCTCGGCCAGCTCGACGTCGCGGATCTCGAGGAACGCGGCTTCGGCGAGCCGCGCCTCGAGACGGGTCTCGGCTGCGGTCAGCAGTGTTTGCTGCGCTTCTACTGCATCGACGAACGCTTGTGATCGTTCCTCGACGACCGCAAGGCTGCGTTCGGCTTCGGCCAGGGCAGCTGCCTCGGCATCGACCAGCTGGGCCGCCTCATACTCGAGGTTGGCCATACGGTCGAGGCCATCCGCAACCGTGCCGGTCTGGAGCTCGACCAGCTCCCGGAAGCGGGCCGACTCTCCCGGATCTGCCGTGAGCGCGAGCTCGACCATGGAATCGCTGGTCAGCAGACTCTCGCCTGTGTAACTCGCGATCGCGAGTTCGTTGAGGTGCTCCGCGAGGATTCCGATCTCGAGATCGATCGAGTCTCGCTGCGCTCGTGCGGCGTCCACCGCAACCTGGGCCGATTCGAGCGTGCGCTGGGCATCCTCGAGGCGGCTTCGCTGGAAGACGACGTGCCCACTCAGGAGATCGAGTGCATCGGCGAGCTCGTCGACCGATGCCGTCGCGGCATCGATGTTCTCCACGGCTTCGACGGATCCTTCGATGAGCGCTTCGCGCTCGGACTTGAGATCCTCCAGTTCGGTCACGTCGTCCTGCGCCTGGGCGCCGACGCCACCGACGATGATCGAACCAGCTGCGAAAACGACGAAGAGTGCGTGTGCGAGTGTTCGAATGCGCGTTCTCACGTGCGAACCGCTCCCATGGAGAGGACCCATCCTGACCTATCGCCCGCGCGCACTCGAAAGTGAGCAGCGCAATGATGCCATGGACCCGCGCGAAAACCGCGTCTTATCAGAGATTTTCGCCGCAAATTCAGTTTCCGTCGGTGCTCCAATGCCACGGCTCGCTCGGGAGGTTCACGAATCCGTAGTCGGCGGCGTGATTGGCCAACCATTGGAAGCCGGGGTTCGAGCGGCTCGTCATCGATCCGCCGTTGTACGTGAAGTCGATCGCGAGGCCCCGCTCATGGTTGGACATACCGGGCCGCGCGGTCGGTGGGCGGCACGCCGACGCTGGCATCTCCCAGACGGCGTACTCCGAGGTTCCACAATGGACCTGACGCAGTTCGATCTGGCGGATGTTGCTCCGGTAACCCCACCCGCTGAGATTCACCCCATCATTGCGGGCGGCGGACAGCAGTGAGTCGACCCGATCCGCGATGTTGACGTGTACCTGGATCCGCTGAACCGAGGTGATGTCGTCGGGCGTCGGGATCGGCGGACGATTCGCTCGATCGCGCGCGGCGCGTTCCGCCGCCGCTCGCGCCGCCTCGGCGCGGATGCGCGAAGCGATCACTTCCTCCTGCCGGCGGATCTCGGCGGCCGCGTCGGCGTCCCGCTCGGCGATGAACGCCGCCTCGGAAAGGCGAGCCTCGAGTCGGATCTCGGCCTGGTACACGAGATCGAGTTGCGCCTCCTCGGCGACTGCGAGTTCGGCCCGTCGAGCCTCGGCCTCGACCCGGCCCTCGTTGGCGGCGACGACCGCGTCACGCCGAGCTTCGCTCACGACCTCAGCTTCGGCGACGAGGGCTCGCATCCGATCGATGCCGTCGGCAAGGCTCCCGGTCTGGAACTCGACGAGGCTGCGGCGCCGGGCCGCTTCGGACGGATCATCGGAGAGCAGGAGAACCGTAATGTCCTCGGTGCTCGCGCCACTCTCTCCGGTGAAGGACGCCACGGCCAGATCGGCCACTTCTTCGGTCAGTGCATCAATTTCGGCCGCGATCTGGAGTTCGCGCTGTTCGGCCTCTTCGACGAGCGCCTCGGCCGATGCCACAGCCTGTTGGGCGTCGGAGAGTCGCGCTTCCTGAAGATCGACGAGGGCATTGATGTCGTCGAGCGCCTGCGCCACATCCTCGAAGCTCGCTTCGGCAGCGTTCACCTGAACCGCTTGCGCCGCCGCCTCCTCCTGTATGCGTTCCCGTTCTTCCTTCAGCTCGTCGAGACGGTCGACATCTTCCTGGGCGAACGAGGGCGTCGCCGCGAGAATCAGCGCCAGCCCGGCCGCTATCGCGACAATGCGCTTCGAGGCGCGCGCAAGCCGGAGCGAGGTCGATGGCACAGGCCAAAATCTACTCGTTGGCGGCGAATAACGGCGTCACCGGGGGTGGGTTCTCGCGCTGCCCGATGAGGGCACAATCAGCGGGCGTTGGTGCTCCAGTGCCAGGATTCGCTCGGGAGGTTGTAGAGCCCGTAGTCGTTGGCGTTTCGTGACAGCCAGGTGAAACAGTCGGACCCTCGCCAACAGCTCCGGAAGTCGATCGCCCGGCCGAATTCGTGCATCGACGAGCCGGGGCGAGCCGTGGGGATCCGACAGCTGCTCGGCGATGAGTCGTACACATCCGGGCAGCCATTGATGACCCGGAGCTCAGCGGTGCGTTGCGAGGACCGATACCCGTAGCCGGTGAGCACGACGCCGTCTTCTCGGGCGGCCCTGATCATGCGCCCGACCGCATCCGCGATGTCCTGGTGAACGATGAACCCCTCGGCATTGACCATGTCGTCGCGATCGGGCGGCGGAGGCCGAAGTGCGGCGAGCCGAGCAGCTTCGCGAGCAGCTTCGGCGCGGATCCGCGAGGCGATGACCTCTTCCTGGCGGCGGATCTCGGCGGCCTTGTCGGCGTCGAGTTCTGCGATGAACGAGGCCTCCGCAAGTCGAGCCTCGAGTCGGGCCTCGGCGTCGATCACGATCAGCAGCTGGGCCTCCTTGGCCTCACTGAGCTCGAGCTCCCGTTCGAAGACCTCCTGCTGATTCAACTCAGCCGAGGCGACGGCTTCGCGCCGTTCCTCCTCGAGGAGATCGGCCTCGGCGCGGAGTCGCCGCATGTCGTCGAGGGCATCGCCCAGATTTCCCGTCTGGAACTCGACCAGACTCCGTCGGCGCACCGCTTCGCTGGGGTCGTCGGAGAGCAGGAACGACGTAAGGTCCTCGCCGTTCTCGGCGCTCTCGCCGGTGAAGGCAGCGACGGCAAGTTCTGACACTCGGGCCTGGATCTCACTCATCTCGAAGTCGATCTCGAGCTGACGGAACTCGGCGAGTTCCACCTGTGCTTCGGCAGCGTTCACCGCTTGTTCGGCGTCGGTCAGCCGAGCCTGCTGGAGATCGACGAGTGCGTTGATGTCGTCGAGCGCCTGTGCCAGCTCCTCGAACGTCGCCTCGGCAGCATTCACCTGCAAGGCCTGAGCGGCAGCCTCCTCCTGGATCCGCTCGCGCTCTTCTTTGAGTTCCTCGAGCCGTTCCTCGTCGTCCTCCCCAAATGCGGGTGACACGACGAATACAGAGATCAACACGATGAACATCGCGATCGGGGCGCGCCAACCGAGGGGCCGCGCGCGACTCAGCAGAAGTGGCACGCCGAAAGGGTGTCATTCGAACACGCAGAGTGCAAGATGGCGCCCGCCGATCAGCCCCTCCACGACTACGCTCGCCGAATGATCTCCGAACTGTTCGACCCGAAGCGCTGGACCGACGTGGACGGTTTCGGCGACCTCACCGACATCACGTACCACCGGGCGTTCGATCAGGGAACAGTTCGGGTGGCGTTCGATCGACCAGAGGTGCGAAATGCATTCCGACCGAACACGGTCGACGAGCTGTACCGATGCCTCGATCACGCCCGTATGTCGAGCGATGTGGGGTGTGTCCTGCTCACGGGCAACGGCCCGTCTCCCAAGGACGGAGGGTGGGCGTTCTGCTCCGGTGGCGATCAACGAATTCGGGGGCGCACCGGCTATCAGTACGCCGACGGCGACACCGAGGACACCGTGGACCCCGCGCGAGCCGGACGCCTGCACATTCTCGAGGTGCAACGGTTGATCCGCTTCATGCCGAAGGTCGTGATCGCTGTTGTTCCGGGATGGGCCGTCGGCGGTGGCCACAGCCTCCACGCAGTGTGCGATCTGACGGTCGCCAGCGCTGAACATGCGATCTTCAAACAAACCGACACTGACGTCGCAAGTTTCGACGGTGGTTACGGCTCGGCGTATCTCGCGAAGCAGATCGGCCAGAAGCGGGCTCGTGAGATCTTCTTCCTCGGACAGAACCACTCGGCGGCCGCCGCTCAGGCGATGGGCATGGTCAATCGGGTCGTCCCCCATGCGGACCTCGAGGACGCGGCACTCGAATGGGCCGCGATCATCAACGAGAAAAGTCCAACCGGGCAACGAATGGCAAAGTTCGCGATGAACCTCGTCGACGACGGGCTCGTCGGTCAACAGGTGTTCGCGGGAGAGGCCACCCGCCTCGCCTACATGACCGACGAAGCGGTCGAAGGCCGGAACGCGTTTCTCGAGAAGCGCGAGCCCGATTGGAGCGATTACCCCTACTACTTCTGAGCGGCGCGGCTATCGTCCGTCGGGGTCGGTGAGGAAATCGCAGATCAGGGGCCCGAGTACCTCGGCCTGTTCGACCAGGACGCGATGCCCGGCGCCGCTGACCATGACCGCCTCGGAGTCCGTGATCGCCGACAACAGGTCGGTCGGAGGATGATGTGCCAGAACCGGGTCGTCCTCGCCGCTGATCAGCAATGTGCTCGCGCGAATACCGGCCGCGACCGGGCCGAGGTTCGCGTCCTGGATCGCCCGAGCACCGGCGACATAGCTGGCATCGGGAGTCGACACGAGCATTGCGCGTTGTTCAGCGACACGCGTGGGCAGCGCGGTTCGGAACGCCTCCGAGAACAGCACCCGCTCGAGATGGTCGGCTGCAGCCTCGATGCCACCGCTCTGCACGGTTTCGATCGTCCGATCCCACCAGTAGTCCGGGCCGAGCACGGGCGCTGTCGCGGCCAGGATCAGCCTGCCCACCCGGTCTGGATAGGAGGCGGCAAGTTGCAGCCCGACCAATCCTCCGAGCGACGCGCCCAGAACGTTGGCTTCCGTGACCTCGAGAGCGTCGAGAACCGCAATTGCATCGCGTGTCAGATCGTCGACCGAATATGGCTCGATCGGGGTCGACTCGGCGAAGCGGCCGTGGCCACGGATGTCGAATCGAATCACCCAATTGTGCGACGCAAGCGTGGCGAGCAGCGGCTCCCACACGTCGATCGTCGTACCGAGCGGATTGAGGAGGAGCAGTGCCGGGCGCCGATCGTCGCCCGTTGTCTCCACGTTGATCGGTCGGTCGTCGGCGAACACGGTTGGCATGGTCGACAGCATCTCGGTTTCGGCGGGCCGCGGCAACCTGGCCGGATCAGGCCGGAGCAACCTCGACGGCAATACCGGTGAGCTGGCTGGTACCCGAGAGCGGGTCGACCACGGTCGATGGTGTCAGCACATTCACGTTCACCCCGGCATGTTCGGCGGCCACGCCCATGCGCGTGCCCTCGCGGCCGTGCCCCCATCCATGCGGGATGCTCACGACGCCAGGGCGAATCGAATCTGTGATCTCGACAGGGATCACAACCTCCCCGGCCACCGATTGCACCCGGGCCGGATCGCCGCTGCGCAGCCCGCGGAGGTCGGCGTCGTCGGGGTGAATCTGCAGCGTGCAGCGCGGGCGGCCCTTCACCAGCACTTCGAGGTTGTGCATCCACGAATTGTTGGATCGGAGCGTTCGGCGATTCACCAGCTCGAGGTGTCCGTTCGACTCCGGCTCCGACAGATGCCCCTCAAGCCTCGGTATGTCGGCGATGAGATCTGGGTGAGCGAACTCGGGTCGCCCGCTCGGGGTCGCGAGCGCGGCAGGGAGTCGGGGCTCCAGCGCCCCCATGTCGATCCCGTGGGGCTCGTCGACCAGCCGATCGACCGAGAGTCCCGACGCGTCGCCACGGCCGAACCAGTCCCCCCACGGCCCGGACCGCAACATCGTGTCGAGGATCCTGTCGGGACCGCGACGCTTGCCGACGGCTTCGTCGATGACACCCTCGGTGAGGTCGGCGGGTGCCGCCTCGCTGTCGAGCACGCCCTTGCGGGTCTGCTCGTAGATCAGGTCATCGACGAACGCGGCTGCGGACTCGTCAGCGGGCCCGCCACCGGCTACGGACGCCAGACGGGCGAGCACCTCCCATTCGGGCAGCTGATCGGAGTCGAGCGGAAGTATCGCCGCCGAGTAGTTCGCGACGTTGCGGACAGCGAGGCTCGCGAACGCCACATCGAAGTGCGACTTCTGCACATGCGAGGGCGGCGGAAGGATTACGTCGGCGTGTCTCGTCGTTTCGTTCAGGTAACAGTCGACCGAGATCATCACGTCGAGCGAAGCCAGCGCCTCGTCGAGCGTCCGACCATCGGGGCACGAGAGAACCGGGTTGCCCGCCACGGTGACCATCGCCCGCACGTTCCCCGCCGCGACCTCCTCGGCCAACGCCGACACCGGCTGTTCTCCGAGTTCGACCGGCAGCCCGGAGACGGCCGTGCTCTTGCGCCCGAGCGAACGAGCGGGGCCAAACGGATCGGTCGTGCGTGTGTTTCGCGAGCCGGCCGGGTTCATCGGGAACATTGCGCCGCCGGGTGCGTCGAGCGCACCGAGCAGGGCATTGACGACGTCGGTCAACCAACTCGCCGTCGTCCCGAAGGGTGTGACCGTCGTGCCGATCCGACCGTAGACGCAGGGCCGCTTCGCCGAGGCCAACGACTCGACGAGCTCGCCGATCTGCTCCTCCCTCACGCCGACACGGTCGGCGACCGACGCGGCCGTGAACGGGAGGAGCTGTGCGGCGACAACATCGAGGGTGTCGGCATCAGCGGGATCGGGGCGGGCGTGACCACGAGCAACGAGCTCCGTGGCGATGGCGGCGAGCAGGAGGGCGTCCGTGGTCGGTCGAATCGCAAGATGTGTCGTGGCGGCCTCGGCCGTTCGAGTGCGAACGGGATCGATCACGACCAGGTGTCCACCTCTATCGACGAGCGAGTCGAGCCGGCCGGGCCAGTCCGGAGCGGTGGCGAGTGAACCGTTGCTCACGTAGGGATTTGCACCAAGGAGGACGAGAAAATCGCTTCGATCGATGTCCGGTACCGGAACGGTGAGCGAATAGCCGTAGATGAGGCCACTCGCCACCTCCCGGGGTCGCTGATCGACGGTTGACGCGGAATAGACGTTCGGAGTGCCGAGACCCTGGGTGACCGCGCGCGAATACAACAGCGAGTCGAGGCTGTGCACGACCGGGTTGCCGAGGTAGATCGCGCTGTGATCGCGACCGTGCTGCTCGAGCACCGGGAGGAGTCGTTCGGCCACCGCCGAAAAAGCTTCTTCCCAGCTCACCTCGACGTGTTCGCCATCGACGCGAATCAGTGGCCGTCGGAGCCGGTCAGGATCATCGTGAAAGCGGCCGAGTGTGGTTCCCTTCGGGCAGATGAAACCTCTTGAAAACACGTCGTCCCGATCGCCGCGGATCCGCCCGATCGATCCGTCGACCACCTGGATTTCGAGACCACAGGTGGCCTCACACAGCGGGCAGGTCCGGTACGCGAGCGTCTCGTCGGTCATGGCACGAGTCTGACACAGCGGTCCCGGCCATTCGCACGGCCCCGATACTCACATTCCACACCTTCGCCGCCGACCAGATCAGGGTGACTGCGACCACCCGCACGAAAAGCGACGGCACGGATGTGTCGCAGCTCGTCGCTGCGTGGTGGCGGCTCTGGGCGATCGCCGCGCTTGCTCACTTCGTGAGCAACAACACCGGCGAGGCATGGCGTCTGGCCAGTGTGGTCAACGCCGCCGTGGGCGCAGTCGCCATCGCCGTCGTGCTCAGACCGGGCGATCGACGACTGCGGACTGCGCTCGCCGTGGGCGTGACCGCGTCGGCCTTCGCCGAAGCCCCGCTGCTCGGAAACCACTGGTTTCTCGCGGCGGTCATCAGCCTGCTCGCCGTGGTCTCACGGCCGTGGACCGCTGACGATGACTTCTGGCGCCGGTTCGCACCTGCTGCCCGCGTGGGATTGCTCGTCTTCTACAGCTTCGCAGCCTTTGCAAAGCTCAACACCGGATTCCTCGATCCGCTCGAATCGTGTGCTCGGTTCTTCGCGAACCGCACACTTTCCTTCTGGCAACTCCCCGAGTTCGCGGGGTCATCACCGATCGCAACCGTCATTCCCTACCTCACCGTGGCGGTCGAGCTCTCGGTCCCGATCCTCCTCGTCGTTCGACGAACGCGATCCTTCGGCGTCCTCCTCGCCATCGGGTTCCACCTGGTGCTCACGCTCGACCTGCTCCAGCACTTCTTTGACTTCACGCTCGTCCTCATACCGCTTTTCCTCCTGTTCGCGCCACAACACCTGACGACGCTCGACGACGCCTGGCCGCGCCCGAGAGCAGCCGGCGGACGCCCCTGGATCGCGCTGGTCGCCTTCATGGTGGCCGCAGCATCGCTACCGCTTCCGATCGTCTTTCGTGGACTCGGGCTGATCGTGTCCTGGGCAATCTGGTTGTTCCTCGGTGTGGTGATCACCCGACGGCTCGTACTCCCGATGCTGCGCGAAGCACGTACGGCGCCGAGCGCCGACGTCACGCTTTCGCTGCGGCGAACCGGAATCGGTGCACCTGTCCTGATCGCGGTGATGTTTCTCAACGGCCTCACCCCGTACCTCGAGGTCAAGTCGGCGACCGGATTCAACATGTACTCGAATCTTGCAACCGTGAGTGGCGAGACGAATCACCTCGTCGTGCCAGGCACACTCGAGCTCCGAACCGACCAGAGCGACCTCGTGCGGATCATCAAGACCGACTCGGAGTCCCTCGAGGGCTACATCACCGAGGATTTTCTCCTGCCTGCGATCAACCTTCGCGATCACCTCGCTGCGAATCCCGACACGGCGATCACGTTCGAATATGAAGGCGAGGAGATCGTGCTCGAGCGGGCCGGGGATCATGCCGAGTGGCTCGAAGCTCAGCCGTGGTGGATCGAGAAGTTCTTCCTGTTCCGGGCGGTGTCACCCGCGGAGATCCCGACCTGTCAGCCGGCATTCCTTCCCGCGCACTGACAGGCCGGGCTCACACCGAGACCGATCGACAGCCCAGTTCGACGGGAGCGACGCGGTGCCGTCCCGCATCCAGGGCCTCCACGCAGACCTCGTGCTGGCCGGGCGAAGCGTCCACCCAGATGACGTAGCCGTGCCTCTTGCCGTAGTCGGGATGAACCCTCGCTACGTCGGGACGCGGTCGTCCGGCTTTTACGCGTGCCACGACCTCACCGTCGATCAGCACGCGAACCGCCGAGCGCTTCACGCGGTTCGGGTCGATCGCCCATCCGCTCACACGTACGCGGCCATCGTGCACGAGCGCCCGGTCGAACGCACCTCGAGGCGCACCCACCGGCGTGACCTTGAGGATGCGATCGTTCGACCCGTTCGACGTCGTGACGTAGAGGGACCCGTCCGGCCCCATCATCGGGGTACGGAGCCGTCCGAACCGGGTTGACAGTTCGTTTCCGATCTCACTGGCGAGGAAGTCGCCGTCGTCGTCGAACTCGAAGAACCGGAGCGTCTGGTTCTTCAGCGACGCCACTGCGAGGGTGCCGGCCAGCGGCCCCCAGTTCCGACCCTCGACCCAGAATCCGCCCGACATCGCCAACGTTGGACTGCCCGTGGACCACTGCGCCTCGATCGCGTTTGGAAAGCGCCCCAGATCGGTCATCGGGACACCCTCGTTGTATCCGGCGCCCGGGGCCCATCCGTAGTTGCCGCCGCCGACGATCCGATTGACCTCGTCGTCGCGGCTCGGACCGTGTTCGACCGTCCACATCTCGTCGGTTCCTGGCCGCTGCGAGAGGCCCTGAAGATTCCGGTGGCCATACGAGTAGATCCGGCGGGTGTTGGCGTTGACGGAGTTCGCGAACGGATTTCCGGTTGCGCCCGCACCAGTCGTCGGATCGACGCGAAGCACCTTCCCACCGAGCGAGCTGAGGCTCTGCGGATGCGTCGAGCCGGCGGCGTCGCCGGTTGCGATCCACAAGTTCCCTTCCGGACCGAAGCGGACCCGGCATCCTCCATGGCGCCCGGTCGACAGCGGAATACCGCCGACCAGCGGATCGGCGATGCGGGTAGCGCGGGTGTACCCCGCATTCACCACCCAACCAATCACCTGGATCTCCGGTCCGGCGTGGGCCTGGCACGTGTAGAACGTTCTGTTCGCACTGAAGTCGGGGTGCACGGTCAGGCCGAGGAGCCCGGACTCACCCCGTACGAAGAGATCACCCAAATTGGCGTCGAGCCGGCGGACCGTGCCATCGACGAGTCGAACGTTGAGCCGACCTGGCCGCTCGGTGAACAGCATGGTGCCGTCGGGCGTGAAACCGAGATCCCACGGGAGACTTAGGCCGTTCGCGACGGTTCGAATTCGCAACGACGGCGAGATCACACCATCGATCGCGGCCGCCGGCGCGGGGTTCGACACCGTGAGCACGGCCGATAGAAGCGCTGCGAGAAGAACCAGGAACCCGCCGGTTCGAAGTGGAGTTCGTGCCATGCGGCCCAACGTAGACCACGGCCCGAACCGGTGGAGCTAGCGTCACGGGGCGTGAACAGCTCGTCGGGCTCCTTCGTGCTCCGGAGGGCGAGAGCGGGAGAGTCAGCCGATACGTCGGCCGGTGATCTCGGTCGGAGTGATGCGAAGAAATCGGCGCTTGTCGGCGCTGTCCCAGGGTTCGACCACATTCTCGAGTGCCATGAGTTCCTCGAGGGCCTCGACTTCGACCGCTGGGCCTCGGACGACGACGCTGGTGCCGCGGCGCCCGAACTCATCGAGACGATCCACCTCGAACGCGACAATCTCGTCGGAAACGGCGGCTGCGAGTTTCGTGCCCGGAGCGGTGTTCACGTAGATCTCGCCCTCGACGATGCTGAAATTGACGGGGAAGATGTCCGGCTTGTTGAGTACCGACACCGCGAGTCGACCGACCGGGGCTGCTCGCAAGACCTCCCAGCATTCGGCCTCGCTCAGATCGGCTCCGGTGGTCGTGAAGGGATTCGGGTGGGTGGCCATGCCTCCACGATCGGGCCACTCCGGCCGCCTCGGAAGGGTCGAAAGTCCCTCGGTCAGGAGATCTGGGTTCCGAGCAGGCTCCCGATGCCAAAGGTGATGATGCAGGCACCGACCGCCCAGCCCACCTGTCGAAGGGCCGTACGCACCGCCGATCGTTCGGTGAATCGGGCCAGCAGAACCCCCACGATCGTGGCGGCGCTGAGCCCGATGATCACCGATGCGATCGTCGCGGGGGTGCCCTCGGACACGAACCAGGGGATCAGAGGGAGGACTGCGCCGATCGCGAAGGCGACGAAAGAACTCGCCGAGGCACCGATCGGATCGCCGATGTCATGGGGGTCGACCCCGAGTTCCTCCCGGGCATGTACCTCGAGTGCGACTTCGGGATCCTCGTGGACGGCTTCGGCGAGCTCGCGCGCCTTGTCGGCGTCGATGCCGCGGCTGGCGTAGAGCGTCTGGAGTTCGCGAAGCTCGCCCTTGGGATTGTTCTCGAGTGATTCGCGTTCGATCCGAAGTTCCCGCTCGATCAGTTCGTTCTGTGCGGTCATCGATACGTATTCACCGGCCGCCATCGATGCGGCGCCGGCGAGCAGCCCCGATACGCCGGCGATGAGCACCGAGGAGCTGTCGCTCGATGCGGCGGCCACGCCGAGAATGAGCGCAACGTTCGACACCAAGCCATCACTGACGCCGAAGATCGCGGCCCGCGCCGTGCCGCCACGCACGTCGCGGTGATCGTGGACCATGTGGGCGTGATCGTGGGCGTGGGCCATGGGTTCAAACCTACCCACCGCACACCCCGAGCCCGAAGCCACCGAGAGAATCACCACCGTTCCTCGCCGAATGTGCAAAGAGTCACATGCAGAACCTGTTAGGCATGCTTTACATCTTGCAAAAATGGCTCGTACCATGACCCGGAATGAACGCACGACCCCCCCTCACGATCCTGTTTGGTACCTCCCTCCTGGTCGCTGCTTGCAGCTCGGGCGCGGGTCTCCCCAACGACCTGACGGGAGCTGCCGCCACCATCCACAGCGGCGACTGCGCGGCGTCGGTCGATCGCACGATCACCGTGTACTCGGGTCGCAGCGTGGATCTGATCGGCCCCGCGATCGACGCGTTCGAGTGCGAGAGCGGCATCGAGGTGCGGACGAATTTTGGCGATCCCACCGACCTGGCACTGCTGTTGTCCGACGAAGGTGACCGCACTGAGGCCGACGTGTTTCTGTCGAAGTCTCCCGGCGCCGTCGGCTTTCTACGCAACGACGGCCTGCTTCGAGGTCTGAGCGACGAGGTACTCGATCTTGTCTCCGACCAGAATCGGGCCTCCGACGGCAGCTGGGTGGGAGTCACCGGTCGACAACGGGTGCTCGTCTACAACATCGATCAGGTGACCCCCGAAGAACTTCCCGACTCGATCTTCGAACTCACCGACGACCGGTTCCGCGGCCAGGTCGGGATTCCGGCGAACAACGGGTCGTTCCTCGATTGGTTCACCCTCTTCCGGGCCGAACACGGCGACGATGTGGCCCTGAAATGGCTCCGCGACATGGTCGCCAACGATTCGGTCGTCACCGAGAGCAACCGGCCCACCGTCGACGCCGTCGGCCGCGGCGAGCTCCGGTACGGGCTCGTGAACCACTACTACAACTTCCAGGAAGCCGAGGCTCTTGGCCCGGATCACAGGGCCGAGAACCACGTATTCCCCTCCGAGGACGTCGGATCTCTCGTGATCGTGACCGCCGCCGGCGTCACGACGAGTTCTGATCACGTCGACGAAGCCGAGCGTTTCCTCTCTTTCCTGCTCAGCTCCGGCGCCCAGTCGTTCTTCACCAACGACACCCTCGAGTACCCGCTGGCTGCCGACGTGACGCCAGCAGCAATTCTTCCGGACCTGGAGCAGTCCGAATCGTTCTTCGACACCACCTTCGACGACCTCGGTGACGGCCTCACGAGAACGATCGCACTCATCGAGGAAAGCGGCATCAACCGTTGACATACTGGAGGACGGCTCGGCGTGGAGCGCCACTCCCACCACTAGTGGCGGCGCTTGTCGTCACGGTTCTTCTCGCCGGGCCATCTGCATATCTCGTCTGGCGGAATTTCTCGAACGACGCTGATCCCGCCGGTCTTCTCTTCTCTCGACAGACCCTCGAACCGCTGTGGCGCACGATCCAGCTCGCATTCCTGGTCAGCGCGAGCAGCGCGTTGATCGGCACCATGACCGCGTGGCTCACGACCCGGACCGACCTCCCGGCCCGACGACTCTTCCGGGTCCTGTTGCCGCTACCGCTGGTGTACCCCACCTTCATCGGTGCGGCAGCACTCGTCCGCACCCTCAATCCAGGCGGACTCGCCAACGATGGTCTCCGGTCGGTCGGGATCGATCAGACGGTTCAGCTCGACGGGCTCCTCGGCGCGTGGTGGGTTCTCACCCTGTTCACCTACCCCTATGTGTACCTGCCCGTGGCGGCACGGTTTGCCCGCCTACCGGGCTCGATCGAGCAATCCGCTCGTCTGCTCGGCACCTCGGGACTCGACGTTTTTCGGCGGGTGATCCTGCCCCAGGCACGCGGCTCGATCATCACGGGAACGCTGCTCGTCTTTCTGTACACGATCAGCGACTTCGGTGCGGTCGCGATCCTCCGATACGACACACTCACCCGGGCGATCGAGGCGAATCAGCTCGCCAACCGACCGGTTGCCCTCGCACTCAGCCTCATCCTGATGATCCTCGCCGCAATCGTGGTGGCAGCCGAACGGTGGGTTCAGCGACGTCGCCCGGTCGATTCCGCACCCCGTTCCACGATCAATCGCCCGACCGAACTCGGACGCTGGACGGTCCCCGCGTTCGGTGGCTTGGCCCTTCTGTCCCTCAACGCACTCGGGGCCCCGCTTGCGGCCATCCTCGATTGGAGCATCCGAGGCTTGACCCGAGGAGACCGCGGCGGTCGTGGCCTGACCGTGGACGCCGAGGAAATCGTCGACATCACGACGAACACACTCTCGATCAGCGCTCTCGCAGCGGCGGTCACGATTGCGACGGTCTTCCCCATCGCCATCCTGGTCGGCCGCCACCGGTCTCGGATCGGATCGCTCGGGTACGTGGTGGCGATCTCCACGTTCGCACTCCCCGGGGTCCTCATCGCCCTTGCGGTGAAGTTCTGGACACTCCAATGGGATTGGACGTTCGACACGTTCAACGACACGCTCGGGATCCTCGTCTTTGCCTACGTTGTTCGTTTCGCTGCACTCGCCATGGGATCGACGCTCATCGCGGTCGAGTCGGTGCCCTCGCGGGTTCGAGATGCCGGCCAGACACTGGGGGCATCGTCTGCGCGTCGCCTCCGCACGGTCGACATCCCGATGATGGCGCCCGGACTGCTCGCTGCCGCAGGACTCGTTCTGCTGTCGACGATGAAGGAACTGCCGATCAGCCTGCTCCTCGCCCCCATTGGCGTCGAGACACTCGCCACCCGCATCTTCGGGACCTTCAACGAGTCGTTCGTCGCCGAAGCCGGGCTGATGGCCTTGGTCCTCGTGGCGATGTCGTTTGTCGCGACCTGGTTCCTGGTGATCAGGAACGCAGACTGAGTCGACGAGCGAGCGAGTAACCCCTAGGCGGCGGTAACCACGATTCGATCGCCGGCAAACGGGCCGATTCCGAAGGGCCGGCCATCGACCTCCACGGTGGTGGTTCCGTCGGGTGACGACGCCGTGACCGTGCCGATCTGCCCCGGTACGACCCCGACGTCCTCGAGATACTCGAGCAGGCCGGGTTCGAACTCGAGTTCCTCGGGTATTCGTTGAACGACGAACGATCCGCCGACGTCGACCGAGCCCAGCAGAGTCGACCCCGTGGGCCGCTCGTACCCGGAACCAGGGATCGGATTGCCGTGTGGACACGTCGTCGGGTTGCCCAGCACGCGCACCAACGCCGTCTCGACGACCGGCGAGATCACATGCTCCCACTTACCCGCCTCGTGATGAGCCTCGGCCAAACTGAGGTCGAGGATGTCTGTCAGGAATCGCTCCGCCAGGCGATGCCGGCGTACGACCTGGCGAGCGAGTGTCATGCCATCGTCGGTGAGGGTGATGTGTCCGTCGGCGTCGACATCGAGCAGGCCCTCGCGCTCCATCTTGCGAACCATCTCGGAAACCGCGGGGCGCGACACATCGAGGCGATCGGCGATTCGAGCCTGCTTCACTTCGAGCCCATCCTCGCTGAGCTCGAAGACCGTTTCGCAGTACTCCTCGAACGCGGGGTGATACTCGGGCGCTTCGTAGACCACGAGGCGAAGGTTACGACACCACATGAAGCCCGACCACCCGACCCCGATCGATTGGCCGGATACCGTGGCGGGGCAATGGCGAGTGCACCGAACCTCGAGGGCAGGACATCGCTCGTCACCGCGTTGCTTCGATTTGGCGACGATCGGGAGTGGCATCGCTTCGAGTCGCCCGAGCAGGTCCGTACCGTTTGGGACCTCGATGACGTTCTGTCCTCGCTCGCGGACGCCGAACGACATGCGGCCGGGGG
>JBPCTR010000017.1:0-3225 GCA_051011575.1 Acidimicrobiales bacterium | reverse complement strand
TCTCGGCGTGCAGACTCCACGCGGAAATTCTCGGACACGAGCGCTCCGAGCAGAGCGAGGTTGACGGCGACGAGGAGCCAGACGCCCTCCCATGATCCCGACACCATCATCAACACCACGATGACCGCAAGCGCCGTCAGACGTTCGAACGCCAGAGCTCGCCATGCTCGATACACGGTGATGGCGATGCCGCCGAAGTAGAAGCCGACGCCGATGGCGAACATCCAGCGGAACTCGACGTGGAGAGGATCGCTCGGGTGCAGCAGGATTTCCTCCACCGCGGCAGCCATGGTGATCACGCCGGCGATGATCGGAGCGTGCGCCCAGGTGTAGACGTCGCGGGCGTATCGACCGCGATCGCTCGCGTCCGTGTGTTCACCTTTGTGCTCGAGAGCCGGTAGTACTCGATCGAAGTACGACCACCACAGCAACCCTGCGAACGCCCCAGCGGCGAACAGCGCGAAACGGGTGACGCCGGTAAGTCCCCCCTCGTCGAAGCCGGCGACCACGGCGATACCGATGGCCACGATCACCTCACCGAGTGCAATGATCAGGATGAGACCGTGGCGTTCGGCGAAGTGTCCGGTGCGCACGATCCACTCGCTGGACCCAGCGGACCAGGTTCCGAGGATGGTGATGACAACCATCGCCAACCACAACGCCACTCGAGCGTTGCCATCGACAAAGCCGCCGACCACGAGCAATGCGATCGCCAGGAACACAGGTGTGGCGAGCTTCATTGCCGAGCGGTACAGCTCCGATTCGGAATCGAGCGCAAGCAGCTGGAGCGCGATCGACATCAGGAGGATCGCGGCGCCCGAAAGTGCAAAGGTGGCGCCACCCGAGCCGAATGCCGTGCCGACCGATGCCGCCATCGGCACCGTGACCGCCGTTGCAACGAGGAAGATTGCTCGCACCGCGCGCTGGTTGCCGGGCACGGCGTTGGCCGCCCAGGTGAACCACGACCACGGCAGCCACAAGATCGCGAACAACAGTGCCGCCTCCCATGCTCCGGTCCACGTCGGATGGTGAACGAGATGGGCAACAAGCTGCGAGAACGCAAACACGAACGCCAGGTCGAAGAAGAGTTCGACCGGATCGGCAGTGAAATCCTCGCTGGCTTCTGGAATACTCAGGCCGCGCATGCGCGCAGACTAGCGGTGACTACATCGCCCGGTCGACCAGAGTGAGGTATCCGTCCTCGAGTGTTGGCGACAGCGTTTCGGTTCCGGGCGGCGCCGGCTGCTCGCCCAGAACCCGGTAGCGGCCGTCCGCCTGACGCCACGACGCGCGTACCCGGCCGGTCGGGGGCTCGGGCTGCACCCACGCTCGACCCTCGGCCGCGTTGGCCAAGGCCTCGGGCGAACCCACAAAGCGCACGGCACCGCCATCGAGCACGATGATCTTGTCGCAGACGGCAGCCTCGTCAGTGAGGTGCGTCGACACGAGCACGGTCGCCTCGGTTCGGCGGGACGCGATCAGGTCCCGGATGCGAAATCGCTCATCGGGGTCGACACCGGCCGCGGGTTCGTCGAGCACGATCAGTGACGGATGTCCGAGCAAAGCCTGGGCCAGACCGAGCCGTTGCTTCATGCCGCCGGAGAGCGACACGACCTGGTCGTGAGCTCGATCGCGGAGCCCGACCAGGTCGAGCACGTGGAATACCCACTGCCGTCGGCGGCGATCATCATCCATACCTTTGAGCACGGCGATGTAGTCGAGTGCATCGAAGACCCGAGCAGACAGTGTGAAGTTCACCTGCTGGGGTTGGTAGCCGAGTCGGCGGCGCACCTCGATGCGGTCGGACTCGTGCGTGGGGTCGAGCCCGTCGATGAGGAGTGACCCACTGTCGGGTCGCATCACTGTGGCCACACATCGGAGCAGCGTGGTCTTTCCAGCGCCGTTTGGTCCGAGCACGGCGATCAGCCCGCCCTGCACGGCAAGATCCACGCCCGCGAGTGCAGCCTGGTCGCCGAAGCGTTTCACCAGGTCGGTACCGAGCAGCTGCGTGGCCGTCACAGCTGCACCGCCAACAAGTCGAAGCGGTCACGACGCTGCCAGACAACGGAGAACGCAGCAGCGGCAACGATCAGGTAGAGGATCTGGTTGGAAGGAGAGAACGCGGCGAGCCGGTCAGTCGCCGCCCCTCGCACGATGAGCATCGTGACCATCCAGCCGCCGGTGGCCAACGCGGCCGCTTTGCGAGGCGACAGCCAGGTCGAGATCGCCAGCGTGCTGAACGTGAGCGCAATCGACGGCAAGAGCCACGCTGCGGCCCAGAATCCAGCGGTCGGGTTGAACATCGCGCTAATCGTAAGAAGAATGGCCGACACGGTGAGGATCACGGTTGCTCGCGTCAGCACCAGCGTGAGGCCTCGCATCGGAGTGGCGACACCGATCTCGTGGGAGGGGTCGGCCTCGACTCCGTAGGCGAACGACACGCCCAGCACCGGAATCAGTGGGGCCAACACGAGGAAGCCGAAGATGTTGTCGACCGTCTCCGCGTCGCCGCTGACCATCGCCACGAACATCACCACGCCGATGGCGACGAACCAGGCCCGACGTAAACCGGGCGTCGCAAGAGCCACTCGTGTGACGGCGGCCGGGAACCCGACCCGGCGAATCAGCCGCTCGAGTCGGCTCGGTGCGGGAACATCGAGCTCGACCGTGATGGCCTGCCAGTTCCGCTCGAGGCGGATGGGATCGATGGTGGGAGCACTCATGTCAGGATCTCCTGGAGTTGCGTGCGGGCCCGCATCATGCGGGTCTTCACAGTGCCTTGCGGAACGCCGAGCAGGCGGGCCGCTTCTTTCGTACTGAGGCCGTCGATCGCAGTGGCGAGCATGACGGCCTGAAGGTCTGGGTCGAGCTGGCGCAGTGCGCTGGGTAGCACGCCGTGAGCTCCGCTCGACACGAAGGTTTCTTCGAACGTGACGGCGCCAGCGGTGATGGTGTCGGGGTCGACGGGCACCGGACGGTTCTTGCGCAGCTGATCGATGAGGCGACGGATGGCGATACCCCACAACCATGCGGCAACGGCACCCTGGCCCTTGTAGCTGCCGGGTTTGCACCACACGGCGACGAACGTGTCTTGGACGGCAATGTCGACCATGTCCTCATCGGCGCAGCGGGTCTGCAAGCGAAGGGTGAGCCATGGCGCGTTGCGGCGGTAGAGCTGTTCGAGCGCGCTGCGATCGGACCGCGCAATGCGGGCCAACAGAGCCT
>JBPCTR010000016.1:0-5193 GCA_051011575.1 Acidimicrobiales bacterium | reverse complement strand
GGTGATCGGCACCAACCACACGCTGCCCACCCAGGGCGCCGCCCGCTACACAGGCGGGCTGTGGGTCGGGAAGTTCATCAAAACCGTCACCCATCAACGTGTCGTGAATGCCGAGTCGAGCGTGATGATCGGCGAGTACTGCAGCCGCTTGTGCGCGATCGAGAACTTCGCTGGCCACCAGGCGCAGGCCGACATCCGCGTGGCGCGCTACGGAAACGCTGTCACCGCCGACACCGCAGAGGCACCCGCATGAGCTCGGTGCTGAAACGGCCCGAGCGGAGGGGAAGACGGTGAAACAGGCTGTGGTCACCGGCGCGAGCGGGGGGATCGGTTCTGCGATCGCGCGCCGCCTCGCGTCCGATGGTCTGGCGGTCACCGTGGGCTACAACTCGGCTACCGACAAAGCCGAAGCTCTCGTCGCCGAAATGGGCGGAGCGCCGCACACGGCGGCGCATCTTCCGATCACCGATTCCGAGTCGCTCGCGGCGTTTGCCGCCTCGAGCGGTCCGATCGATGTGCTCGTCAACTGCGCCGGCGTCACGCGGCCGGTTGCGCACGACGACCTCGATGCCCTCGACGACGAGCTCATCGATTGGATTTTCCAGACCAACTGGCGTGGTCCGTTTGCGTGCATTCGGGCGCTTCGACCAGCGCTCGAACAGGCCACCGACGGAGCGGTCGTGGTGAACATCTCCTCGGTGTCGGCTGTCACCGGACAGGGTTCCAACGTTGCCTACTGCGCATCGAAGGCCGCTCTCGACAGCATGACCCGCTCGCTTGCCCGCGCCCTCGGGCCGTCGATCCGGATGGTCTCGGTGTCGCCGGGATGGGTGCTCGGCGAATACGCCAGCCGCATGCCAGCCGAAATCATCGATACCCAGCGAAACCAGACGCCGCTCCACCGCCTGGCGACCCCAGAAGACGTTGGAGCCGCAGTGAGCGCGGTGGTCAACGACCTTCCCTTCACGACCGGTTCGGTCGTTCCCGTCGATGGCGGCCGACCCCTGGGAACGACCTGATGTCGGAGCAACGCACCGTCGGTCCGATCACCAACGGCGACCTTGCCAGTCGGGTGATCGAGCCCAGCGACTTCGTCGCCGACACCGCCGCCTTCGTCGATGTACGGATCGAGCGGTCGCAGGGGAAGGCGAGCTACTCCTTCATCGGGCCCGGTGTGTCGCAGAACGCCAACCAGACCGTGAACCTCACGGAGCCGCACGGCTTCAACGTCGGGGGGGCCTCCATGCCTCACGGTGTGGTCAACAACCCTCACCTGCACTTCACCGCCGAGGTGTTCATCTGCACGCGCGGCGAATTCCGCATGACCGTCGGTGAGTACAGCGAACAGACAATCGACATCGGTGCCGGCACCGTGTTCTCCGCTCCCACGTGGGTCTTTCGAGGGTTCGAGAACATCGGCCCCGACGACGGATGGATGTTCGTCGTTCTTGGGGGCGACGACACCGGCGGCATCATCTGGGCGCCGCACGTACTCGAGGCTGCCGCCAAGACCGGTCTCTACATCGACGATCAATACACCGTTCTCGACGCCCATGCCGGCGACGACGTGTCGAACGCAATCGAGCCGTTCGACGCTCCGTCGCTCGAGACGGTCGACTCCTACTCCGACGCCGAGCTCGGTGATCGGGTCGTGGTCCCTGATCAACTCGGATGGTCCGACCGTGCGCTCCTCTCCGGCGTTCTCGACGACCACCGGTCTCGCGTCGCGCCGGTGATCGGACATGGCATGAGTCAGGATCGCTCGCAGCGCGCACCGATCTCCGATTCCCATGGGTTCTCACTCGAGTGGCTCGAAGTGCCTGCCGGATCGAGCACCGGCACACATCGGATCGCCGATACCCAGACGCTGTTCCTCATCGAGGGCGCGTGGCAGGTCGACATTGGACTCGAGTCGGTCACGCCGGCCCAGGGGTCGATGGTCTCCGTGCCGCGAAGCGAGTGGCGCAACCTGCACAACGTGGGTGAGACGGATGCGATGGCGATCGTCGTGTGTGGGACCGACAATCCATCGTTGGTCGAGTGGAGCCCGGCGATCACCCAGAAGGCTGCGGCGACCGGCTGGGCCCTCGATGCGTCGGGTCGGATCGCCCCGGCGAACCTCGTGGGTGGCGGGCGATGAGCGGCCTGCCCGTCATCATGCTTCCGGGGAGCCTCTGCGATGAGCGCGTGTTCGCGGCGCAGGTCGACGCGCTCGACGCCGACGTGAGTGTCGCCGACCTCACCCGGTTCGACACGATCCCGGCCCTTGCAGCGGCCGTGCTCGCTTCGGCTCCGCCGAGATTTTTGCTAGCGGGCCTCTCCCTCGGCGGAATCGTCGCGACCGAGATCGCCCGCGTGGCCGCCGACCGCTTGGCAGGCCTGGCTCTCCTCGACACCAATCTCGGGCCGGCCCCCAACCAGCAACTCGAACTCCGCGATCGCTGGGCCCAAGACACCCGCGCTGGTCACTTCACGACTGCCGTGGCCGAGGCGTTCGTCGATCAGCTCACCGCAGATGCCCCGTCGAACGGGGAACTCATCTTCGAGATGGCGATGGCTATTGGTCCCGCCGCTTTCCTCCGCCAGAACGCCGCAATCTCTTCACGACGAGACCTTCGGCATGTTCCCGGACGTCTCTCGGCACCCGTGCTCGTGATGAACGGCGCACTCGATCGCGTCTGCCCGACCTCGATTCACGACGAACTGATGCCAACGCTGTCGGACGGATACCGGATCGTCGTGCCCGACGCCGGCCATCTCGTCACGATCGACCAGCCCGTTGCAGCCTCCGCGGCTCTCAACACGTGGCTAGAGACCTGTCATAACAAACAACAACAGGAGGGGAATCCTCATGAATCCATCCCAGCATAAGTGGCGGCGTCTTCTCGCCGTCCTTCTTGCTGTTGCCGTCGTTGCCGCTGCATGCGGTAGCGACAGCGACGACACCGCGACGACATCGGGCGCCGACGACGACGCCACAGCTACGACCGAAGCAATGGCCGACGACGACGATTCAGGCGACGACGACGCGACGGCCACGACGGCAGCACCTGCGGACGACGGCGGCGGTGCCGCCGCGATGATCTCTGACGAGTGCAACATCCCCGAGCCTGCCGACGGCGTCACCATCGACGTGATCGCCTGGGAGTTCCCCGTGATCGCCGAGTATGCGGCCGAGGCCGAAGAGTGCAACTCGGACAACCTCGAGGTGAACGTACAGCTGCTCGCGAGCGCCGATGCGCAGGATCAAATCACACTCGACCTGTCGACCGGATCGCCCGAATTCGAGGTTGTCATGACGACCGACTCGACGGTTGGGACGCACGCCGACAATCTCGTCGATCTCACGCCGTTCATCGAGAAGTATCGCGACGAATTCGACCTTGGTGACATCCCCGACTCGTTCTGGAACGGCGCCATGGTCGACGGGAAGATTCTTGGCGTGCCGCTCGACAGCAACACGATGCACTTCTTCTACAACACCGAGATCTTCGCCGAGAACGGCATCACACCGCCGGACAACTACGACGAAGTGATCGCCGCATGTGGTGTGCTCAAGGAGGCTGGGTTCGACGATGCGTTCAACATGAACCTCAGCGCCAACTGGGCGTGGGAGATCGAGTTCTCCAACGTGATCAAGTCGCTCGGCGGCACGGTCGTCAATGACGACAACACGCCGGGCTGGAACACCCCCGAGGGCGTCGAGGCCGTCAACAAGATCGTCGAGATCTCCGAGGCCTGCATGACCGATGCGGGTCGTTCGTTCGGCATCGACGATGCAGAGGCAGCACTCCGGTCCGGTGAGCTCCCGATGGCGACCATCTGGGCATCCCGGGCCGCACAGATGGACGATCCCGAGAACTCCCTCGTGGTCGATGTCATCGAGTTCCTTCCGTCGATCCGCACGACCCCGGACTCGCTCCGAAACGGTCCTGCGTTCGTGGACTACTGGTCGATCCCGGCCGGTAGCAGCGTGGATCCCGAGATCGTGTTCCAGCTCCTGATGGCGACAACCGACCTCGAGTCGCAGAATGCAGCTGCGGCACACGCGGCGGTTTCACGCCTGAGCGCCACCAACGCAGACGCTCCTCGCAACGGCGCCGCGTCCCAGACGAGCGTCGCCGAAGGCGTCGGCGCCCGAATCAAGAACCCCGCGCTTCCCGTTGCGCAAGGCGCCCTTGGTGACGCGCTGCTCGAGATCACCGCGAGCGGCGCCGACCCGGCGCAGGCACTTGCCGATGCGGAAGCTCGTTACATCGACGAAGCAACTGCGGCAGGCTTCCTGTCATAGCAAACCTGTTGTTCGAGCCGGGGCCGGAGCGCCGGCCCCGGCTCGACGGCCACCATTCGACGATCTGCTTGGGGGAGTGACGTGAATCGAAAGACATTTGCCGGCTTCACGTGGCCGAGCATCTTCATCATGTGTGCGCTCATGGTGTTCCCGCTCGTCACCACGATCTATCTGTCGTTCAATCGGATCTTCCTACGCGACCTTTCGGCGCGCGAATGGATCGGCTTCGAGAACTACACCGACGTGCTGTCCGACCCCGACTTCTGGGCAGCGTTTCGACTCACGATGCTCTACGTGGCCGTGGTCGTTCCAGTTCACCTCATCCTCGGACTCGGATTGGCCAACGTGCTCGACCGTGTCAAACGCGGCCGGGGCGTCTACCTGGCGGCGCTTCTGTTGCCATTCATCGTCACACCTGTCGTGGGGACATTGATGGTGCGGGACCTGTTCGATCGAGGCGGGCTGTTGAGCTGGCTCTGGGACGTCATGACCGAATCGCCGTTCGTGATAACCGCCGACAACGTGAAGTGGATCATGATCGTCCACGGCATCTGGGCGATCACTCCCTTCGCCGTGATCACCTTCTTCGCCGGAATGCAAACCCTGCCCGAGGAGCGGGTCGAGGCGGCGGAGATCGATGGCGCCGGCTTCTGGGCGAAGCAGTGGTTCGTGGTCATTCCCCACCTGCGCTCGCTCATCATCTTCGTTCTTCTGATCACGATCATGGATTCCTACCGAGTGTTCGACAGCTCGTTCGTGTTCGGGCAGAGCACGGGGAGCGCGGCGCACACGCTCCAGGTCTACAACTTCGATGTGGCGCTCAGGGGCCAGACCGGTCGCATCGGTAAGGGCAACGCAATCGCGATGCTGAACGTGATCGGGATCTTCGTGATCCTGATCCC
>JBPCTR010000015.1:0-11552 GCA_051011575.1 Acidimicrobiales bacterium | reverse complement strand
CCTCGTACACGAACGAATCCGGACCCGTGAAATTCAGATCCGGCGTATAGGTGAACGACCCGCCACCATTGTTCACGAGCCCGCCATCAGTCGGCAGCGAACACGTCGCACACGCCGTGTTCGTCGTCGCCGGATCAAGATTCCCGTTGGGATCCGAATCGTTCCCCGTCACCCCGAACGTCGCCGCCACATCCTCGGGCGTCACCACCACATCATCGACCGCATCCGGCGGATCATTCGGCGGCGGAGTCGTCGACACCTCGAGGTGCAAGAGCGGCGCCGATGCAGGCTTCCCGTTGAATGACTCCGCCACCCGCTCGCCGGTGCCCGACACGAAGAGAGCGAGCGAATTGCCCTGTGCCCAGCCCGGACGGCTGACGATCTCCTGAACCACCGAGGAGATGTCGGGAGTTCGCTGGGCCGGGCCGGCTTCCCCGATCACGTTCCACGCCGGGGGAACCCACGGCACCGCCGCTGTCGTGAACGGCCTACTCGTGATGTTGCCGTTGATCGTCTGGAACGTGGCGGGATTGTCCGACGCCTGCCCCTGGACCGTCAACGTGGTCGGCCCACTGTGCGCCTCGTCAACGGTGAACTGGAGCCACGCTGAAACGATCGTTGCATTGGGCGGTACCGCGACATTGTTGAAGCGCAGACCGATCGTCTGGTCACCACCAACATCGAACGTCATCTCGAGGTCCGAGCTCGTCACCGACATACCAGTGTTCTGGCGCTCTTCGGCATCATCGCTTCCGGCGTCGATGCGGATGTCGATCACGCCGACCGAGACCGTCAGTTCGTCGAACGAGGTGAACTCGGAGTCGTCGGCGGTGAGACGCAGGACGTACACGCCGGGGCCAGGGAACGTTGCGCTCGTGTCGACGGCCGAGGCATCGCCGAACACGACGCCCGCGGGACCGCTCTCCTGTGACCAGGTGGTGGTGACGACGCCCGGAGGCGCGGGCTGGCCATCATCGGAGACGGTCGCGTCGAGGGTGACCGACAGGGAACTCGTGACCGACTGATCGGGTCCCGCGTCGACGATCGGCGGCTGGTTACCACCGAGAGGCGGGAAGGACATTTCGTACAGGGCGCCGTCGTTTTCGTTCGGATCGGAATTGTTGTCCACGCCGCGATCGACGATGAACATGCTGAGCGCGTGCGGGCCACTCGTGGAAGGCGCCAGCGTGATGCCTGCCGCACGTGGGTTACCGGCCGCGGCCGAGATGTCGAGCAGACGGAGCAACGTTCCGGTCGGACTGAGTTCCATCACGAGATCGGGGCCCCGCTCGACCACGAGGAGGGTGTCGGTGGCTGCGTTGTAGTGGATGCCTTCGGGATCGTGTCCGCCATGCACCAAGGTGTCGAAGTTGGTCACGGTGTCATCGACGCCGTCGAAGAGCCCGTTGGGCCCGGGTGCCACCCGGTAGACCTCGCGGTTGGCACCGTCGACGATGACGAGCTCGTTTCGCAATGTGTCGAGCGTGATGCCTTCGGGGTCGGTGTTGCCGTACACATCGGTGTCGAACTTGCTGACGAAGACGTCGTCTCCGGTGCCGTGGCGGCCATCCGGACCAGCGGTGTGGACGGTCACGTCCTTCGCGTCGTCGTCGGTCACGTACAGATGCCCGTTGGTCGGATTCAGGGTGATACCGGTTGGCTCATTCGTGTACGAGGTCGTCACGCCCGTGTCGGTGACGGCCCCGGTGCGCGTGACCTCGAAGAGATTCACCCCTTGGAAGATCGGCATCTCGTTCACTTCGGAATCGGTCATGAGCATGCGATCATCGGCGACGACGTAGACCAGTCCGGCAGGATCCGGGCTGGGCGGACTGAACTGCGACGTGTCGATCGTCTGTATCAACGTGGACGTTTCGGTGGTTGCGGCCGCGACCGCTGCCGCGGTGAAGGTCACCTCTGCGATCCTCGTCGACTCGGGCTCCCCGACGGTCGCCTGAGCGTCGACGATGAACAGGCTCTGCTCGCCGACGGAGTCGGTGCGGTCGGCGCTCGGCGCGAACGTCATGCTCAGCGGCTCGACAAATCCGATTGCGGCCATGTCATGGGTCGCGACCAGGCGACCTGTTTCGTCGACCTCGACGAGGTCGGCGCCATCGTTGCTGAACATGAAGAAGTGCTGCGTGTTCGGGTTCAATGCGAGTCCGTACAAGTCCCCTCTCGGGACACCGCCCCGCAGGCGAATCGTGGTGGTCGAACCGCCGGTGAGATCGGCGACCTGGTCGCTCGACACGCTCGGGTCGATCGCCACGATGCGGCGGCCGCGCTCGTCGAGAACGAACATGGTCCCATCCGCGCCGAACGTTGCCCCCCGTGGCGTGCCCAGGCGCAGCCCGTTGGCGTTCCCCTTTTTCGACGATCCAGAATCGTCGCGGGTGGCGTCGCCCTCGACGGCGAGGAACTCTTCGTTGACCGGGTCGATGACCACGAGCCGGTCCTTGACCGGGTCGAACGCGGCCAGCGTGGCGTCAAGGGTCGCTGATTCGAGCGAGAACGATCCGACGACCTCCTCGGTGGTCGTCACAAGAGCCACATCGAGCGCGGCGTCGTCGGACACAACGACGAAGGCACCGTCGGTGGGTGAGTAGCTGATGCTTGAGGGGTTCGAAACACCCAGCTCGGCTGGGAAGATCGAGCGCACCTCTCGCGGTGCAGCAGTCCCCGTCGAAGCGGCCTGGAGTGAAACATCGAGGACGGTGGCGGCGTCGAGTCCGGTGGCGGGAACCGAGGGGACGGCTGACAGCGGACTCGCGGGCAGCACGGCCGCGACCAGGCACAAGGCCGCAAAGGACAGCGTGCGGTGACGCCACGATGATCTCTCGGGGCCGGTACTCCGTGAGGATCTACCGCCGGCTGTCCTCCACACGTCGCCACCCATGGGCTGCCCCTTCCGCTCGCCCGCGCGAACCTAGCAGCTCGGATTTTCGACGACCACAGCGGATGAGTTTCAATCGCGTGTAGGGCACTCCGCGCGTTTCCGACGGCGTTTTGCTACAGCGAGCGCCACACGACGCGCTTGATCTCTTCGAACGTCTCTTCGATGTCACCGTCGGTTGAGACGGAGACGACCTCGGCGTTCTCGAACCGCATCGCCAGGCTCCGCTCATGGCGACGCGCCACGTAGTCCTCGGGCTCGGTCTTCGACCGCGCCGCGTTTCGAGCGAGGGTTGTTTCGAGCGAAGCCGACAACCGAACGATCAGGTTCGGCGGAGGAACCTGGGCATACATTCTCGCTTCGAGGCGCGCGATCCGTCGGACGAAGTCCGAGATATCGGGAGAGTCGTCCAGAAGATGACCGAGCTGAGCGCTGTCGACCTGGCCGGCGACCGACGGATATCGATCGCACAAAACGACGCGTCCGTTGGCCGCGTGGCGATGGGCGCCGAGCAGCAGGGCGCGGCGGTCATAGGCGAGGCTGAGCGAGCGAAGAGCGAAGATCAGCGACGTCGACCCGGATCCACCCTCGGTCACGTCCTTTTCCACGACCGTCGACCGGCGAGACGGCGCAAGCCGGCGCATGAGCGGCACGACGGCGTTCGGTATGCGGGTGAGCAGCCGACCCGGCGGCTTCCCGACATGAATCCGATCGACGGTGTAGTTCTTCCCGAGCCACGTGCCGACCTCGTCGATCAGCGTCGACTTACCCGAGGCCTCCGAGCCGACGAATGCGATCACCGCTCCCCCGCGCAGCGACGTGAGGCCTTTCTTCGATCCTCGTGCGCGATGGAACAACAGATCGAAGAACTTGCGGGTCTCGATGCCGAGAATCCGGGCGGTACTGCTGCGCGCGTTCCCCCGGAGGCGTCGTTTCACAACGTGACCGAGCGCGATCCGGCGCAAGATGCCGTGGGGCTCGGACAAGGCCACGACACCCTTGTCGAGCGTGTCGGCTCCGAGCTGCGGCAGCCACTCGTCCACGAGATCCCTGGCCTCGTCGACCACTCCCTCGTCGAGCAGCCACTCGGCTTCGTCCACGACCTTCGAGAAGTCGCGCATGACGAGGACAAGCTCGAGGGGTGACGTGTGTTTCAAAAGCATTCGGATCGTGAAGAGGATCAGCTCGGCACTCTTGCTCGGCACTCGGAGCGACGCCTCGGCCTCGCGAGTGTCTGCGAGCAACATGTCCTCGACCGGAAGCCAGTAGTTCTTGACCAGACTCTGTCCGGAGATGATCCGGTAGTACGAATGCACGTGCGCGATCTGCCCGGTCACATCATCGAGGGCATAGAAGTGTTCGACGGCCGGGAACGGAGCATTGGCTGCGTCGACAACCGACGTGAATCCGAGCTCGCCCACGATCCGACGGAACTCGGCGGCATCGTCACGGTGGACCAGAACGTCGAGGTCGGCATCGCCGAGCACGCTGTCGGCCAGCGCCCAGTTGCTCTTCCAGTGGCAGTACTGCACATCGGAATCATTCAGTCGCTTCGCCAGCTCGACGATCACTGCCAACATCATCTTTCATCACCGTTCATTCCGAGGATCTCCGCTCGCCACCCATCGATTGTCTCCACGAGCTCACCAGCGAGCTCGGCGAGTCGTTCGGGAGACCCGTTCGAATTCTCGATCGTATGGACTCGATCGGCGAGATTCGGTGACGCGGCGAGCGCGTCGAACGTTTCGATCGCCCGATCGAGCACCGTTCTGTCCGCACGCAATCGGCGATCAACGATATCGGGTCGTGGATCTGACCTCGAGACCGCGCGCTCCTCGAGCGTTGCCACGGGAGCCCGAACGTGGATTACTCGATCGGGTAGCGGCGCGACGTCGAGAAACCCGGCGAGCTCCTCGACATCGTGCGAACGATTCCCGTACACGAACAGAAGGTAGACCGACAGCAGCACTCCTTCATCGGCGAGCACGATTCGATCGGGTGCCGTTCGCTGGGCGATGGAGTCCATCCCGGTCCGACGAATGACGCTCCGCCCGTAGTTGAACATCCGAATGCTCACCGGCAGTGACCCGCCAAGACTCGCGAGTGCGTAGCGCACGAACGCTCGCCGATCCGGGTCGAGCCGAGGGATCTCGATCAGTGCGCTGAGGTCTGCGACCATGTTTCGGGCAGTCGAGTTCGAGAGTCGCTGCATCCGAGCTCGACCAACGACGACATCGGAGGCTTCGACAAATCCGTGGGCCGCGCCGAGCCGGGCAACTTCTCGGGCGAGTGTGGTCTTCCCGGACCCGGAGGGTCCGATGAACTCGACGATCAACGCGAGATGACCGATTCACGTCGAGAAGTCCGGCGATCCCGAAGGTCGATGTAGACCTGATCGACACCCTCGAACATGCCGGTGTCGACGAAGCTGCGCAGGAATCTTGCCCGGCCGTTGGCGCCGAACAACGCCCTGCGGTCTGGATCGGCCACGAGTGTGTCCAGCGCAGTCCGCAAATCCTCGGCATTGCCGCGGGGCACGAGGAGACCCGTCTCGCCATCGGCGACCGCTTCGGAAACTCCCCCCACGTCCGATGCGACGACCGGGAGACCCGCGCGCATCGCTTCCAGAATCGCGAGCGGAAGCCCCTCCCAGTTCGACGGCAACACGAACAGATCGGAGTGGGCGAGGATCGCCTCGACGTCCTCGCGATCACCGAGAAACTCGACACGGTCGTCGAGTCCGCTCTCGGACACGAGATCCCGAACGGACGATGCGAGCGGCCCGTCGCCGACGAGGCGAAGGCGCCACGGACCCTCCACGCCCCGGAGCGCCCGAATAAGGAGATCCTGATCCTTCTGACGAGAGAATCTGGCAACACAGACGATCTCGACGGTCCCCGAACAGCCCGGCGAGGCCGCGGCGCCATGTCGCGGCAGGCCGTTCACGATGCGGACCGTCTTTTGCCGGGCGCGAATTCGGTACTTGTTCGCGAGGTCGAGATCCGCCTGCGAAACGGTGATGATGGCGCCGGTGACCCGCGCCGCCACACACTCGAACGGCAGCGCGAGGAGCTTCCGCTGCCGAGGGACACCATCGGTGAAGCCCCACCCGTGGGCAGTGAAAACCGTCGGAACGCCGACAGAGAACGCCGCGAGCCTGCCGATCCCACCGGCCTTGGTCGAGTGGGTGTGCAGGACCGTGGGCCGTACGTCGCGAAGCCAACTCCTCAACTCTCGGAACGCACGGACGTCATCGGCGAAACCGAACGGCGACAGATCGGGATGCAGACTCGGAATGATGGTCACCGGAACGTCGTGGTCCCGAGCGAACTCGGTGAGGTATCCCTCTTCACCGGTCGCGAGCACGACATCGTAGAGACCTCGGAAGTGGTCGATGAGCGCCGCCACATGGCCTTGTGCTCCGCCATGATGAGCTCGCGTCACCACATACGCAACACGCATGTCTCCCTCGCTGACCACCGACCTCTCCGCACGCACTCGCGTTACTGTACACATGTGAGGCGATCACCGTATCGGCGGAAAGGGAAGCCAGAATGAAGCTGAAGCGGCTGGCGTATTGGCTGCTGCTCGCCACCATCTGGTCTCTCCCGATCGAGGAGCAGGTCACGCTGCCGGTGATCGGAACGATCTCGAAGATCCTCGGCCTCGCGGCCTTCGTCGCCTGGGGGATCGCGGGCCTCGTGCGAGGAACGATGCGGGAGCCGTCCGCCTTCCACAAGGCAATGTTCGGGCTGGCTGTCTGGGTCGGCCTCAGTCTGTTCTGGTCCGCCGACCCGACGGCATCGGGCGGCCGCTTCATCACGTATCTCCAGTTGCTTTTCCTCACGCTGATGATCTGGGACCTCTGCGTCACCGACCGCCAGATTCGCGCCGCGATGCAGGCGCTCGTTCTGGGGTTGTGGGTGAATGCGGCGAATGGCTACCTGAACTTCGCCCGAGGGATCGAGGCCGAATTCGGCCGGTTCTCGTCGACGGGCTCCGATGCGAACGAAGCCGCTCTACTCCTCGCGATCGGCATCCCCTTCGCGCTGTACCTCGCACTCGATTCACCGAAGAGCGTCCTCCGGACAATCAACTTCGCGTACGTTCCCGTCGGCGCGGTCGCTATCGCACTCTCGGGATCCCGAACCGCTCTCGTCGCCGGCGTGGCCGTGGTGGTTTACGCGGTTCTTGCGACGCGGCGTATCCATCGCTTCGGAATCGTGGTCCTCGTCGTGCTCGTGGGAGTGTCGCTCTGGGCCATCACAACCGTCGTCCCCAGCGAGGTGATCGACCGCTCGCTCCAGGTCGGAACGAACGTCAGCGAGGGCGACTTCGGTGAACGAGCGATCATCTGGGGGGAGGCGCGCGAGGCGTTCGAGTCACGTCCGCTCGCTGGTGTGGGAGCGGGCGCCACCAGGGCGGTCCTACCGACCGGAAAGGTTGCGCACAACGTCGTAATCACGATCGGTGTCGAGCTCGGACTCGTGGGGTTGCTCCTCTTCTTCACGATCGGAACGAACCTGGTGTTGGCGGTCATCGGGATGCGGCCGGGGGAACGCCAGATGTGGATCGCCGTGCTCTGCACATGGACAATCGGCTCCCTGACCCTGGCAATCGACACGCGCAAGTACACCTGGCTGTTGTTCGCCCTCGTCGTCGCGGCTGCGGCCTCGCGCCCATGGGACACGGAACGCGACCAGCCGTTCGTTCCATTCGTCAGCAGATGGACGCACCGGGTCGCACACGGAGTTGCACAGATGTAAGAGGCCTTCAGGCGCCGACCCGACGACCGGGCACGGCGAGCTGTGTCATCGCCAAACCCTCGCGAACAATGCCGCGTCCGGTCACCCACAACACGGACAGGTACGCGACGAGGCCGGTCGCGACGAGCAGCGAAGTCCGCGCGGCGAGCGGCAGGTCGGCGATGGGTACCTTCACCGCGAGGACTGCGGCGAGCATGACCACCGATGACATGAGCGCGGGAGCGATGCGTCGGATGTATCTGCCTGCATCGAGGCCGATGAGCCGATGCACCTCCCGAATCCAGAGTGGCGCCGCGACGTACGACACGCCGACGAAAGCGATCGCCACAGCGAGAATCCCGCGATCGACGACCGCCGAAAAGGCAACCACGAGCATCGCAGACGTCAGACCCATGATCATGAGCCGGCGCCCTGGCACTCCGAGCGCCTTCATCACGACGCCGTTTACGTCCAGCACGGCCCGCAGCACGCCGACCATCGCAAGAACCCGCATCGTCGGAACGCTGGCAGCCCACTGCCCGCCGAAGATGAGCTCGGTGACCTCCGGAGCCACGGCGATGAGTCCCACGTAGGCCGGGAACGCGACAGCACCATTCAGGCCGATCACTGTGTGATAGGCGTCGCGGATCCGGTCCCGTTCTCCCTGGATACGGGAGAAGAGTGGGAACGCCACGCTGCTCACGATCGACGTGGTCAGGTTGATCATGATCTCGAGAAGTCGGTATGCGACGACATAGAACCCCAGCGCGGTGATACCCAACACAACGCCGACCAGGAGGTTGTCGATTCGAGTGTTGAGGAACCGGAGGAGTCGGTATCCGACGACACTGGCGCCAAACGATGCGAGTTCACGAAAATGAGCCCGTGAGAATCGCCTTGACGGCCTCCACTCCACGGCCTGCCACATCAAGAGCACGCCGAGCGCCTCGGCGGTCAGCAACTGGATCACCAGGCTCCACACGCCGGCTCCGGCAACGGCCGCGACTACGCCAGCGACGCCACCGGTCGACACCGCGACGAGGTCGCGCGTGGTGAGGGCACGAAACTGCAGCTCGCGCATGAGTATCGCTCGCTGTACGCCCTTCAGGCTGCTGAGCGGAAGGATTGCCGACAATGCCAGGAGAACAGGCGTGATGTCGGGCTCATCGAGCAAGGAGCCAATCAGCGGCGCGGAGACCGCGAGCGCGAGACCGAACCCGGAGGCCACCATTGCACTGATCCAGAACCCCGTGTCGAGGTGCTCCTCCTCCAGCTCGGGGTGCTGCACGATCGCATCGGCCAGGCCCTGCTCTGCGATCAGGCGCAACAGGACGGTGAAAACGGAGGCAAGCGCGACCAGACCGAAGTCGTCGGGTACGAGAAGGCGCGACAGCACCACGAAGACGACGAGCTGTCCTACCTGGTTGCCAAGGTTCCCGGCAGCCGACCACGCGACGCCGCGGACGGCGCTCGTGCGAAGATTCACGACCCGACGGAACGACCGTTGTCGTCGAACAGGACCGCGACATAACGATCGGCGATCGTCGACAGCTCATAGGGCTTCCAACTCTCGGGCTCCGGCTTCGGGATCCGCCCGGCGAGCCCGTCCACGATCCCCGACGCGAGGGCCGCCTGATCACCGACCGGCACGAGGACGCCGTGCTCGCCGTCGGCGAGGATCTCACTCGGCCCAGATGGGCAATCCGTAGACACCACCGGTGCCCCACAGAAGAGCGCCTCGATCAGCACCGTCGGCAAGCCCTCCCATTGTGACGACAGTACGAACAATGCCGCGCGGGAAAGAAACGCGTGCGGATTCTCGACGAAGCCTGGCAGCGCGACGTGCTCTCGGATTCCGAGGTCCGCGACGAGCGCCTCGAGGTTGTCGCGCTCCGGACCCTCGCCGAGGATCATGAGGCGCGCGCCCGTTTCTCCACGTGCGTCTGCGAACGCTCGTATGAGTGCCGCGAAGTCCTTTTTGCGTGGTTGAAGGCGGCCGATCCCGATGACCACGGGCGGTTCGCCGTCGGCGAGCCAGGGGTGGGGCGCCGGACGGCGCGCTGCTTCGGCCATTTCGGGGCGAACGACAGGGTTGTAGACCACCGATACCCTCTTGCGCGCAATTCCGAGTACGTCGGCGAGGTCGTCTGCCACACCGGTGGATACGGCGACCACGGCATCGGCGCGCGGGTACAGCAGACGCGCCAGAGCGGGAACGAGCCGCGCACGGCGTCGGTGTGTCTCGCGGGCGACCTCGCTGAACGTGTCCTGCTCGAGCACCGCGACTCGCGTCGGCACGCGAGCCAGTGCGCGGGACACAAGCCCGACGAGACTGGCGTGGCTGAGCACTGTGAGGAGCGCATCCGGTCGTTCGCGACGGAGATATCGGATCAGCGCAGGGGCGCTTGTGATCACCCTCGACGCTCCGAGATCGACGACGCGGACACGAGGGGGGACGTCGGGTAGGTAAGGCCCTTCCGCCGCGCTCAGAACGAGGTCTACGTCGAGATCGCGTTCGACGATTGCTCCGATCAGACTCACCATCGTCCGCTCGGCGCCGCCGCCTGCCAACGACGGGAGGAACACCGCGAGGCGGCGCCGCCCGGGCTCGGCGCTCATGACACGACCGTCGCGAACCCGGGGACGACCTCGGCGTACACGGCGTCGTACCCCGCCGTCATCTGCTCCAGCCCGAACCGCTCGGTCACCACCGAGCGGTTGCCTGCTCCAAGTTCGCGCCGGGACGCCGGCGATCGTTCTGCGAGTTCGCGAACAGCCCGCGCGAGCCCGACCGCGTCACCCATGGGCACCAGGGCGAACGCACCAGGTGGACCGCCGAGCTCGCGGTGAGGCTCGATGTCGGACGCAACAACCGGAATCTCATGTGCCATCGCTTCCATGACCGCGATCGGCAGACCCTCCCCGAGCGACGAGGAAACGTAGGCATCGGCGGAGGCGAGGTGACGATAGACCTCCTCCCGCGGCACGAGACCCGACAGTGTGATCCGCGCACCCAGCCCTCGGCTCGCGATCGCCTCCTCGAGCTCGGCTCGCATGGAACCGGCACCAACGATCGTGAGGCACATGTCGTCGGGAAGGTTCGCCATCATCTCCACCAGCGCAAGGGGATCCTTCACCGGCTCGAGTCGGCCGACGGAAACGAGCTGGAACGAACCCGGCGCACGATCGACCGGAGTCGAGACCGACCGATCGAGCCGATCGAGGTCGACCCCGTTGCGCACCACTCGGTCGCGGTCGCCCAGAAGCCGCGCGGCCCACCGGGGAACGCTGCCGCGCGCCGACTCACTGCAGAAAACCACGCGTCGCATCGATGCAAACGTCGGAAGCAGCAGGAGTTTGTTGCGAAGCTTGAAATCGTGGAACGAGTCGTGGACCGTGAAAACGGACCTTTCTCGGATGGCGAGTCGGGGTCTGACGAACATCACCGCCGCAAGCAATGCACCCGTGTGGGGGGAATGGGCGTGGATCACGTCGTACGAACCCTCGGCGATCACGCGGCGAAGGAGGCGAACGAACCCGCCGACGGTGCCGTCGCCCTGGTGGACCTCGATTTCGGGCGGTACCTCGAGTTCGGATGGGAAGAAGGAGCAGATCGATATCTCACGCTGTTCCATGACCGGTAGTGAGTGCTCGTTGTACTGGCTGTTCGTGGCGCGAAGCACGAGGATGAGGTGGAGCACCCGCAGCCGTGGCACCGGATCGACCGGGGTCATCGGACGACATCCGTTCTGATCGACTGCACATCGTGGAGCATCGCGTCGACATGGGTCGAGCTCGTGTCGAAGCGGAGCACCCGAGGGCCGCCGTCAATGGCCGCCACGGCATCGAGAACCTCGTCGTACGCGGCCCGATAGTCGGCGATATACGCCAAGGCCACTTCGCTGTCCGCCCGT
>JBPCTR010000014.1:0-8988 GCA_051011575.1 Acidimicrobiales bacterium | reverse complement strand
CGCTCATCGCACTGGTGGCGACCGAACGACTCTCAGAAACTTCTGCCGCGATCATCGCGATCGCGGTAGCGGTAACAGTTCTCACCGCAATCGTCATCGGCGCGACCGATCGTGCGCGTGACGAACGGGTTCCCTCGGGTGCGTTGGTCCTGTCGGCGGGTCACGTTCTGGCCGCGGCCGGGGTGTTCGTCGACGACGGCCTGTATGTGTGTGCGAGCCTGCCGGGCGCCGCCCTCACCATGGTGGGTTCGGTGCTGCTCGTACGTCGACGCCGGGGCAGTAGAGCCACCATCACCGAGCGAGAGACCGGCATCCTCGCGAGCGGTCTCGGCCTCACGTTCTTCGTGTTGTTTGTCGAGCCCCGTGTCGACGGCGACGCCGAGCTGCTCGTCGGAATCCTCGAAACGCTGGCGGTGTCGTTCGCATTCTTCACGATCGTGTTCCTGATCTGGCTGGTTAGTCACGACTCGACCACGTTGTCGGTCCCGCTCGTGATGGCGATCGGAGGGCAGATCGCGCTCGTCGTGTACAGCGCCATTCACGCGATTCCGGATGCGATCTTCGACGTTCGGGTGCAGGCGATGTTTCCCGTTGCGGCGCTCGGATTGGTGCTCGGGGCAACCGTACATGCGACCCTTCCGCGCGTCCTGATTCCCGCCGTGATCACGGCGAGCATCGTCGACGCCCGCAGGAGCCTGATCTCATTTCTCGTCGTGCTTCTCGGACCGCTGCTCGTGGGAATCGATCAGTTCACCCAACTCTCTCTATCCCTTCCTGCACTCACCGTCGGATCGGGAATCCTCTCGCTGCTCGTCGCCTCCCACCTTCTGCGACTGATCCGCCACCTCGTCGTCATCGAACATCAGGGACAGCACGACCCGCTGACCTCGCTGCCGAATCGACCGCTGTTCTTCACGAGGCTCGAGCTGGCGCTCGAGAGCGCACGACTCCGTGATGCCAGCTTCGCGACGATGTTCCTGGATCTCGACCGGTTCAAGGCTGTCAACGACACGCTTGGCCACGACGCCGGAGACGAACTTCTGCGCCAGGTTGCCCGTCGACTCGCCGATGCGTCGGTGCGTGTCTCCGATGACCTCACGGTTGCTCGACTCGGCGGTGATGAGTTCGCCATACTCGTTCCAACGGTTAAGGACGAGCGCCACTCGCACGCCATCGGACGGCTGTTCCTCGACCAGTTTCTCGAGCCCTTCGATGTAGGCCTCCGCGACATCTACGTGACACCGTCGATCGGGCTGGCTCAGTTCCCGAAGGATGGTGGGAGCGTCGAAGAGCTGATCGAAAACGCCGACACGGCCATGTTCGAGGCCAAGGAACGCGGCCGAAATATGGTCGTCAGCTACTCCCCCGAACAGCGGGTACCGGGTGCCCATCGTCTCGAAATCGAGGCAGCGCTGCATCGTGCGATCGACAATGAGGAACTTCATCTCTTCTACCAACCGCAGGTGGACATCACGACGGGAGAGATCTTCGCCGTCGAAGCGTTGATCCGGTGGGTACATCCGACCTTGGGCCAGATCGGGCCCGACCGCTTCGTGCCGGTCGCCGAAGAGTCATCGCTCATCGACAGCATCGGCGAGTGGACGATCGCCGAGGCCTGCCGAACCGCCGCCCACTGGGCGAACATCGGTCTCCCGCCGATCAACGTCGCCGTGAATCTTTCCCCGCGCCAGTTCCAGAAGTCGGTTCATCTCACCGATACCGTCTCGCGAGCCCTCTCCGACAGCGGGCTCGAGCCGTCACGACTGGAACTTGAACTCACCGAGTCGCTGGCACTCGAGAAGCCAGAAGAGGTGAACGAGACGCTCACCCGGTTCCGCCAAATGGGCATCAGAACGGCCATCGACGACTTTGGCGTCGGCCACACCGGTCTCGACTACCTCGACCGCATCGAGGTCGACACACTCAAGATCGATCGCTCCTTCATCAACCGAATCGGTGACAGCGGCGCGCCTCTCGTCACCGCCGTGATCTCGCTGGCGCGAGGGCTCAACCTCGATGTGATCGCCGAGGGCGTCGAGACAAAAGCCCAAGTCGACTTTCTCCGCCACCACGGCTGTCGATTCATGCAGGGTTATCTGTTCTCGAAGCCCCTGACAGGAGCGCAGCTCGAACGGGTACTCCGGAACCAGATCGACCGGAAGCTCTCGCTCGACGCCGAGTCGGCCTGATCAGACGCTGGGAACGGCTCGGCGGGTCACCAATCGAGTCGAAGTGACAGGTCGCCGGGACCCCGACCTTCGTGCACGGCGAGCACCTGATTTATTTGGATTTCGCCCCGCTCGAATGCGACTGCAGAGCCGGCCATGTAGAGCCGCCACACCATGGCCCGGCCTCGACCAACCTCGGCGACAGCCTCGTCCCAATTGTCCTCGAGGTTCCCGACCCACGCCCGCAACGTTCGGGCGTAGTGCAGACGGAGATTCTCCATGTGCAGCACCTCGAACGAGGCTTCCTGCATGGTGGAGATGCTGCGTCCGATCTCGTGCAGCTCGCCATCGGGGAACACATATCGTTGGATGAATCCGTTTCTTCCGGACCCTTCGAACGTGGCCGCGCGACTGATCGCGTGATTCAGCACCCGACCCTTCGGTGCCAGCAACCGCGCGATCTGGTCGAAATAGCTGCGGAGCTCTCCCTCCCCTCCGACGTGCTCGGCCATCCCGATCGAGCTGATTGCGTCGAACGGCCCGTCGGCGATGTCGCGATAATCCTGGATACGAATCTCGATCTGATCGGCGAGGCCGGCGTTTGCGACGCGTTTTCGAGCGCGCTCGGCTTGTTCCGTCGAGATCGTCACTCCGACCGAATGCACGCCGTAGTGCTTTGCGGCATGGAGAACCATCCCACCCCAGCCGCAGCCGATGTCGAGGTGACGCATACCCGGCTCGAGCGCAAGCTTGCGGCAAATGAGGTCGTACTTGTTCGACTGAGCGGTGTCGAGGGTGTCATCGTCGAACTCGAAGAGGGCACAGCTGTAGGTCATCGACGTTCCGAGAACCAGGTCGTAGAACGCATTTGACACGTCGTAGTGGCTGGAAATGGCCTCGGCATCGCGAGAACGCGAATGAAGCCGACCACTGAGTCGGATCTCCTCGGGCGGTGGTGGCAGCGGGCGAAGCCGTCCGACGTCGCGCACACCGGTCACACCGAGCGCTGCCATGGCCGACCGAACCAACCCGGTATCGAGACGTGGCTGCTGCACACGTTCCGTGACATCGAACAGACCAAACACGTCGCCTTCGATCTCGATCTCGCCGGCGATGATCGCTCGAGAAAAACCGAGTTCCTGGCCCCGTGCGGTCACGATGCGGTGCACAGCGTCGGGCGACACGATCTTCACCAGGGTGGTCGCATTTTCAGGCCCCATCGCCGTTCCGTCGTAGGCCTCGACGCGGATGGGAAGGTCGTCCCCGAGCACCGTCCGCAGTAACTCCTCGATAATCAAAACTCCACTCCCGACTTTCGAAACACAGTTTCGCGTGGTCCGCTCGTCAGGTCGAACTCAGTCGGCGGCGAACTCGACGGAATGGTGGCACGGGCCATCGACATCCGAGGGCGGGCCTACGATTCGCCGAGAGCGGCACCCACGTGCCGCAGCGTACGCGCGGCGAGCTCATGCCCGGCCCGCACCGCGTCATCGACGGCGTCCCCGCCCAACATCCTCACCAGAAACGCCCCGGTGAATGCATCGCCGGCGCCGATTGTGTCCACGACGGTCGCATCGTCGGGTCGGATCGATCGCCGTTCGCCGCCGGCGTGCACAACAGTGGTCGCGCGTGCCCCATTCGTAATCACGCTCCAGAGCGTCTTCGGAAATCGTTGACCATCGCGAAGAACGAAACGAGCCTCGGCGCGGTTGGCGATCACCACCGTCGGCCCGACCACGGCGATCAGCTCGAGAAACTCGGCTCGCCCGAACTCCGCCAGGGCCGCAACCGACGACGTCGAGATCGAGACCGGGATGCTGCGCTCCGCCGCATCGGCGACGAGCGCCTGAGCGGTGTCCGCGAGCGCTCCGTCGACGAAGGAGTCGGCGGGCAGGTGCAACCACCCGACGCCATCGAGCACATCGTCGGGAACGACGGAAAGCTCGATCGCGGTGCCTCGATCGGTCACAGAAGACCGTTCCCCCGACGGATCGACGAGGACGACCGCCGTTCCGGTCGAACCGGCGTGACGCACAACCGCATCGACTCGGGCGGCCCTCAGGGCTTCGACGTGGGCGTGGCCGAGGTCGTCGTCGCCCACCTGGCCGACAAAACGCGCCGTTCCGCCGGCCTCGACGGCTGCAAGCGCCACATTCGCCGCGCTGCCACCGCGGACCATGTGAATCCGCGCGGGATTGTCGGTGCCGCGGCGCGGCTCACCTCGGAGGTGGACCACCACATCGGTGAGAAGATCGCCGACGGTGCAGAGCATCGGGGCGCCCGAGCCCCCGATGCCTCGATCAGGCAGTGGTGTCGGAAGTCGGCGTCTCGGCACCCGGACGCAGATCGACGACCTCGGCTCCCTCGATCCGGGTCTCGTCGTCGGCCAGGAACAGGATCCGGTTGGCAAGATCGCGCATCTCGATCCGATGTTCGGAGGTTCGGCCCTCGAGATGTCGAAGCTCGGCCTCGCGTTCGCCGATCTGCTCGTGCATCTCAGCCAGATCGGCCTGCACCTTCTGGGCGGCCTCGAACGCCTTCCGATCGCTCTCCCGAGAGATCTGGGCGGCGGTGAAGTTCGCATCGGCGACGATCTCGTCGGCGCGGGCGTGGGCCTCGGCGATCGTTTCCTCGGCCGAGCGCCGCGCCATCCGCAGGACGAGTTCGTAGCTCTCCTCCGCCGCGCGATCGTCCGTTGCTTCCACAGGAAGGTTGTCGGTGGCCTTCTCGACCTGCATTGACGTGGGCTCCGGAGCGTCGAGGACCTCGAGCTCGGCGACTTCACTGATGTCACGTGCCGTAGGCGGCGGCGGGGGGGCCACGGCGAGTACTTGAGTACGCAGTTGTTCGTTCTCGGCCGCAAGTGTGCGGTTCGTGTCGATCAGACCGTCACGCTCGACCGTCAGATCCATGATCCTTTGCTCGAGGTCGGCGACCTCGTGGCTGGCGACGTCGACCGCGGGTGCGATCGGCGCCGGCATGGGGTCGAGGCCCTCACGGGCCCGCGCAGCATCGCCGTGGAGCATGTCGACCTGAGCTGCCACCAGTTCGAGGTACGCATCGACCTCATTGGGGTCATAGCCACGCTTCGTCCTGGCTTGAAAGGTCTTCGCCAGTACATCGCGGCCCGTCAAACGCCGTTCGTTCACTGCCATGTCCACTCCTCACCGGCCTCACCGGGCCACCCGTGGCCCGACTACGGCGATCTCGCCCGCTCATCGCCCGGTCCAACTTCCCGCAAACCATACGCAAATTCGCCGACTGGGTCGAAATGACAGCGGCGATTTTCCGACGCGCCCCCAGCAACCCGCCACGACGTGCTGAACTGACCGGGTGCCGAACGAGCAGGACGAGGGTTCGAATTTCCGCGCCCGTCTGACGAATATTCCCAGTATCGACGACGCTCCACTCGACGAGGAATGGGCCCGCCAACACCGACCACCAGTTCTACGGGTGCCAGAACCAGCCGCCACACCTCGGCGGGCACCGATCGCCAGACCAGCTTCGCTCGTCGAGCCCGATCAGGAACCGTATGGATACGACGACCTGCCGCCCGATGACGACAATGGCGCTGCTGTCTACGAGCACCGTCGCCGCCGGTGGCCATGGCTACTCGGCGGGCTCGCCGTTGTGGCGGCGCTCGTGGTCGCGATTCCACTCTTCATCGCATGGCGGACGTTCGATTCGATCGAACGAATCGATCTGGGCCAGACCCTCACGCCCATCGCGGCGACGCCGGGAACGAACATCCTTCTCGTCGGGACTGACTCGCGGGAAGGCATCGATACCGACACCGAAAACTCGGGCCTGATCCTCGGAGACGGTTCGATCTCGGGCCAGCGGTCCGACACCATCATGATCCTGCGCCTGAACGACGATGGCACTTCACAGTTTCTCTCCCTTCCCAGAGATCTGTGGTTGCCGATCAACGGCGGTGGATCGCAGCGGATCAACACGGCGATCGGAACCGCCGATGGCGCCGCCGCCGTGGTGAACACAGTTCAGGATGAGCTCGGCGTCCCGATAAACAACTACGTGCAGATCGATCTGGCTGGGTTCATCGATCTGGTCGACGCGTTGGGCGGTGTCACGATCACGATCCCGCATCCGGCGTTTGATCGAGCATCGGGTCTGGACCTCCCGACGGCGGGTGATGTCACCCTCGACTCGACCCAGGCTCTCGCCTACGTACGCAGCCGCCGATACACCGAGATCCGAGACGGCCGCGAGGTCACTGATCCAACATCCGATCTGGGGCGTGTGCAGCGACAGCAGGACTTCATGAGGGCGCTGTTCGCCAAATCCGCCGCAGAGCGAAACCCGATAGCGCTCAACGACATGGCGTCCGCAGTGTCCGAAGCCGTGATCATCGACGAAACGATGGCGCTCGGCGATGTGATCGACATCGCCCGCAAGGTGCAGGGAGGGTTGCCCGAATCGACCGTGCTCCCCACGAGGCCCGCAAGCATCAACGGGAACTCGGTTCTCCTGCTGGCCGACGATGCCGGAGCCGTCCTGGCAACATTCGGCGCGAATCCCGGCTGATTTTTTTGGAATTTTCGCTCAGAGTCTCTACTCTCTGACCCTCGTGCACCGAGTCACGCGGGATCGTCCCCGCACCGGGCGATTTCCCCGGTCCCTTGCCGCGTTCATTGCAGCGGCCACGCTGATGTCCGTGGTGATCGCCGCGCCCCAAAACGATGCGTCGGCGACGAGCGGTCCGGAGGTCTGGCGGGCTCCGGAAGCGCTGGGCGCGCCGTTTCGAGCCGATCCACGCGAATTCCGCCCGGTGCTCGATCGAGCGACGGCGCTTCGAGATCGCCAGGCCATCGTGGCCGCGATCGCCGAGCTTGCACGGCGCGGCTCGACCGACGTTGCGACCGCGAGTGCGCTCTCGGCCGAACTCGTAAGCCTGGACAGGCGGATCAGCCAAGCAAACGACACCTTCGCCGGCTCGGAGGCGAGAGTTCTCCTCGACGAGCTGGGCATCGGGGTGGCGGTGTTCCCCGTCGACGAACTGCGTAAACCGTTCTCCAACGACTGGAACGAGCCTCGGAGCGGCGGTCGCCGTCATCGAGGCACCGACCTTCTCGCCCAGACCGGCGTGCCGCTTCGAGCCGTCGAGGACAGCACGGTCGACCAGATCAGCAACGGATCTCTCGGAGGGCTGAGTGTTCACCTCATCGGCGCGAGCGGTGCCCGCTACTACTATGCACATCTCGACGAGGTAGCCGAGATCATCGTCGGAGACGCCCTCTACGCAGGCGAAAAGATCGGCACCGTGGGAGACACCGGGAACGCCCGAGGATCCCCACACCTTCACATTCAGTGGGCCCCTGATGGTGATTCGGGCTGGCAGAACCCGTACCCGCTTCTCGCTGCGCTGTTCGGGGTAGGCGAAACCCCGGGTCATCCTCTCAGTCCATCGATTCGACGGGCCTGACTACACTCGGGCGCGCCATGACCTCGCCCGACCAGATCACCGCTGCGAGCCATTTTCTAAGCGGTTGTGTTCAGGCAGGACTGCGGCGGCTCGTCCTGTCGCCTGGTTCGCGTTCGACCCCGTTGGCGATCGCCGCGCACCGTCTCGCGGGACTCGATGTCTCGGTTCATCTCGACGAACGATCAGCGGCTTTCGCAGCCCTCGGGGAGGCCAAGGCGAGCGGTGCGCCGGTGGCCGTCGCGTGTACGTCGGGAACCGCAGCGGCCAACCACCTTCCGGCGATCGCTGAAGCCAACAAGTCTGGAGTGCCGCTGATCTCGATCACGGCCGACCGCCCCCCCGAGCACGTCGACTGGGGCGTCGGGCAGGCGTTCGATCAGCTCGGGTTGTTCCATCGCCAGGTCCGGGTACAGATCACCATGCCCGTGGGCGCCGACGGTGGCTTGGATCACGCCGTTCGGGCCGGAGTGCGAGCTGCGAACACCGCGGCGGTCGACAACGGGCCGGTCCACGTCAACTGGCCCTTTCGACTGCCCGTCGAACCAACGGTGGACGCGTGGCCCGACCCGCCGCGTCTCTCTGTCGAGCACCCGGTCGGTCCGCTGGCCGTGAAGGCCGACTCGCCTGGCCCGGCTGCCACGGCGATCGACGCCGCCGACCGCGCCGTCATCATCGCGGGGCCGGGTGCGTTCGCCGGATCGAATGCGGTGGCCAACCGGGCGGCGATCGTCGACCTCGCGCGGCGACGAGGCTGGCCTATCTTCGCCGACGCGTTGAGCGGGCTTCGGGGGACACCAGACGCCAACCTGGTAGACGGTGCCGACCAGCTCTGTGCCTCGGCAACGCTCCCCTCCGTCGACCTCGTCATCCGACTCGGCGACACCCCGACGGCAAAAACGATCCGTCTGTGGTGGGAGCGTTCGGGATCGCCACAGGTCCTGGTCGATCCGCGTCGACGCTGGCACGACCCTTCACACGCCGGAACCCATCTCTGGCACGGATCCGTAGATGATCTCGTCGCCACGAGCACGCGATACGACCGATCGGGCGACGCTGACACGTGGATCGATCTTGGCCACCGGGCCCGGGCCGCGATCGACGAGGTCGTCGCAGAGTCCCCGTTTTCCGAGATCCATGTCACGTTGGCTCTCGACGCCGCGGTCGAAGCGCACGAGGGCGATGTCGTTGTGGTCGCATCGAGCTCCATGCCCGTCCGTGAGGTCGACAGTTTCTTCGGCGCCTCGACCTCGGCCGAGGTGTTCTCGAACCGGGGCATCAACGGGATCGATGGAGTCGTATCCACCGCCATCGGCGTCGCCCGCGCTCCCTGGCATTTCAGATCGCTAACCATCCTCAGCTCCACCGCCGAGCTCCCCG
>JBPCTR010000013.1:0-4239 GCA_051011575.1 Acidimicrobiales bacterium | reverse complement strand
GTCCAACCCCGTCTCCATGCACCCCAAAATACTCCCGGGGTGTGACACTCTCCGGGCCTGCCAAACTGGCGAGATGGGCATCACGAAACATGCAACCGTCCATCACATCGTGGGCAAGCGGTTCCTCGCCAGCACCCCCGACGGACAGCGATTCATGATCGACGGCGAGGACCACGCCAAGACCGGGATGAACCCGATGGAGGTGCTGCTCAACGCCTTCGGAAGCTGCTCCGCCTTCGATGTGGTCGAGATGATTCGCAAGCGTCGCCTCGACCTGCTGGCCTACCGCATCGAGCTGGTCGGCGAACGCCGCGACGGCACGCCCTCGCCCTACACCTCGATCCACGCCACCCACGTGATCGACGCTCCCGGCCTGGCCCAGGACATGGCCGATCGCTTCGTCGATCTCGCCACCACGAAGTACTGCTCGGTTGCGGAAAGCCTTACCGCCGACATCACATTCGAGGTGCAGCTCGACCACGAGTTGTGAACCTCGCGCACCGGAGAAGGGGGATTGACGGTGGTCAGAGGTAACTCGACCGCGCTGTGGCGATTCTTCGATCGCGTGATCAGCCTCGGTGTCGACGACGATTGCGACGACGACGAGCGCACGACCCGGCGCGTTCTTGCGGCAGCATCGGTGGGCGTCATGTTCCCCGTGCCCGTGTGGGGCGTGTTGTACATCGGCAATGGGGAAGTCCTCGCCGGGCTCATCCCGATCGTCTACACCTTCATCACCATCCTGAGCTTCGTGGCGCTCTGGCGATTCGGCGGATGGCGATGGTTCCGCGTCAGCCAGATCGTCCAACACCTCTTCTTGCCGTTCCTGCTGATGTGGGCCCTGGGTGGGTTCGCGGCGAGCAGCGCGATCATCATCTGGGCGCTGCTCGCACCGCTGAGTGCGATGTGGAGCGGGCGTTCTCGCGAAGCGATCTTCTGGACGCTCGGATTTGTCGCCCTGACAGTCGTGAGCGGTGTGATCGATCCACTGCTCTCGGGAACGAACGGACTTCCGTCGTGGCTGCGAACCACGTTCTTCGTCGGCAACTTCGTGGTGATGACCGGGGTGATCTTCCTGCTCCTCAATTTCTTCGTCGGTCAGAAGAACACGATGGTCGAGATCATGCGCCGCAACCGCGAGCTCGAATCCGCGTACCTCGAACAGGAGGTGACGCTTCGCCAAAGCGACAAACTCGCCACCCTTGGCAAGCTGAGCGCTGGGCTCGCGCACGAACTCAACAACCCCACTGCCGCGGCGCAACAAGCGGCGAGCCAACTCTCGAGCCTGCTCACCGGTGATGATCCGGTGGCGGCAGAGGCGAGGCGCCTGGGCCTCGAACCCGATGGTGAGGAGCTCCGCTCGCTGGTCGACCGACTCGACCAGAACGGCACTCGCTCCGACTCGGTGGATCCGCTCGAGCGAAGCGACCGGGAGCAGGCGATTCAAGACCACCTGGAATCGATCGGCGTCGAGTCGCCCTGGGAGCTCTCGCCGATGCTCGTCGACATCGGGCTGCAGGCCGACGACGTGCAACGCGTGACCGAAGGTCTGGCACCCGACGATGCCGCCGGCTTCGTGAAGCTTGTGGCCTCACAGTTCGAGAGACGAAGCCTGCTCGGGAGCCTCGACGAGAGCACGGCGCGCATCATCGACCTCGTCGGAGCGCTCAAGTCGTACACCCGCCTCGATGAGGCACCGAGGCAGCGTTACGACGTGCACGAGGGCCTCGACAGCACGCTGCTCATGCTCCGCAGCAGCCTGAGCCCCGGGGTCGAGGTCCGTCGGTCCTACGCGTCCGATCTCCCCGAGATCGAGGCGTTCGGGAGCGAGCTGAACCAGGTTTGGACGAACATCATCGACAACGCCATCGATGCGATGAACGGCACCGGCGTGATCACGATCGCGACTCGCGTGGAAGACGAGCGCGTCGTGATCGACCTGTCCGACGACGGGCCGGGCGTTCCACCCGATCTGATCGAGACGATCTTCGATCCGTTCGTGACCACGAAACCGCCGGGTGCTGGCACCGGGTTGGGGCTGAACATCTCACACAACATCGTCGTCCAAAAGCATTCCGGGACGCTCACGGTGTCGTCGGCACCCGGGCGAACGACGTTCGTGGTCACCCTTCCGATCGACTCGCCCGTCGAAGACGTCTAGACGTCGCGGCCGATCTGGACTTCGGCTTCGGCTTCGTCGAAGAGTTTGGGGTACGGGTAGGTGAGGGCCATCAACTGATGGAGCAGGGGGGTGCCCCGGTCGACCACCTCCTGGCGTACGCCCGACTTCTGATCTTCGAGCGGGGTCACGAACTTGGCGAGGTACTCGATCAGGATGGCGCTGCGGTCATGGTCGCTCTCGTTCGGCATGGCGCAGTGCCACACCATCCCGTTGAACAAAATGCAGTCGCCGGGTTCACCGAGCATGCGAGAGCAGTCGGCGTAGAAGCGCTCGCGGTCCGAGGTCTCGGGGTACATCAGCTCGCCCTGCGAGTTGGCGAGGAACGCGCTGGCGCCCGACAGCTCGGTGAACGGGTCGAGCGGAATCGTGGCCTGGAGGTTCATCGGGAAGCTCGAGTTGATGCGCGCCGGGAACCCTTCGCGCTCGTACATGTCCCAGTACGGGTAATCGATGTGCGGCTCCTGCCCCGGGCCGCCGGGAAGCAGTCGATTGGCCGCAATCGAGCCGAGGATGAACTTGTCGCCCAGAAACGCGGCCGCGATGCGAGCCACCGCAGGCTGTTGCACCATCGCCTCGAAGATCTCGCCTTTGTTGAGCAGGTTCCACACCCGACGTTGCAGGTGCAACTTGTCTCGGTTCGCACCCTGGAAGTGCGTCTCCTTGTCTTCCTGATGGCTGTACTCCATGATCAGCCGGCGAGCTTCGACCACCTCGTCCGGCGAGAACGCGCCCTTGATGATCACCGCGCCGGGCCCGAGGAGCAGCTCGTCGATGATCGACTCCATCTGCTCGTCGAGGTTGTTCACATCGACTTCGAACATTGCGATTTCTCCAGTCTCAGCGCACTCGTTCGACGGTGCGGTTGATCAGGTTCTCGAGCATTTCCTGCTGTCCGCTCACGGGCGCGGGATCGATGTTGTTGGCCAGCACCTCAGCGTGCAGCTCGGCCAGGCTCACCTCGCCCGCCAGAATCCGCTGCCCCCGATCGGTGCCCCAGCCGGCATATCGCTCTTCGACGATCGCGGCCAGGTCGCCGTCTTCGATCAAGGCCGCGGCCACCAGCAGACTGCGCGCCAGCGTGTCCATTGCGCCCACGTGACCATGGAACAGGTCGCTACGGGCGAGGCTCTGCCTACGCAACTTCGTGTCGAACATGAAGCCGCCCGTCGTGAACCCGCCGCCCTTCAGGATCTCGTACACGCCCAAGCTCATCTGTTCGACCGAGTTCGGGAACTGGTCCGTGTCCCACCCCAGCCGATCGTCGCCCCGGTTGGCGTCGACTGATCCGAAGATCCCGTTGGTCACCGCCTGATGGACCTCGTGGTTGAAGTCGTGGCCCGCGAGCGTGGCGTGGTTGACCTCGATGTTCACCTTGATGTCGTTCTCGAGCCCGTAGTTCTGGAGGAAGCCGAACACCGTGGCCGAGTCGTAGTCGTACTGGTGCTTGGTCGGCTCGAGGGCTTTGGGTTCGATCAGGATCGTGCCGTTGAAACCGATCGCTTTCTTGTGCTCGACAACGAGTGTGAGGAACCGGCCCAGCTGGTCCAGCTCGCGGGCCATGTCCGTGTTGAGCAGCGTCTCGTATCCCTCGCGGCCGCCCCAGAGCACGTAGTTCTCGCCACCCAGGTGGTGGGTGGCATCCAGGCAGTGTTTCACCTGTGCCGCAGCGTGGGCGAACACGTCGGGGTTCGGGTTGGTGGCCGCACCCGCGGCATACCGCGGTTGGAAGAACGCTTGCGCCGTGCCCCACAACAACTTCATTCCGGTGTCGGCCATCTTCCGTTCGGCGTAGTCAACCATCGTGTCGAAGTTGGCGCAGCTCTCGGCGAACGTGGCGCCTTCGGGAGCGATGTCACGGTCGTGGAAGCTGAAGAACGGCGCACCCAACTTCGCGAAGAACTCGAAGGCCGCGTCCATCTTCTGGTGCGCCGCACCCATGGGGTCGACCGCCGCATCGAGCCACGGTCGATCGAACGTTCCGGCACCGAAGATGTCGCTGCCCGGCCAATTGAAGCTGTGCCAGTAACACACGGCGAACCGGAGGTGCTCCTCCATCG
>JBPCTR010000012.1:0-2759 GCA_051011575.1 Acidimicrobiales bacterium | reverse complement strand
GCCCTCATCCTCGGATCGTCGATCGTGGCGTTCCTCGTGATGGAGAATGCGCTGCTCACCAACGATTTCAGTGTGAGATACGTGGCGGAGAACGGGCGGATCGGCACTCCAACGCTCTTCGCGATCGCGTCGCTGTGGGGAGCGCTCGAAGGATCGATTCTGCTCTGGGCGCTCGTACTCGCCGGTTACCTCGCAGTGGTTGCATGGAGGTTCCGGACGCGAACCGACGACCCGATGGTTGCGTGGGCGCTTCTCACCATGCTCGTGGTCACGATCTTCTTCTTCGGGCTCATGCTCGGTCCAGCCGATCCCTTCGTTCGCCTCGCCGATCCACCCGCCAACGGCCCCGGACTCAACCCGCTGCTCCAGAACAACGCGTTCATGGCGTTCCATCCGCCGATGCTCTATCTGGGCTACGTGGGTTTCACCGTCCCGTTCGCGTTCGCAATCGCTGCGCTCACGACGGGTCGTGTCGGCGAGGGGTGGCTCATCGAGACCCGCCGCTGGACCATGTTCGCGTGGGGCTTCCTCACCTTCGGCATCGTGCTCGGCGCCTGGTGGAGCTACGAGACACTCGGCTGGGGTGGCTACTGGGCGTGGGACCCGGTCGAGAACGCGTCTTTCCTTCCCTGGCTCACCGGCACAGCCTTCATCCACTCGTTGATGGTCCAGGAACGCCGCGGGATGCTGCGGGTCTGGAACCTGTCGCTCGTCTGCGCAACGTTCGCGCTCACCATCCTCGGCACATTTCTCACCCGCTCCGGAGTGATCGCCTCGGTTCATGCGTTCAGTGAGAGTGGTATCGGACCGTCGCTCATCGCGTTCTTTGCGCTGATCGTTGTGGTCACGGTGGCGCTGGTCGGCTGGCGTGGTGATGCGCTCCGATCGGTCGGCCGCATCGATTCACCGGTGTCGCGCGAGGGAGCGTTCCTTGCGAACAACGTCGTCTTCGCCGCCTTCGCGTTCGTCGTCCTGCTCGGCACCGTCTGGCCGCTCATCATCGAGGCGATCAACGGCGACCGAATCGCGGTCGGCAATCCGTTCTTCGACCGGATGACCATGCCAATCGGCTTCGTGCTCCTCTTCCTCATGGCGATGGCACCGGTCCTCCCATGGCGCAAGGCCAGCGGCGAGGTCCTCTCGACTCGTCTGTTCTGGCCGGCGATTCTCGGCGTCGTGTCGATGGTCGTCTCGCTGCTGCTCGGCGGCGCGGGCTGGGCGCCCGTACTCGCGTTCGGCCTTGCCGGCTTCGCTGCCGGATCAGCGGCTCGACAGCTTGTCCTCGCGACCCGTCGACAAGGGTGGCGAGGTCTCGTCGGCCGAACGAACGGCGGCATGGTCGTGCACATCGGCGTGATCATCATCGCCGTCGCCTTTGCCGCAAGTAACAGCTATCTCCGGCAGGCAGAATTTCGGTTCGCGGAGGAGGGCGAGACCGCCCGCCTTGCTGGCCATGAGTTCGTGTGGCGTGGCACCGATCAGGTCGTCGGTGCCGACGGCCGCATCGACAATCAGGTGCTGGTCGAGGTCGATGGCCGGATCGAACGACCGGCGCTCACGGTGTTCCCGTTCGCCGGACGCACAATCGGAACTCCTCAAACGCGTGGCTCGCTGATCGACGACGTGCAGCTCTCGGTTCTTCCGACTGAACCCGATGAGCCGGTAGTCGTTCGGGTCACGGTGCAGCCGCTCGTCCAGTGGTTGTGGATCGGCGGCATCCTCATGGCGGGGGGAACTGCGCTCGCGCTGGTGCCCGGTCAGCGACGCCGGCCCACGGCTCCGACGTCGGCAATATCTGGCGACGCCGTCGCCACGAACGGCTCTGGCGACGCTGCTCCCGAACCCGTCGCAGTGTCGTGACCGACGCCGGCACGAGTCAGAACGGCGTCGAGACCGACGATGGCGTCGAGGAGCTCGAGATCGGTAGCGGCCCCAGTCGGCTCGCGTTCTGGATCGCAGTTCCGACGGCATTGATCCTGGGTCTGTTGATCGCGGTGCTGGCCACGTCCGACACCGAGTCTGGCTTCGGTCGGAGCCCGTTGATCGAACGTGCCGCCCCCGCGATCGTGGGCGAAACGATCGCCGGCGACAACTTTGACCTCGACGACCATCGGGGTCGCTGGGTGGTGGTCAACTTCTTCGCCTCGACCTGTATCCCGTGCATCGAGGAACATCCCGAACTCGTCGCGTTCGAAGGAGCGCACTCTCCGGTAGGCGACGCCGCGGTCGTGTCGCTCGCGTTTTCGGACACCGAGGCAAACGTTCTCGAGTTCTTCGAACGAAACGGGGGCGACTGGGACGTGCTCGCCGCCGACACGGGCCGATACGCAATCAGCTACGGAGTCGCGGCAGTACCAGAGACCTATCTCGTCGCTCCGAACGGAATCGTCACTTCGAAGTTCATCGGCGGCGTCACGCGAGCTGATCTCGAGAACGAGATGGCGCGGCTCAGCGGGGCGACGTCGTGAGCCACCGCACTCGCTCCATCGCATGGGTCGGCCTCGTAGCCGTTGCGCTGTCGGCGCTGATCATGTCGACTCAAGTCGAGGGTCCGCCCCGCACGAACGAAGACCGAGTGCGGTCGTTGTCGGAAGACTTCGCCTGTCCGACCTGCGATGGCCAGTCGGTCGCCGAGTCCAACGCGGTCGTTGCCGAGGAGATCCGTCGTGAGATCAGGCGACTTGTCGACGACGGCTCCACCGATGAGCAGATCACGTCCACCCTCATCGCGAGCTACGACGAGTCGATCGACCTTCGAC
>JBPCTR010000011.1:0-3253 GCA_051011575.1 Acidimicrobiales bacterium | reverse complement strand
GAGCTGAACCTCTCGATCACGTACCACGACGACGGCCGGATGGAGGTCTCAGCTGGTCCTTCGTCGTGTACTAACGAGTGTGTCGGAGGGGCGAATGCAACCCTTAACCCACGCCATCGGAGTGGTTGGCAGCGGCTCGGGTGAGCGTTCGCCGGTTCAGTGCCCGGCACCGTCCGGTCGACGCCACACGATCAACGAGGCCCAGTTGTCGACCGCTGGGTCACGCAGGTAGCCGGGAAGGGCGCCGAGCGCATCGAAGCCGTTCTCGACCTGAAACGTCAAGGTCGGGTCATAGAGGTCGCCGGCCACCACCGCCTCGATGTACTCGTCGGCCGTCATGTTGCTCTTGTGGTGGGCGAACCCAGGGATGACCCCACCAGCAACGATGCCACGCAGATCGAGATCGACGCAGATCTGCTTGCGAAGCGCATACAGCTCGCCACCGATCCCGCGACGCCGGTAGTCGGGACGGACCACGATGTCGGTTCCGTAGTACCAATCGCCGGCAGGATCGTCACCGCTCTCGGTAGGAGCCGCAGCGAGCAGGTCCTTGAGCACGTGGTGCGGTAACTCGAAATCGAAAGGTGCCCGAACGCCGAGTCCCAGCGCGACCGGCGCGTCGCGGTTGGGTCCGTCGAAGCCGACCACGGACCCCTCGGGGAAGTCACGCGCCAGGATCCGGAGTTGACGCTCGTCGTAGAGATCCTCCGCCAGGGCCGTGGGGAAAGCTGCGAGCTCGAGTTCTTCCAGCGCTGCGCCCATCTCCGGGGTCATCCGGACGTACTCCAACCCGGATGCATCACCGACCGCTATGACATCGGCTGCCCTCTCGACCCGGGACGATCCGCCATCACCGTCCGGCCTCACGAGGCCGCGTCGACGATCGGCCCGGTGGGTCGTTCAACCGAGACGATCGCGCCGTCGACCGACGAGAGAATGGTCATCGATCGGCCTGGCGGACCGGCGCCGTCCGGCGAAGCTGATCCTGGTCGGCGGCAGGGGCGCCGAGCGTCATGACGACGCTTCGGGTGCACCCGGTGCGGCGTCGGGCACGATCACGTAGTACTTGCGCATCGTTGCGGTTGTCTCCCAGATGATACGCGAACCCTTCGTGACGAAGAAGGTGTCGCCGGCCGTGAAGACCTCGGCTCGGCCGGTGTCGAGATCGGTGATGGTGACCGACCCAGACAGCATCGCCATCAGCTCGTGTGATGGGTAGCCGTCGATCTCGAAGCGGGCGGGTGCACCTTCCCACACCCCGGTCTGCACGCTGCCATTCTCGGCGGCGAAGAAGCTGTGGGCGAGATCGGTCGTGTCGTCGGTCGTGAACGACTGCCTCGGCATCACCCGCGACGGCTGGAGGTCGGGGTCGGGGTCGAATCGGATGACGTTGGTCATGACTGGTCTCCTCCGTGAGTTCGTGTGCGGTACTTCACCGGTCGTCTGCGCCGACGACTACCGGGCATCGATGATCGCCTCGGCGGCTCGTTCGCCCGAAACGATGGCGCCCTCGACCGACGAGAGATAGGTCCCCGCAGTACACCAGTCGCCGGCGAACAGGACCTTGCGGTCGTGGATCGGCTCGCCGAGCAGGGCGTAGTCACCTGGCCGTGTACGTGGCGTCGGGTACGAGTAGACGCCCTGCGAGAACGGGTCCGAGCTCCACGTCGACACCGCAGTGGCCACCGGCGGCTGGTAGCGGTTGGGGAACATCCGCTGCAGGGTCGCCAGCGTCGCTTCCACGGCATCGTGTGGACGGTCCGCGGTCGCCTTGGCAACCTCGGCAGCGCAGATCGCGACGAGACAGGCACTGGCCGATCCTCCGGGCGCGGCACCTGCGGTGTCGGTCACGTCGATGATGACCGACTGGGGCGCGTACGAATTGGGCACGCTGAAGAAGTGCACCGCTCGGTCGGGCTTCTCGCGCCAGAACGGTGAAGCGAACGTGAGCGCGACCTTCTCGACGTTGCCAACTCCCATCCGTTCGATGACGTCCTGCTTCTCGGCTGGCAGCGGAGGGTCGAACGCGATCGCGTTCGCTTGCAGGACCCCGATCGGCACCGTCACGATCACGTGCGTACCTTCGAAGGTCGTTCCGTTCGCGGTCTCCACCCTGATCGGGTGCGGCACCTCGGACGATGACGAGCAGGACACGGAGACGACCTCGTGATCGAGGAAGATACGGTCGTTGTCCAAGGGCGCGGACAGGGCGTCCACCACGTGGCGGAACCCGCCGACGACCATCACCGACGTCTTCTCCTTGTACCGGAGGTACTCCCACGGGCCGTCGCTGAAGGCGTTCTGGTGGGTGTTCCCGACCGGGCCGCCATCAAGGAGCTCGGCGGTCGCCTTCACGAGGTACTCGTCGGCGCGGTCCGGGTTGTCGCCCAACATCGCGTCGATTCGTTCGCCGAGGTCAGCGAACTCGGTCGTCGGCCTCTTGAGCCGGTGGCTACGCCAGGCGTACTTCGCCATCGCCAGCATCGTGCGGCCCCGTCCGACCCAACGCGACGGTCGTTCGTCGTACGCTCGGACGTTCGTCAGTCTCGGCAGCGTCGGTTCGACGCCCGCTCCGGCCGGCTCGATCAGATGATAGACCCGGTTCGTGCGGTGGTCGTCGATCCAGGCTGCGCCCATGTCGACCCACGCCGTGTCCGAACCGTCGACGTCGACGGTGTGGATTCGACCCCCCAGCCGCGATCGACCCTCGACGATGACCGCGTCGATCCCTGCGTCCTGCAACCGGTTGGCGGCCGAGAGCCCGGCCGCCCCGCCGCCGATGACTACGACTCGCTCCGCTCGGTTCTCGGTCATGTCAGCTCCACGCTCCAATGGCGAGCAATGCCGCACCCATCGTTGCCCCGATGGCTAGGAACGCCTTGTAAACGGCCGCGAGGGGCGGCAGGATCGATGGCCAGGCGACCGTGAGACAGAGCAGCAGCGTCGCGAGCACGGAGACCCCGATACCCGCCACTCCGCCGACCACGACACCGCCAAGCCCGGCCGCGCCGGACACGGCCAATGCGGCGACGCCGAACCGGCCCCATCGGGGTGTGTCGGGGAACTCGAGCTCGTCTTCGGCGGCGACCACGTGGCTACTGCCGAGTGCCCTGGCCGCCCGGAAGGCGCTGTGCCCGGCGCCGGCCAAGAACGACAATCGGTGGGTGTAGTCGCCACAGAGGTGGATGTTGCCGATCGGCTTCACCAGCTGCGGTAGGACCTCGAGGTAGTACTCGGGCGAGAGCTCCAGCTC
>JBPCTR010000010.1:0-19990 GCA_051011575.1 Acidimicrobiales bacterium | reverse complement strand
CCACCAGCGCCTCCGCTGATGGATCTCTTCTCTCACGATCGGTTGAATTGTCGAGTCGTCTCGCTTGCGTTCCGCTGGGCAGTGTCGTTGCCTGTGGTGAGAGAACGTGAGGGGACCGGCTCGGCCTTCAGCCGACGGGGTGTGTGGCTGAATTGCTCTAAGGCAATTTCTGAATCACGGAGGCCCGCGCACTGGGGTGGAACCGAAGTTGACCATTCGTCATCACTCCTTCCACTTCTCCGATGGTTCGAGGTCCTTTCGACGCATCCGGTGTCATGTGACTCCGGTCACGTCTCCGTGACTGAGGTCACTTTGCCCTGCTCCTCGAGACCCCGTCAAGTTCATTCCGAGATTCTTTTCGCGTCGGTCACGAGGGGTGGGCGCGGCACCCACACGAGTGGCGGGCAGTAGCTCCGGCGCCGTCGAACCAGGCCGCAAGCGTCGACCGGGATCGGGTCTAGTATCGCTGAGCATGTACACCTCGAACCTTCCCGACGTCGAGATTCCGAGCGGCGTGTCGATCACCGATTACACGCTTCGGATGGTCGACGAGCTCGCCGACAAGCCCGCGATCATCGATGGTCCGACCGGGCGATCCCAGACGTTTGCCGAGTTGCGAGAAGGCATTCAGCTGCTCGCCGGTGGGCTCGCAGCCCGCGGGTTCGGGCCCGGTCACACGCTTGCGCTCATGGCACCGAATATCCCGGAGTACGCATCGTTCTTCCACGGCGCGGCGCTGGCCGGCGGAACCGTCACGACCGTAAACCCGACCTACACCGCAAACGAGGTGAACCATCAGCTCAACGACTCAGGCGCGTCGATCCTGGTCACCATCTCGATGTTCCTCGACGTTGCCCGCGAGGCGGCCGAAGGTACCGACGTCACCGAGATCATGACCATCGACCCCGTCGAAGGGGTGCCCTCGATGTTCGATCTGCTCACGTCGCCGCCGCTCACGGCACAGGTTCCCGTCGATACGAATGACACGCCGGTGGTCCTGCCGTACTCATCGGGCACGACCGGCCGCAGCAAAGGTGTGATCCTGTCGCACGACAACCTCACCGCCAATATCGAGCAGTGCAAGCACATCCTCAGCTATGGCACCGACGATGTCGCGCTCGCCGTGCTTCCGTTCTTTCACATCTACGGGATGCAAGTGCTCATGAATGGCCTGCTCGCGAACGGTGTCACCATCGTCACCATGCCCCGCTTCGACATGGAGGAGGCGCTCACGCTCATCCAGGATCGGAAAGTCAGCTGGTTCTTCGCAGTACCGCCGATCGTGCTCGGTCTGGCCAAACATCCGATCGTCGATCAGTACGACCTCAGTTCGCTCGAGGTCATCTTCAGCGGTGCAGCCCCCTTGTCGGGCGAAGTTGGCGAAGAAGCCGAGGCTCGCCTCGGCTGTTCGGTCATCCAGGGTTACGGCATGACCGAACTCTCGCCGGTCTCGCACGCAACGATCGTCGGCGAGGGTCGCTCGGGCTCATCGGGGGTCACCGTGTCGAACACCGAGTGTCGGATCGTCGACCTCGAAGGAAACGACTGTGGGCTCGATGAAGACGGCGAGCTGTGGATTCGGGGGCCGCAAGTGATGAAGGGATACCTGAACAACCCACAAGCGACCGCAGACACGATCGATTCCGATGGCTGGCTGCACACGGGCGACGTCGCCCACTTCGACAGCGACGGGCACATCTATGTGGTCGACCGCATCAAGGAGCTCATCAAATACAAGGGTTTCCAGGTACCGCCGGCCGAACTCGAGGGACTGCTGCTCACACATCCGGCGATCGCCGACTCGGCCGTGATCGGCATCGCCGACGACGAAGCCGGCGAGCTCCCGAAAGCGTTCATCACCCTCAAGCCCGGGGCCGAGGCGACCGCCGACGAGATCATGGCGTTCGTCGCCGGCCAGGTGGCGTCGTTCAAGCAGATCCGGCTGCTCGAGTTCATCGACGAGATCCCGAAGTCGGCGTCGGGGAAGATCCTTCGCAGGGAGCTTCGCGATCGCTGATCGCTGCCCATGACGATCACCATCGAACGGCAGGGTCGATGAGCTCGGCCGAGGCGCTTTCGAGGCTCCGGGCGGAACTTGGGTCGGCCGATCTTTCGATCGACCTTCCCGGGGTCGACAACGCCCGACGCGACCGGGATGAGTTGATCTTTCAGATCGACGACTATCTACTTCCGCGACTGCGGCGTGTCGATGCTCCCGTGCTCGCGGTTCTCGGCGGTTCGACCGGCGCCGGGAAGTCGACGATCGTCAACAGTCTTGTCGGTACCGAGGTGACCACGGCCGGCGTACTCCGGCCGACCACACGAGCGCCGGTGCTCGTCTGCAATCCAGCAGACGAAGCGTGGTACCTCGACCCCGACGGTGTTCTCCCCGGGCTGGCGCGCACATCGACCGAGGTCGCTGCCGGGGTTGCCGGAATCCGCATCACCACTTCCGACGCTCTGCCGGCGGGGCTCGCGATCCTCGACGCGCCCGACATCGATTCGGTCGAGGTCGCGAATCACGATCTCGCAGCGCAACTTCTCGGTGCCGCCGATTTGTGGCTGTTTGTGACGACCGCCGCTCGGTATGCCGATGCGGTTCCATGGGAGTACCTGGCGATGGCCCAAGAGCGTTCGGCCGCGCTCGCAGTGGTGATCAACCGCATTCCTGATGGTCACGACGGCGAGGTGGCTGAGCACTTCGAGTCGATGCTCGCCGATCGCGGGTTGGAGTCGACAGCGGTCTTCAGTGTGACCGAGGGCGAGCTCGACAACGGTCGCCTCGGCGAGCGGATCGCGCCCGTCCGCGAGTGGCTTCATCGCCTGGCCGCCGACGCCGGAGCCCGGCAGGAGCTGATCCGGTCCACGCTCGACGGCGCACTCGACTCGATCCCCGATCGAATGGCGCGTATCCGAGCGGCCCTTGTCGAGCAGGGTGAGCGCATCGACGCCCTCCACGCAGTGGCCACTCGGCGGTACGCACAGGCGTTGGTCGACATCGATCTCGAGCTTGATCGGGGCACGCTCTTACGAGGAGAGGTTCTCGATCAGTGGCGGGAGTTCGTGGGTACCGGCGCGATGATGAGTCGGCTCGAGGCGGGTGTGAGTCGGCTTCGAGATGGGATGCGGCGAATCCTGAAATCGGGTCCGTCTCCTGATGAACAAGCGGCCGGTCAGCTCGAGTCGAACCTCCTGGTCGTCACCCGAGACGCGGTCGATCGGGCCGCTCTCGACATCGTCGAGCGGTGGGAGAGTCGACCCGAGGGTGCGCAAATCCTCTCCGAAGCTCCTCGCGGAATCGATCGGGCCGGACACGAGCTCGCACCTCGCGTTGAACACGAGCTGGCGGCGTGGGAACAGCATGTGCTCGACCTCGTGCGGCAGCAGGCCGGCGACAAGGTCACGATCGCTCGAACCCTGTCCACGGGCATCAACGGCGTCGGCGTTGCGCTCATGGTCGCCGTTTTCTCGCAGACCGGCGGCATCACGGGTGGCGAGGCGGCAGTGGCCACCGGCACGGCCGCCGTGTCCCAAGCGGTTCTGACCGCGGTGTTCGGGGAGCAAGCGGTGCGCGACCTCGCCCGCGAAGCTCGCGAGAATCTGATCTCTCGCCTCAATGGCCTGCTCGACCGCGACCGGAAACGCTTCGATGATCTCGTGGCGATGACCGACTTCGATGTCGAGCGCCTCGACTCCACCCTCTCCGATCTCGAGGCGTCTCGACGGTGACGCCAGTCGATGTTCGTTCGACCCTGATGGGTCGAGTCGACGCGCTCGAACAGGCCGTTGCAATGGCCGAGGGTCGGTTCCACGACGCCGACGTGGCGGCGGCACGGGTGACGGTGGATCGCGCCCGCGCTCGGCTCCGCCACGGCACGCATCACACGGTGGTGGCGATCGCCGGTGCCACCGGTTCGGGGAAGTCATCGATCGTGAACCGCGTGGCCGGCACCGACGTGACAAACGTTGGTGTTCTGAGGCCGACTACGTCGGTGCCGCATGCCGTTGTGTGGGGCGATGCCGACGCTGGGCCCCTTCTCGACTGGTTGGAGATCAGGCGTCGCCACGAGGCCGCCGCCAGCGCCGACGAGTCGGCTCACGACCTCGATGGGCTCGTGCTGCTCGACCTTCCGGATCACGACTCGACCGCCGTCGAGCACCGCCTCGAGGTCGATCGTCTCGTCGAGCTCGTCGACGTACTGGTGTGGGTGACCGATCCGCAGAAGTATGCCGACGAGGCGATGCATGTCGGGTATCTTCAGCCGCTGGCCGAACACCACTCAATCCTGCGGTTCGTGCTCAACCAGATCGACCGCGTCACCGACCCGGCGGTCGTCGCTGCTGATCTCGAACGGCTCCTCGCCGACGACGGGCTGGCGGGTGCAAAGGTGGTTTCCGTGTCGGCGGTGACCGGCGAGGGACTTCCGGAGGTCAGCGCCTTGCTCGCCGACGCGGTGCGGGAACGTCGGGCGGCGCTCGATCGACTCGACGTCGATGTTCGTCAGACGGCGATGGGGCTCCACCGTTCGGGTTCGCCCGACGAGCAGCGGTCCCATCGGCGCGACCTGGTCGACGGCCTCGCTGAGGCGGCGGGTTCGGCGCAGGTGGCCGACGTCGCCGGCCGTCATCACCGGCGTCAGGGCAGCCTGGCGATGGGGTGGCCGTTCACAAGATTCGTCAGGAGGTTGGCGCGGAGACCGCTCGCCGATCTTCCGGGTCCGGGGCGATCGTCGGCGTCGGCGCCGCGAGTCGACCTTGCTCTGCGCGACTACGCGGAGGCCGTCGCCGATGACCTCGAGGTTCCATGGCCGGGCGAGGTACGCCGCGTCTCGTCCGCGAGCCGCGACGATCTGATCGACGACGTGCGACGCACCATCGGCACCACCGCAGTGGGTGCGGGTAAGCCCGCTCGCTGGTGGACGCCGGTTGTGTGGTTGCAGGGCGTGCTCGCCACAGTGGCCGTGGTAGGCCTGGTCTGGCTCCTTGTCGTGGCCGCGCTCGGTGGCTTCCTTCGGTTCGACACAGAGCCGCTGCTGCCCGACACGCCGCGCGCCGACTGGATTCCACTGCCGTCGGCACTATTGCTGGGCGGGGCCTTGCTCGGGCTGCTCATCGCCTTCATCGTGCGGATACCACTCGCGATCGGCGCGGGCAGGCGAGCGCGTGCGGCCAGGAAGACGATGGCGGATCAGCTGGAATCGTTGGCCGAGTCGCACGTGGTCGAACCGGTGGCCGCGGTCCTCGCAGAGCACCGACGACTGGATGAATTGCTCAGCGAGGCGTCTGGCTGATTCCAAGGGATTCGCTTACCGGGCCCCAGATCAAATCGGTCATGTACTCGTACCCTCGGGCCCCGGGATGCCACCTGTCGACTGCGAGCCCATCTCGGGACGGCCAATCCCACGGCCAGAAGAGGTGGAACGGACGGTGCTCGGCCTGGCCTTCGATGATTCGGTTCAGCATGCGGGCCATGGCGCCGTTCAGCGGTGTCGACTTGCCGACGCGGGCGACGACGGCCCGGTCGGGGAGGGCGGTGAGGATCGTTCGCATGCGGCGGGCCGTGCCGCCCCATGTGGCTGGCGCCATCAGGTCGTTTGCTCCGGCGAGGTGAGTTACCAGGGTCGGTTCGTGGCCTGAGAACCTCATCTCGTCCATCCGCGGGAGCTGAAAATCGATGACATCGGAGAGCTGTGCGCCCGTGATGCTCAGGTTTATCGCCCGCCAGGGTTCGCCGGTGTTGGACCGGAGGCGATCGATGATTCGGGGCAACCATGAATGAGCGGGATCGCCCGAGCCGATGCCCTGCGAGCTCGAGTCGCCGAGCGCGACCAGGAGTGGCCCCTCGGAGGCGAACGCGCGCGTGTTCCAGTCGTCCCAAAAGGCCGCATGCGGCTCGCGCTGCGCCTCGATCTCGCGCACGGCCGGCCAGAATGCAGAGCTCGCGCGTGTGAGCAGACCGGGGGAGCGGCGGGGCATGGGGGCGAACGTCATCCATGGGAGTGTCGCGGAGAATCAGCCGGGTACCAACGTCGAACGGACTACGGTTTCGGCGTGCGAGTTCGAAGTGTGCTGTTCGGCCCCGCGTCCAGGGTCGACTTCGTCGAGAAGTTCGTTCGGGCCGGCGCCGACGTGGGTGTCCTCGACCTCGAGGATGCAACACCCGAGGGAGCAAAATCCGCGGCCCGTGACGCAATCGCGGATGCCCGGCCAGGCGCCGCCGACCTGGGTTCGACCCGGCTATGGGTGCGCGTCAACTCTGTCGACACCGCGCACTTCACCGATGATCTCGCGGCGGCGGTGGCTGCCGCCGCGCATGGAATCGTTGTGCCAAAGATCGAACGGATCGACGACGTCGTGATGGTACGAGCAGCCATGGAGGCCCAAGGACTAGGGGATGCGGCGTTGTGCGCGGGCATCGAATCGGTGGCCGGCGTGGACGCTGCCAGTGACGTGTGCGTGGCTGGGCCCGACGTCGTCTACTTCGGTGCCGAGGACTTCATCACGGACCTCGGCGGCATCCGGACCGAACACAACACCGAGGTTCTGTACGCACGCTCCCGGGTCGCGATAGCGGCACGGATGGGCTCGCTTCCGGCACTTGATCAGGTGGTCGTCGACTATGGCGACGACGAGCGGTTCCGGCGGGAGGCGCTCGAGGCTCGCACCTTCGGCTACGCGGGGAAGCTGTGTGTTCATCCGGCGCAGGTTGCGATTGCGAACGACGCCTTCACTCCAACCGCGGCCGAGATCGAGCACGCTCGGGGAGTTGTGACGGCCGCCGACGCGGCCGCGGAAGTCGGCACCGGAGTGGTTGCCTACGAAGGGACGATGGTGGACGCGCCCATCATCGACCGGGCGAGAAACCTGCTCGCATCGCTCGACTGACCGCGAGCCGGCACCACTCGAGCGGAACCCGATTGGGTCGGATGGCCCAAGCCCGCAGAGTCGATCGGGCCGATTGGACTTGCGATGTCAGAAACGTCGCGAATGCCTGTGCCGACCGGCGACTTTTCACCTCGGGGCCGAAGTGGGTCCGACCGCGCCAATCGGCTGGCAAAAGCAGCGCTCGGTGCCATGTTGGCGGCGTTCTCGATAGCGGTCTGGGTCGGTGCCGGGCTTGACGGTCAACCGGTCGCCGAGGGTGCAGCCCGACTCGGGGGCGACTACCCGGCCTTTCATGCTGCGGGTTCCATCATTCTCGACGGAGACCTCGATCAGCTCTATTCGGCCGAGCGGCAGCGCGCCGAACAGGAGCATGCGGGCATCGATGGTTACCTCGCCTACGCGTATCCGCCCCACGTCGCGTACGCGTACGCGCCGCTGGCGGCGCTGGGATTTCGCGTCGGGTACGCCGTGCACACGCTGCTGATGGTGGGAGCGCTGTTCGGCGCACTTCGGTTGCTATCCACGCCGGTACCGGCGTTGCGTCAGTGGATGTGGCCCGCGTTCGCCGCCACCCTCGCGTTCTACCCGATCTTCAAGGCCGTCGGGGGAGGGCAGAACACCGCTCTGTCGGTGCTGCTCGTCGCCGCGGTGTGGCGGCTTCTCGCGGACGACCGGGAAACGGCTGCCGGCGTGGCGAGCGGACTTCTCCTCTTCCGGCCCCAATATGCGTTGCCGCTGATCTGTCTCCTGGGGTTGGCACGTCATGGAAGGGCAGTTCGAGCCGCCGTCGTCACCGCTCTTGTCACCTGGGCTGCTGTTGCGACCGTCGCCGGCCTTGGCTGGATCTCGTGGTGGATGGAGGCTGTACTGCCGTTTGTCGAGCGCGATGCCGAGGTGAACGCGCCCAACTCGATCTCGATCGTCGGATTCCTGCAGGCGATCTGGGGCCACGACGCCACTCCGGCGCTCGTTCTGGGTTTTTCCGGGGCCGCACTGGTCGCCGCAACTCTGGCGTGGACGTGGGCTCATCCGACGCGCTTCTCGCTGGACCAGCGCATGGGTTTGACGGCAGTGGGCGTGCTGCTGATCAGTCCGCACACCATGTTCTACGACGCTGGTTTACTCGTCGTCGCGGGCGGGGCGCTTTTCGCCGCCGCTCCAGCGGCGCTTGAGGCAGGCGTCGCCCTGAAGGCGGCTGGGCTGGTGTGGACCGCAGCCCTTCTACATCCTGCGGCTGCCGCGTCGGCATCGCCCCTCGGGGCGGTCGTGGTCTTCGTATTCGGCGCCTGGGTCTGGCTGATCTTCAACCGTTCCCAACCGTCATCGTTCCCGGCGGATCGATCCCCCAACCCCGAGGTGCAACATGCGTGATCTCTCGGTCATCATCCCCGCGTACAACGAGGCCGAGCGGATTGGACCGACCCTCGAGTCGATCGCCGGCTTTCTTGCAGAACGTGATCTCGACGACGAGGTGATCGTCGTCGACGACGGGTCGACCGACGAAACCGTGGCCGTTGTCGAGTCCTACCGATCCCGCTTTCGCCGACTCGTTGTGCTGGAGTCGGAGCGCAACATCGGCAAGGGCCATGCCGTTCGGCGCGGCATGATCACCGGAACCGGACGCCACCGACTGTTTCTCGACGCCGACAACTCGACCGATGTTCGCGAGTTCGATCGGCTCATCGCTGCTGCGTCGGCGGAACCGATCGAACCTGCAGTCATCATCGGCTCGGTGGCCGTCGAGGGTGCGGCAGTCGCCGTTCGCCAACCCGGCCTTCGGCCCTGGCTCGGCAGGCTTGCGAATCGTCTCATCCAGGCGCTCGTCCTTCCCGGGATCGAGGACACGCAGCGGGGCTTCAAGGTCTTCACCGGCGAAGCGAGCGATGCGATCTTCCGTCGGTGTCGGACCGACGGCTGGGCCTTCGATGTGGAAGCGCTCGCGTTCGCGCGGGCGCTCGGTTACCACGTGCTGGAAGTGCCGGTCACCTGGGAACACCGCGAAGACTCGCGCGTTCGCCCCAGCGCCTACTTCACGACCATGGTCGACGTTGCCCGGATCGCCCGACGGGTGAACCGGGAGACCCGCAGCTCGCGCGAGCTAGCCTCCGACGATGATCGAGCCGACCTCTCCATCTGAACTCGGCGCCGATGGGGAGCCGACCATCACGATCGACGACATTCGCCGTGCACACCAACGAATCGCAGGTTCGCTCGTTCGCACGCCACTGAACCTCTCGCAGACTCTGTCGGAGATCTGTGGCGCCAACGTGTACCTGAAGTTCGAGAACCTTCAATACACCGGTTCGTTCAAGGGTCGGGGTGCTCGCAACCGTCTGCTCGACGTGGAACCGGGTCGGGGGGTCATCGCGATGTCGGCAGGCAATCACGCACAGGGCGTGGCATACCACGGGGCGCAACTCGGAATCGAGACCACGATCGTCATGCCCGCGAACACGCCCTTCGTGAAGGTGGCCCGGACCCGGGATTTGGGCGCGAACGTCGAATTGGTCGGCGAAGACGTCCTCGAGTCCGCAGTGAGAGCGCGAGAGCTTTCGGTCGAGCGCAACCTCGAGTTCATCCATCCGTTCGACGACCCGGCCGTGATCGCCGGGCAGGGAACCATCGCACTCGAGATGCTCGACCAGGAACCGGAGCTCGAAATGATCGTCGGCGCGATCGGCGGAGGTGGCCTCGCCGCAGGCCTCACCGTGGCGGCCGCGGATCACGATCGGCCGGTGCAGGTGGTCGGCGTCGAGACCGAGCGCTATCCCTCGATGTCCGATCGTCTCGCAGGACGGGTGTCCACGGCCGTTTCTGGGTCGACCGTGGCCGACGGCATCGCGGTGTCGGAGCCCGGCGACATCGCAAGCCGGATCCTCGCCGAGCACGAGGCGCAGGTTCTCGTCGTCTCGGAGGCGGCGATCGAGCAGGCGATTGCGATGCTCCTCGAGATCGAGAAGACCGTGGTCGAAGGTGCTGGTGCCGCCCCGCTGGCGGCGGCAATGGAATACCCGGACGTCTTCGCTGGCAGGAAGGTGGGCCTGGTGCTCTGCGGTGGCAACATCGATCCACGCACACTTTCGGTCGTCACACTTCGCGGCCTGGCGGTGCAGGGTCGGCTGAACCGAATTCGGGTCGAGCTCGACGATGTACCGGGCCGGCTGGCGCTCGTGTCTCGGATCATCGCTGACGCCGCCGCCAACGTGGTGCAGGTTGATCACGATGGTCTCGGTTCGAGCGGCGCCCGAAGCACGGTCCTCGAGCTCCGCATCGACACCCTCGACCGTGATCACGCAGAAGAGGTGCTCTCGTCGATCCGTGCCACCGGTCTCCGCGCCGACCTTCTCGACTGGTAGCCGGGGTCTGACACCTTTTCACGCATCGGGGTCTGACCCGTTTTCACCGATCGGGGTCTGACCCGTTTTCACCGATCGGGGTCTGACCCCTTCTCGTTGAAAGGGGTCAGAGCAAGCGGTTTTTGTGGGGGAAGGGGAGGGAAATCGCGCGGAGGGTGGCTAGGGAAGCCGACCGACGTAGGCGAGGGCCCGGCGGACCAGCTTCTCGTGTCCGGGTGAGAGCTCGGCAGCCACGGTCGGGCTGGTGACCTCGTCGGGGCGCAACCACACCAGATCGAGCGCGTCTTGCGACGGTTGACAATCTCCCTCGACCGAAACGACGTACGCCAGGCTCACGGCGTGTTGCCGCGGGTCGTGGAAGCCGGTGATGTCGGGATTGGGGAAGTACTCGACCACCGTGAAGGGCTGCGGCGACGGGGGAATACGGGGAAGGGCCAGCGGCCCGAGATCCTTCTCGAGATGGCGAAGCAGTGCATCCCGCACCCGTTCGCCATAGAGGACCCGCCCCGACACAATCTCGCGATTCACCTCGCCCGCCGCTCCGAGGCGCAGCAGCAAGCCGATGTGGGTCACAATCCCGAGATCGTCGGTGAGAACCGGGATGGCGTTGATGTAGACGATCGGCATCCTGCCCCGCATCGTCTCGATCTCGTCGTCGGACAGCCAGCTGCCCTGGGTCTCGGTGATGTCGCTCATCGGACGTGCTCCTGAGCGCCGGACGCCGGCTGCTCGACTTCGACGATAGACGACGCCGGCGGCACGGCGAGGAAGGCTCGGGCATTCCTCGCCGTGTGTCCCGGGCCGCGCGCACCCGGCCGACAACAATGGGCCCAGCGACCCTGACCCTCATGCTGAACCCGAAGGAGCCGTTCATGGCCCAGGACACGACGAGCGAGCTCGACGCACTACGCGACGCGTGTGGAGCAAACCCGAAGTTGGTGTGTGAATGGGTGTTCGAACGCACCGACAACGAGACCGCAGCGGCGCTCGTCGACTGGCTCGTTGACCGACCGCTGCGAATTCTGGTCATCATCGTGATCGCGTGGATCGTGTCGCGGGTGCTGAGCAACCTCGTGACGCGATTCGCCGACCAGCTCGCAGAACGAAACTCGGCCCCGCTCGAGCCGGCGCCCGCCGATCCCCAGGTGGCGGACGGGGACGACGCGGCCCCGAAGAAGCCGCGCGAGAGGCTCGGGGTCGAGTCCGCGATGCGACGACGTGCCCATCGCCTCGCGGAGCGACGCGAACAACAGGTTCGGGCGAGACAGCGCGCCCTCACGCTGGGAGCAATGCTTCGGAGCATCGTCGGCCTCGTCGTGTGGACCACCGCGGGATTCATGGTGATGGCCGAGCTGGGCATCTCGTTGGGTCCGCTCATCGCCAGCGCCGGGATCGCCGGTATCGCAATCGGCTTCGGCGCCCAATCGATCGTGCGTGATTTCCTGGCCGGAGTCTTCGTGATCATCGAGGATCAGTACGGCGTGGGCGACGTGATCGACACCGGTGAGGCCACGGGCACTGTCGAGAGTGTGGGATTCCGCACCACTCAGATTCGTGATGTGTCCGGCGTGCTCTGGACCGTCCCCAACGGTGTCATTCAGCGCGTCGGCAACTACTCGCAGGTGTGGTCGAAGTCGATATTCGACATGGAGGTCGCCTACGACACCGACCTGGATCACGCCATGGTGGTGATGAAACGCGTGCTCGACGAGGTCTGGCACGAACAGCGCGAGGAGGCGACGATCATCGAGGAGCCGGAGGTTCAGGGCGTCCAATCCTTCGGCGCGAGCTCGATCGTCATTCGTGCCGCCGTGAAGACCGACCCGTCGGAGCAGTGGGCGACAGGCCGGTACGTTCGGCGCAAGCTCAAGATCGCCTTCGATGAGGAGGGCATCGAGATTCCGTTCACCCAACATGTCGTGTGGCTGAAGAACGAGGAAGATGGGGCGGTGCCCGAAACGACAACGACATGACGTTCGATGCTGCGGCCGTGCGGCGGCTCACGGCAGTCGAGGTGCACGCCGAGGGCGAGCCGGGCCGCGTGATCACCGAGGGCGTGCCTGATATCCCGGGCAAATCGGTGTTCGACAAGATGCGTTGGCTCGAGTCGAACGCCGACGACCTGCGCCTCCGCATGCTTCGAGAACCGCGGGGCTATCCCGGCCTCTGCTGCAACCTGCTCGTGCCGCCGGGCGATCCCGCAGCCGACGCTGGTTTCATCATCATGGAGCAGACCGAGTACCCGCCGATGTCGGGGAGCAACACGATCTGCGTGGTCACGGCACTGCTCGAAACGGGCATGATCGAGATGATCGAGCCGCTGACCGAGCTGACGCTCGAGGCGCCGGCCGGGCTGATCGGCGTTCGGGCGACGTGTGTCGAGGGGAAGGTCACGGCTGTGACCTTTCGCAACGTGCCCGCGTTCGTCATGCACCTCGACGTTCCGATCGACGTTCCCGAGTTGGGTGAGGTCATGGTCGACATCGCGTGGGGCGGCATGTTCTACGCCATCGCCGACGGTGATGCTCTCGGAATCGACCTATCGGGCGATAACGGTGCCGAGATCGCCCGCGCGAGTGAGATGATCCGGGTTGCCACGGCGGAACAGATGCCGGTGACCCACCCGATCACACCCGAACTCGCGGGTCCCTCGATCAGCCAGCTCACCGGCGCGGCCACGGTTCCCGGGGCATCCCGCCGCAATGCCGTAACCGTCGCCACGGGTTCGCTCGACTGGGATCGGCCGGCAACCTGGACCGGTGCGCTCGATCGCTGCCCGTGTGGCACGGGCACCTCGGCCACAATGGCGGTTCGTCATGCTCGGGGCGAGCTGTCGATTGGCGAGGAGTTCGTGCATGAGGGACCGCTTGGTACGACGTTCACCGGGCGTCTGGTCGAGGAGACGACCGTGGGGCCATACGCTGCGGTCGTACCCGAGATCACCGGCCAGGGTTGGATAATTGGCCGGAGCGAGTGGCTGCTCGACCCCACAGATCCCTTCCCGGCCGGATTCAGGATGGGCGATATCTGGTGATCGATACCCTGCGAGAGATCGAGCAGCGCGTGCTGTGGTTGGCGTGCCGGATCGTCGACGCGGCCAACAACCGGACCGGGCCCGACGGCGAGAAGCCGGCCCTGAAGGTTGGAGGTCATCAGGCGTCTTCGGCGTCGATGGTCTCGATCATGACCGCCCTGTGGTTCGCACACATCGGCGGTGAGGACAAGGTGGCGGTGAAGCCGCACGCATCGCCGGTGTTCCATGCGATCAAGTACCTCACGGGCGAACTGGACCAGAGTTACCTCACGACGCTCAGGCAACGGGGCGGGCTCCAGGCGTATCCATCGCGCACCAAGGATCCCGACGTGGCCGACTTCTCGACCGGGTCGGTCGGACTCGGCGCCGTGGCACCGTTGTTCTCCGCCCTCACGCGGCGATACGTCGACCACCATCGAGGTGCCGATGCCGACCGCACACCGCCCGCTCGCTTCTATGCGCTCGTGGGCGACGCCGAGCTCGATGAGGGAAACATCTGGGAGGCGATCGCCGATCCGACGACCGAAGGGCTCGGCAACTTCACGATGGTCGTCGACCTCAACCGACAGAGCCTCGACCGTGTGATCCCCGACATCGCCGCGGTACGGCTCGAGAAGTTCTTCGCCGACGTCGGCTGGCACGTGGCCGAGGCCAAATACGGGTCGCGGCTCTCGACTGCGTTTGCCGACACCGGTGGCGACGCGCTGCGTGCGCACATCGATGGGATGTCAAACGAGTGGTACCAGTCGCTCTTCGCGCTTCGGGGAACGGACCTTCGTGAGAAGTTTCTGCTCGACGCCGACGACGCCGTTCAGCGTCTCGCCGGTGATCATGACGATGAGTCGTTTCGACGGCTCGTGACCGACCTCGGAGGCCACGACCTGGGCCTGCTCATCGACACGTATCGCGAGTGTGACGCGGTGACCGACCGGCCGAGCGTGGTGTTCGCATACACGATCAAGGGGTGGGGTCTGCCCATGGCCGGCGACCCGCTCAACCACGCTGCGCTGCTCACTTCCGAACAAATCGACGACTTCCGCGCAGAGGTCGGCCTAACTGAGGAAACGGAGTGGGACCGCTTCGAGCCCGACTCTCCCGCGGGAGAGGTGTGCGCCCGGGTGGGCGGCGAAGTGAACAATCCTTTGCCAATCCCGCGGCCTGCCCTGCCGATTCCGGAGCGCTCGCGCCCGACCGTCATGGCTGGATCGACGTCGACCCAGGAAGCGTTCGGTCGGGTCCTCACGAGTCTGGGCGATGTCGAGGGTGTGGCCGAGCGCATCGTGACCACGGCGCCCGACGTCTCCATTTCGACGAACCTCGGAGGCTGGATCAACAAGGCGGGTGTATATGCGCCCACCGATCGCGACGATCACGGCGGCGCCGAGCGCCTGCTGAAGTGGGCGCCCTCGCCGTCAGGACAGCACATCGAGCTCGGTATCTCGGAGATGAACCTGTTCATGCTGCTCGGGCAGTTGGGATTGAGCCACGATCATCACGGCCACCACCTCTTGCCGATCGGCGCGGTGTACGACCCGTTCGTGCTCCGAGGGCTCGACGCGTTCATCTATGGCACGTACAACGCGTCTCGCTTCGTGGTCGTCGGGACACCCGCCGGGGTCACGCTGGCACCGGAAGGTGGAGCCCATCAGTCGACGATCACGCCATCGGTCGGTGCCGAACTACCGGGTGTGCACTATGCCGAACCCGCCTATGCCACCGCGGTCGACTGGTTGCTGTGTGACGCACTCAATCAGCTGAGCGCGCCCGACGGTGAGAGCACCTACCTGCGGCTCTCGACCCGCCCGATCGACCACCAGCCCTTCGCCGAGGCGCTCGACCGACTCGGTGAAGCGGTGCTGCGGCGCCACGTGCTCGCCGGTGGGTATCGGCTGATCGAACCGGCGGTGCCGGACCAGGACCCCGGCTCGGACGAGTTCGAGACGGCGGGCGTGACCATCGTGACCACGGGTGTCATGGCCCCCGAAGCCATCGCCGCAGCAAGCGAGCTCGCGGACGAAGGGGTGCGGACCAGCGTGGTGCACATCACGAGCCCTGATCGTGTGTACCGGAGTTGGCAACGAGGCCACGCGGGGTCGGTTCGTGATGCCTCACCCGTTCGCGAGCCAAGTCACCTTCATCGCCTCGTGCCATCAGCCGAGCGATCGTGGCCTGTGGTGTCTGTGCACGACGCCGCGAGCCACAACCTCGCCTGGATCGGTTCGGCGCTCGGGACGCGTCAAATCGCTCTCGGCGTGGACCGATTCGGCGAGTCGGGCACGATCGCCGAGCTTCATGAGCTGGTCGGGATCGACTCCGGCAGCATCGTGAACGCCGCGCTCATCGCGATCCACGAGGGCTGAGGTTCACCACTCGTCGATTGGCGGTCCGGTCAGTGGTGCGGCCATTCGCGCAGCGCGACCGCGACGGTGATCGGCCAGGGCCATCTGGCCGGCTTTCAGAGCTGGGCTCATCGTGAGTACGAAGAAGACGGTGGCCGCGCCGAGGTCCCCCCCGAGCGTCACGCCCGCGATGACGATCCCGAATTCGAGGCCCTGCCGGACTCGGTATGGGTCGAGGCCGCGAGCGTCGCCGGCTCTCATGAGCAGCTCGGTGGCGCCGCCGCTCAGGCCTGCATGGACCACGATGGCGACCGCCGCGGCGATCGAAAGCGTGCCGAGGATCACGAAGAGAATGCGCACGGCGAGCGGCTCGGGGTCGCGGACGAGCGCAATCGCCACGTCCACGGCCACTCCGTTCAATGCGATGAACGCGACCGCGCTCAATCCGGGCCGCTGGCCGAGAATTGCGGCGACGAGGAACAGAAAACCGGTGAACAGCCAACCCGCCTGACCGAGGGTCACGCCGAGCTGATCGCGCAACGCAGTGAGCATCACGTCGTAGGCGGGCACTCCGAGACGAGCGTGTACGAACAGCGACACTCCGAGGCCGATCAGCATCGACCCCGCGAACAGGCTGAGGCCCTGGCGAAGTCGGGTCCGTGGGACCGGATGGTGCGCGAGTGCCGTCGCCGGTTCGAGCATTCGCTCTGCGGCAATTACGCCGTGGCGCGAGATACCGACGAACCATCGGCCCAGATTGCGAGCAGATTTCGTCGCGGGCTCGGTTGATCGTTTGAACGATGCGGTCACTCTCCCAGTAACGACCGGAACCGCCCGGAAATGTCGTCAGGAGGTGTTGTCATCGGTCACATCGCGATGGTCAGGCGTCACCCTGCTGCAGCTCGACCCTGCCGATCGAGATCCGCGTCGCGCGATCACGCGTCTCATGCTGGTTTTTCGCCAGGTGATCAATCGTCGTAGCGCGGGCGTTGACGGAGCTTCTTACGCTCGCTCGTTTGTCGTTTGTCGGCCAGGCGGCGCTTCCTCGAGCCCGCGGTCGGGCGGGTGGACCGCCGAGCTTTCACCGGCGCGAGAGCAGTGCGGACGCGGCCGGCCAGGCGCTGCTCGGCCAGCTCACGATTGCGGCGCTGCGATCGTTCGTCGTCGACAACCACCTTCGCGATCGGTCCGAAGAATTCCAGCAGCCGTTCTCTCTGCCAGTCGCTGAGCGCGGTCGACTCCTCGACGTTCCAGCTCAGTTCCACCCGGGTGCTCGCCTTGTTCGCATGCTGTCCGCCGGGACCGCCCGAGGGCGAGAACCGTTCTGCGAGCTCGGCGTCGGGGATGGTGAGCGTGTTGTTCACCTCGATCGCCATGCCCCCAGTGTACGAAGCGTCGGCGACCACACCGGCCCATCCCGGGGCGTAGGGTACGCCGCATGTCGATGCAGAACATCTGGTCGGTGCAGACGCCGGCTCAGGTCGCCGGCACGTCGGAATTTCGCAGCACCGTGCGCCCGGTAGCGGGTTCGATGGGCGCCTACGTGACCGGTATCGATGTGGCGGACATGACCGAAGACGATCACGTCGAGCTCCGGGCGCTGCTTCATCGGTTCAAGGCGGTCATGCTGAGGGATCAGCGACCCGAGCTGAGTTGGCCTCAATACCTTTCGCTCGGCCGACACCTCGGCGAGCTCGCGGTCGACCCCTACGTCGAGCCTCCGATGCCCGACTTCCCCGAGATCATGGGTCTGATCCGGGAGGCGGATGCCACGGGCTACAACTTCGGCGGCGACTGGCACAGCGACGGCAGCTATCTCGAGCGCCCAGGCGGTTTGACCATCCTGTGGGGTCGAGATGTTCCGCCCGTGGGGGGCGACACGCTGTTCGCCAATCTCGAGCTCGCGTGGACCAGCCTGTCTCCGGCATTTCGGGAGATGCTCGACGGTCGCCGATGTCTGCATGCGGCCACCGGTCTGGGAACGCGGGTACCCATCGCTCGAAAGGGCGACTATTCGGCGGTGAACTTCGGCGCCGACCTCGAGCGCATCGAGCACCTTCACCCGATCAAGCGAACCCATCCCGAAACGGGCGGGTTCTCGCTCTTCGTCAATCAGGCCTACAGCGTGAGGATCGAGGGATGCACCGAGGACGAAAGTGCGGCGATTCTCAAGTTCCTCTTCGATTGGAGCGTGAGCCCGGCCATGACCGCCCGCATGGTCTGGGAGCCGAACACGATTCTGATCTGGGACAACCGCGCCACCGTTCACTACGCGATCGGTGACTACGGCGGCCATCGGCGGGAGATGTACCGTCTGGCCGTGACCGGAGAGATTCCCGTATGACCGAACGATGGAGTGCTCCCTCGACCGAGCGAGAAGCCAGGATCGAGTTGGCGGCCGCATATCGCATGGCCCACGACCTTGGCTGGACCGACCTGGGCGCAACCCACTTCAGCCTGGCCGTACCCGGCGAACCCGATGCGTACCTGATGCTGCGAGCCGGGCTCTTCTTCGACGAGGTCACGGCGAGCAATCTGGTGAAGGTGAGCGTCGACGGCGACGTTCGCGACCACGGCGACGTGGCCTTGGCGCTCGTGAATCCTGCCGGGGTCACGATCCACTCGGCCGTCCACGAGGGTCGTCCCGACGTGCAATCTGTCATGCACACGCACTCGCCCGCCGGCGTGGCCGTGTCGTGTCACCCCGACGCGATGTTGCCGCTCAGCCAACACTCCATGCGGTTCTACGAGGGCCACGGCATCCACGGATATGAAGGTGTCGCGCTCGACGAGGATGAGGGTCCGCGCCTCGCCCTCGACCTGGGTGATCACGAACTGTTGGTGCTCCGCAACCACGGACTGCTCACGGTGGGGTGCGATGTCCCCAGCGCGTTCAGCGCGTTGTACTACGCCGAGATGGCCGCCGAGATGCAGGTGGCTGCCTTGGCCGGCACCCACGAACCGGTCACGCCGCCCCACGATGTGTGCGCACACACCCGCAAGCAGTTCGACGCCAGCAGCGGCTACATGTACCGCGACTGGCAGGGAGTTCTTCGCCACGTCCGGCGAAATCACCCCGACTTTGCCGACTGAAGCCGCGCGGAGCGCTAGTCCTCTGGGATGGATTCGAGCTCGACGATCGTGAGCGATCCGGAGCGAACGGTGGATTGCACGGTGCGTGGCTTTCCATCGAGCCACATGGTGGCCTCGGGATGAGATTCCAGATTGCGAACCCACTGCGAGTCCGAGCGGACCGTACTCACGAACGCCCGATCGCCCAGGCGGAAGCCGACCAGAGGAACGCGCCGCGGCTTGCCCGAGCTGCGACCCGTGGTCTCGAGCAGGACGATTCCTGTACCTGCCACCGGTGGGGGTGCGCCGAGACCGACCTCGACGAGTGGCGTCACGACCTTGTTGAGCAGCCGGAACGACTCTCGCGTGAGCTGGCGTCGGACGCCGTCGAGCTCGTCGAATAGAGAGGGGGGTTCCTCGGCTTTCGAGCACGGCATGACATCGACGCTACCCGGACGGCGAAAAGCGTGGAGACCTCACGTATCGTGTCCGGCCATGAACTCGATGCCAGAGCGGGGGTTTCCCGACGCCGAATACGCGGCACGAACCGCCCGCGCCCAGGCGCTGATGGCAGAGCGTGACCTCGAAGCGATTCTTGTATGCACGGAGCCCGAGGTTCGGTACTTCACCGGCTTCCACACACCGTTCTGGCAGAGTCCGACCCGGCCCTGGTTCCTGGTGGTACCTGCGTCCGGAAAACCGGTCGCGGTGATCCCCAGCATCGGTGACGCGATGATGAGCAATACGTGGGTCGACGACATTCGCACGTGGCCCGCACCCCGACCCGATGACGACGGGGTGAGCCTTCTCGCCGGCACACTCGCGGAGCTGGTCGACCCGAACGGGATCATCGGCGTGCCGATGGGACACGAGACGCACCTTCGGATGCCGCTGGCTGACTGGGACGTATTGCGCGACCGCCTGTCCGATCGACTGTTCGCCGATGCGACCGCCGTCGTGCGGTCGCTGCGCATGGTGAAGAGCGAGCGCGAGATCGCAAAGACGACCCACATCTGCAGCATCGTGAGTGATGGGTTTGAGGGGATTCCCGACCTGCTCAGCGTCGGGATGACAGAGCGGGAGGCATTCTCGGCCTTCCGCATCGATTTGCTTCGGCGCGGCGCCGACGACGTGCCATATCTGGTTGGCGCGACCGGACGCGATTTCATCGATGTGATCAAGCAGCCGAGCGACCGGGTGATCGAGGCCGGTGATCTCCTGATGTTCGACACCGGCTCGATGTTCGACGGCTACTCGAGCGATTTCGACCGCTACTACGCCTTCGGCGAGGTTGACGTTGCGGC
>JBPCTR010000009.1:0-6926 GCA_051011575.1 Acidimicrobiales bacterium | reverse complement strand
CGTTCATCGAGATCACGTTCCGCTCGGCGACCAGCGTTCCGCCGATCTGGGTATTCGGCGCGAACAGCGCGATTCCCACATCGCTGTTGCCGCCGCCGGCCGAGCCGTCAGCCTCGAGGCCGATGCGGTTACCCGTGATCGTCGCGCCCGAGCCCAGTACGTCGATGCCCTCATCGGCGCTGTGGTTGACGACGTTCCCGTCGATGATCGCGTCCTGCCCGCGAAGATCGATTCCGTCGTCGCCGTTGCCCATGCCTGCGTCTGCAGTGTTGTCGGAGCCGATCCAGTTGTCGGCGATGACCACATCGTTGGCTCCGGCAGCCACGCGGACGCCATCCGCATCGAAACGAGTGATCATCACGCCGCGAATCTCGCTCGAACCAGCGGTGGCGTCTACACCGAGCCCGGTCGCTCCTGAAGCCTGGTCACCGTCGATCCGAACGACCGGCGTCGAGTATCCCGGTTGGGTACGGCCGTCGAGTGTCGTTGTGCCGAGGAGGAACGGAAAGGCGCTCGAAGGTTCGATTCTCCAGATGCCCCCCGAATGGCCCGACTCAGTGGCCGGCATGTTGAACGTGATCGTGTCGGCACCCGCAAGCGCGTTCGCCTCCTCGATCGCGGCGCGAAGTGTGCACTCGGTGGCGCCCTGAGAGTTCGTCCCTCCGGTGTCGCAGACGCCGTTCCCTGGCGTGGCGTCCGAGTTGTCCTCAGTCGAGTTGACGACAAGCGAGCTTGCGGGCACCACGAAGGTGGCCGAAAACTCCGAGGTCGAGCCGTAGATCGGCCCGGCCGACTCCTCCGTTGTCGTGAGCGCAACGATGTCTCCTACGGACCCGCTGTACGCGATCTGGAAGGACTCGGCGCCGGATCCGGTGTGGCTGATGGTGGAAGCGGTCTCGTAGCTCTCACCCTCGCCATTGCCGCTCGGGTCAGCGCCGCTCGGGTTGGTGAAGGCTTCGATGCGGTAATCGCCCGCGGGAAGGTCGATGTCGAAGTCGACCGTTACCGTGCCAGCAGACTCGACCGCGGCGGTGATCGTTGGGTAGTCGGGCCACGAATCGGCGTTGCTGTTCGCGGTCACGCCGTCGTCGTCGAGGTCGATGCCGAGTCCGTCATTGCTCCAGATCGAGTTCCCGATGACCGAGTTGCCAATGCCCGAAAGGAACGCGACACCGTCCTGGTTGTAGGCGATCGAGTTTTCTTCGCCTGCTGAGTCGCCGCCGATCAGGTTGTTCGACGAGTTGAATGCATCGCCGTAAACACCGACCCAGGTGTTTCCGAGGTCGAGCGTGCCCGCCGCGTTGGTGCCGATCGCGTTGGCCTGAACGGTGTTGCCACTCGAGGAGTTGAGATTCACGCCGTGCTGACTGTTGCCCGAGACGATGTTGCCGTTGCCAGGAGAACCGATCGTGGTGCCACTCGATCCGCCCTCGAGACGAACACCATCGAATCCGTTCGGCAATGCCGCGGTGACCGCTGCGTTGGTGCCGATCGTGTTCCTGAGCACCGCTGTGCCGGTGGTGCCGGCGCCGAAGATGTAGACGCCGTGGATGTTGTTGCCGGAAATCAGATTGTCGAACACCTCGGTGTTCGCGGCGCCGTCGATTCGGAGACCGTGCAGGTTGTTCATGATCGCGACGCCGCCAGAGGAATCGGTACCGATCAGGTTGTGCTGGATCGTGGCTCCGGCACCGAAGACGAATATGCCTCCAGATGACCCGGTGCCGTTGCCCGAGATGACGTTGCCGTCCGCTGCGGTCGCTCCGCCAATGGTGTTGTTCGCTCCGAGGATCCGGACGCCGTACCCGGTGTTTCGCTCACCAGCACCGGCGTCGAGACCTGCGTCGGTGAGACTGCCGATGTAGTTGGAGGACACCGCATTGCCGTCGGACCCGGCTTGGATCTCGATGCCGTCGCCATTCCAGTCTCGGATGAGAAGGCCGTGAATCGTGCTGTTGTCTGCTGTGGCCGTGAGAACCAGACCGTCGGTCGCACCGGCACTCTGGCCGTCGAGGACCACGATGGGGGAGCTGGCGTACCCGGTCTGCGTTGAGCCGTCGATCGTCACCTGTTCGTCGATCGTGGGCAGAGCACCACCCGGCGCGATCGTCCAGACGCCCGCAGCGTGTCCCGGCTCGGTCACCGGCATGCTGAACATGACGGTGTCGGCTCCGGCGATGGCGTTGGCCTCCTCGATCGCGGCGCGGAGTGTGCATTCGGTTGCCGCCTGGGAGTTCGTGCCGCCGGTGTCGCAGCTGCCGTTGCCCGGTGCGGCATCGGAGGCGTCTCCGGTGGAGTTGACCAACAGTGTGACCAAGGGAACCGTGACGGCGCTGGAGAACTCCGAGGTCGACCCGTACGCCGGCCCGCCGGATTCCTCGGTCGCCGTAAGCGAGACGATGTCTCCGTTGGCACCGGTGTAGGCGATCTGGAAGGACTCGACGCCCGATCCGGTGTGGGTGATCGTGGTGGCGTTCTCGTACACCTCACCCTCGCCGTAACCGCTCGCGTCGGCCCCGCTCGGGTTGGTGAACGCTTCGATGTGGTAGTCGCCTGCAGGTACGTCGAGGTCGAACGTGACGGTGACCGTTCCCGCGGCCTCGACGGCAGCGGTGATCACCGGGAAGTTGAGCAGGTCGTTCGGGCCGGCGTCGCCGTCGCCCGGAGCGACGTCGTTCGCGGTCACGGAGAACCCGTCCTCGACACCGCCTGAGAGATCGATGCCCAATCCACCGTTGTCGACGATCTTGTTGCGGAGGAGAGCGTTGCCGCTTCCTGCGCTGGTGGCGAGGAGGATTCCATCGAGCGTGTTCTCGGCGATGGTGTTCGCCTCGTCGGCGAGCGTTCCACCGATACGGTTGTCCCTTGCACCCACATGGAGCTGCACGCCGTAGGTGCCGTTCGGCCGCGCGGTCACGCCGTTGGACAGGACGCCGATGTAGTTGCCAATCACGTCGTTGTTCAGCGTTGTTGCCTCGCGCAGCTGGATTCCGGCGGTCGCGTTGGAGACGATGACGTTGTGGTCGAGCGGTCCGGCGCCGCCGATCTGGTTGCCGGTGGCGCCGAGCGCGAGCACGATGCCGGCATCGAGGTTCGGGTCAGCTGCGCCTGTGGAATCGATTCCCACCCAGTTACCGGCGATCACGTTGTTGTCGCCAAACCCCGTTTGACCGTCGATCTCCAGGCCGTCGTCGTCGAAGCTGTGGACGATGAAGCCTCGCAGCTCACTATTATTCGTTCTCAGGCTGAGCCCGGCCGTGGCGCCCGTCGCGAACGAGCCGTCGAGTTGAATGACCGGATCGGCGATGAAGCCGGGCTGCGTCGATGCGTCGAGCGTCAACGTGTCGGTGATGAAACCGAGGAACGACCCGGGTTGGATCGTCCAGATCCCCGAAGAGTGGCCGGTCTCCGAGGTGGGGATGTCGAAGTCGACGACATCGGCTCCGGGGAGAGCATTGGTCTCCTGGATCGCGGCCCGCAGGGTGCACTCGGTCTGGCCGGCGGTGTTGAGACCTCCGGTATCGCATCTGCCGTCTCCAGGAGTCGTGTCTCCCGCGTCCTCGGTCGAGTTGACGACGAAGTTCGTGATCGCCACGTTGGCGGCGAACTCCGACGTATTGCTCGACCCGTCGATTGAAGTCGCCGACACCGCATCGCCGATACCGATCCCGGTCAGGCCAGATACTGACCAGTTGCCGCCACCGTCAGCGGTCGTGGTCGCGAGGTACGCCACTCCCTCGCCGTAGTCGATTCCGAGGTTGGTGTCTCCGGCGCCCGGAACGGCGCGGTAGACCTCGACATCACAGTTCGCGCAGGTCGTGCCGCTGGCCGTTGTCGTCGTTGCGGCGGAAATCGCGGGCGCATCGAGGCCGATGTTGCCGGTGCTCGCGAGCGATCCGGGCAACAGAGAGACCCCATCACCCTGCTCGTGATCCGACTCGGTGTCGCTGCTCTCGGTGAGATCGATGGCGAGACCAGCGTTCCCGCCGAACGTGTTCTGGCTGATTCGATTACCGATTGACGCCGACCACGAATACGGCCCGCCCGGCGGGTTCGTTCCGACGACGATCACTCCGGGGCCGCCGCCTCCCGTGATGATGTTCTTCTCGATGGTCGACCCGCTGCCGAAGACCGAGACGCCCGCCGTCTGCGCTCCGCCGGTGCCGACGTTCGTGATCGTGTTGTTCGAGATCGTGTTGGGCCCGGTCGCCGACCAGGTGGACACGGCGTTGCCGGGAGCGCCGTCGATCAGGTTGGCGGTGAACGTCACACCGGCCGAGCCGTTCTCGGCGCTAAGCGCGTCGATGTAGATGTTGCCGCCCTGCCCGACGTCGCGGACCTCGTTGCCGTTCACCGTGACCGTGTTCGACGAGAGAATTGACACGCCGAGCTCGTCGACCCATCCGAACAGGTTGTTCTGGATGTTGCTCTGGGCTCCGGTTCCGTCGATGATGGCGACGCCCGAACCGCCGCTTCGATTGCCGGGGCCGGGATCCACGAAGCTCGCTGCGCCCGTGCCGATCACGTTGTCCTCGACGAGAAGGCCGCCCACAGTGGTACCCGCCGGAACCTCGATGTCGCCATCGGTGAGCGCTTCGCCGGTGTCGCCGAAGCCGTGGATGGCAAGCCGACGAATCGTCGTGTCATCGGCACGTACCTCGAACCCGGCGTCGGTCACACCCGATCCGATCACCTCAAGCTCCGGTGCAGCAACCAGTGGGAGTGGTACGGAGTCGACACCGACGGTCAACCCGCCACCCGCGTTGGCGCCGAGGAATCCGGTGTTCGTGTTTCGGATCGTCGCGCCATCGGCGAGCTCGTAGGCGCGACCGTCGATGGTCGTGCCGGCATCGGTGATCGCGGGGAATGCGGTCGTGACGGCGAGACTCCACCAATCCTCGGCGCCCGCCGAGGCATTCGATGGACTGACGGGCACAAACCGCATGGGGTTTGACCCCGAGATGGCGTTGGCGTTCTGGATGAACTGGCGCAGCGAACCCTGCACCGTTCGGTTGGAGCCGGCGTCGTCGTCCTCGTTGTCGTCGCCACGGTCGTGCACGACCACGTTGAAGGAGAAGCCGAAGTCGACGCTCGTGACGTCGGCCCCGGCGAGGGTGACGAGGGCCGTGTGGTTTTCGAATCCCGACTCGCCGTCGGACACCACCGGGGTCTGGCCGCCGTAGCACGGCCCTGCACTGACCCTCGTCGCCCAGCTGCCAGCGCCGTCGGCACACGTTGCACCCTCCGGGCCATAGGTTTGCTCGGCCCAGATGTCGCCCTGTGGCGCACCGGGGTCTTGTGCGGAGGGCACGGTCCGGGAGCCGACGGCGATCGTGTAGGTGTCGTCGGGCAGACCAGCGAAGGTGAATGCACCGGATCCGTCCGTGCTGACCGTCTGAAGCAGCTCGTTGACGCCGCTGAAGACGTGGACGTCGACGCCGACCGAGCCGGGGTTGTTGGCGCCACCGATGGCGCCATCGGCCAGGACGTCGCCGGCGATGTCCTCGAACACCGTGCCGGAGATGTCGTTTGGCGGCGCGAGGAAGAGGGTGTAGACGGCGCCACGATCCGTTCCGCCGTCATCGTCCCCGGTCGCCCCGGCCACGAGGTCGATGGCTCCGTCGCCGTCGAGGTCGCCCACTCCGGTGACCGACGCGGCCCAGTTGTCGTTGAAGGCGACGAATGTGAACGGCAGACCTCCTCGAGCGTTCTCGAGTGACTGCTCGCCTTTCACGGTGCCGTCGGTGTCGAGAAGCAGTAGATGAACGGCGCCGCTGTCCTGGGCCCATTGGTCGGTGTGGGTGGCTCCGACGGCGATGTCCTGGATGCCGTCGCCGTCTATGTCGCCGAGCGCACCCAGGGAACGGCCGAAGAAGTCGCCATTGTCGAGCGTGGCGGTGAGGCCGCCGGTGGTGTCGCTGATCTTCTGTTCGGCCTTGACGGTGCCGTTGACATTGAGGAATAGGATGTGGGCAGCGCCCCGGTCGGTTCCCCCGTCGTCGTCGCCGTATGCGCTGACCACGACGTCGGGGATGGTGTCGCCGTCGAGGTCGCCGAGGCCGGCAACGCTGATGCCGAACCAGTCGTCGTTGTCGATCGTGGCGGCGAGGCCGCCGGTGGTGTCGCTGATCTTCTGTTCGCTTTTCACCGTGCCGTCGGTGTTCAGGAAGAGTATGTGGATCGCGCCGCGGTTGGAGCCGCCGTCATCGTCGTTGCCGGCCCCCACGGCGATGTCGTTGATGCCGTCGCCGTCGAGGTCGCCGAGGCCGGCAACGCTGATGCCGAACCAGTCGTCGTTGTCGAGCGTGGCGGCGAGGCCGCCGGTGGTGTCGCTGATCTTCTGTTCGGCCTTGACGGTGCCGTCGGTGTTCAGGAAGAGAATGTGGACGGCACCATGGGCCGACCCGCCGTCGTCGTCTCCGAACGCGCCCACGGCGATGTCGTTGATGCCGTCGCCGTCGAGGTCACCGATCGCTCCGACAGAGACGCCGAAGAAGTCTCCGTCGTCGAGCGTGGCGGCGAGGCCGCCGGTTGTGTCGCTGACTTTTTGCTCGCTCTTCACCGTGCCGTCGGTGTTCAGGAAGATGATGTGGATGGCGCCGCGCTCGAGACCCCCGTCGTCGTCTCCGAATGCGCCGACAGCGATGTCGGTGATGCCATCGCCGTCGATGTCGCCGATCGCTGTGACCGACGACCCAAACAGGTCGAGATTGTCGAGAGTCGCAGTGAGTCCGCCAACGGTGTCGCTGATCTTCTGGGTGTTGTCGACAACCGTGGCGACGAGAGGGGTGGGTGCATCGAGATAGTCGGGCTGGCCGTCGTGGTCGCTGTCGAGGGCGTCGCGGGGGTCGCCGTCGGCGTTGGGGTCGGCGTTCTCTGATGCGGTAGGGGTCCCGTCGCCATCGTCGTCGGGGTCGAGGTAGTTG
>JBPCTR010000008.1:0-5208 GCA_051011575.1 Acidimicrobiales bacterium | reverse complement strand
CGGTTTGGACGCCGAGGCCACCGACCTGTTCCTGCGCGGCAACGCTCGCCGGATCTTCAACCTCGGCTGACGTCGGCGGCCCGGCTGCCCGCGTCGTGCTCGACTTCGACGAACGGGCGGGAAGCTTGCAACCCGCTCCTCTTCGTGTTAAATCTACGATGTAGGTCAATTCACCAGCGTCAGAGAGCAGGACGAGCACATGCCGCGCGGAGATGCAATGCGCTTTGGAATCACGTTCGCCGTCACCGGCGGCCACAAGCCGGTCGACGAACAGTTCCAGGAACATGTCAGCCAGATTCAGGTCGCTGAGGAGTGCGGGTTCGACTCGGCGTTCGTGAGTGAACACCACTTCATCGGCGACTTCGTGTCATCGCCGCTCGTTGCCCTGGCCTACATCGCGGCCAAGACGTCGACGATCCGACTCGGTACCGGGCTCACCTTGTTGCCGCTGCACGACCCCGTCCGGCTGGCCGAGGACAGCGCCGTCCTCGATGTCGTGTCCGGAGGCCGGCTGATCATGGGCATCGGCCAGGGCTACCGCCCCGAGGAGTTTGCCGGTTTCCATCGCCGGCTCGAGGATCGGCGCGGCCTCATGCGCGAGGGTGCGATCTTGCTGCGGAAGCTCTGGACCGAACGCAAAGTCACCTTCGAAGGCGAGCACTTCCAGACTGACGGGCTCTCGCTGTCGCCGGCCCCGATCCAGAAGCCACCCCCCATCTGGGTCGGGGCCAAGGCCAAGCGCGCCATCGAGCTCGCTGCTGAGATCGGTGACTGCTGGTACGCCGACCCAATCACCCCCCTCGACCTCATCACCGAACGCAAGGTGGCGTGGCTCGCGGCGCTGGCCGAGCATGGCAAGGACCCTGCCGACCAGGACCTCGCGTACTACCGCGAGTTCCACGTCGGCGACGACGACGAGAAGGCGTGGGACGTCGGTGGCCGGGCAATCACCGGCGAATACATGGCCTACCTTCGCTTCAACCATCTGACTGACAAGGCCGGCAAGGCGATTCCGGCAGACCGGACTGACCTGGTCGAAGGCGTGGTGCGTGACCGCTGCACGGTTGGTGGGCCCGCTGCGGTGATCGACGACCTCCACGCGGTCAAAGATGCGCTCGACCCGACCGACATGATCTTGAAGATGTCCTATGGCGGCATGACCAACGAGCAGGTCCACGACGCCATCCGGCTCACCGCCGACCAGGTCATCCCGGCGGTTGCATAGTGGGTTACAAGGGGCAGTCGATTCGCGGCGCTCGGAACCCGATCCTGGCGACCGGCCATGGCGAGTACACCGGTGACATTGCGCCTGAGAACGCCCTGTGGGCCGCATTCGTGCGGTCGGACTACGCCCACGCAAAGATCCTCGGGATCGACACCAGCGAGGCGCTTGGCATCGAGGGTGTGGAGTACGTCGTCACCGGCGACGAAATCGCCGCACACGTTGGATCCATCGGGATGCACTATCCCGATGGCGTCGTGCGCAAGAGGTTCCGTCACCATGCGCTCGCCACCGACATCGTCCACTTCAGTGGGCAGGCGGTCGCGATGGTCGTTGCCGAGAGCCGCTACGCCGCGCATGAGGCCGCAGGACTGGTCGACGTCGAGTACGAACCGCTCGATGTCCTGGTCGACGCTGAATACTCGCTCAGCGCGGACTCGCCCAACATCATCGATGGTTGGGACGACAACGTCGTGTTTGACACCGTCTTCACGGCCGGAGATGCCGACGCCGCACTCGAAACGGCCACCCACCGCCTCAGTGGCCGCACCCGTGTGCAGCGCCATCTGCCGGTGCCGATGGAGCCGCGGTCCTACGTCGCAAGCTACGACCAGTACCGCGACCACCTGACCGTGTGGGCATCGACGCAGATGCCGCACACAGCTCGGTCGAACCTGGCGAACTATCTGGGCATGCCCTCCAACAGTATTCGTGTGATCCAGCCTGACGTCGGGGGCGGCTTCGGCACCAAGGGGCCATCGTCGATAGAGCAGACCGTGATCTGCTTTGCGTCGAAGATCCTCGGACGACCGGTGCGCTGGGTCGAAGAACGCACCGAGTACTTCTTGGCATGTGGTCACGCCCGCGAGACCATCGTGGACTTCGAGGTCGGCTGCGATGCCGATGGCCGGATCGATGCGCTCAAGCTCGACCTCCTGGGCGACATCGGCTTCCCCGGCGGAGCGTGGGTACAGACCTTCGTCACCGCCTACTGCCTGCCGGGTGCCTACGTGGTGCCGAACTGCACGGTCGACCTCAAGTCGGTTGTCACCAACAAGTGTTTCTGGATGGGGTACCGCGGCTTCGGCAAAGAAGTCGCCTCCTACGCCATGGATCGCATCCTCGACCGGGTCGCCGACGCCACCGGCGTCGACCGCGCCGAGGTGAGGATGCGCAACTTCATCCCGAAGGACGCGTTCCCGTACTCGCAGGTCTCGGGCGCCATGATCGACAGTGGCGACTACCAAGCCGCGATGACCCGCCTGCTCGAGTTGGTCGACGTTCCAGCGTTCCGCGAGGAGCAGGCGACGGCCGCAGCCGAAGGTCGACACATCGGCCTCGGCTTCGGGTTCGAACTCACACCCGAAGGTTGCTCGATGCCCGAGAACATACTGCTCCAGGGCTGGGATGGTTCCACGGTGCGCATGGACCCGCTGGGTCAGGTCACCGTGCTGACGGGCGTGACGTCGCCCGGCTCGGGGAACGAGACCGGTATTGCCCAGATCGTTGCCGACGAACTAGGGGTACCGATGGACACGATCAAGGTCGTGCAGGGTGACACGGACCTGTGTCCGTACGGCCTCGGGAACTTCAGCTCCCGCAGCCTCATGATGGGCGGCTCAGCCGCATACAAGGCGGCCGGTGTCATCCGCGACAAGCTGCTCAACGTGGCCTCGCACATGCTCGAAGCGTCCGCCGACGATCTCGAAATGGCCGAGGGCATCATCTCGGTCAGGGGCACGCCGTCGATTTCCGTCCCCGTCGCCAAGGTCGCGTATGAGCTGCACGCCAACGCGTTCGGCCCCAACGCCGAAGAGGTCGACCCCGGCCTCGATGTGACCGAGTACTTCCAGATCGACAACGTGTACCACCAGCCCGAGAAGGAAGGTCGGTTCAGCATGTATCCGACCTGGCCGTTCATGGCGGCGGCCGCGGTGGTCGAGGTCGACCCCGACACCGGGTTCGTCGACATCCAGCGCTTCTATGGAGTGCACGACTGCGGCACTGTCATCAACCCGCTGCTCGTCGATGCCCAAGTGCACGGCGCTGTGGCCCAGGGTGTGGGCGCGGCGGTCTACGAAGAGCTCGTGTACGACGATGCCGGCCAGCTCCTGACCGCCGGGTTGATGGACTACACGATCCCGACCGCCATCGAGATGCCCGCCGAGTTCGTTCTCGAACACCAGGAAACGCCGTCTCCCGCGACGCCCCTCGGAGCAAAAGGTGCCGGCGAATCCGGCGTCTGTGGCCCAATGGCCGCGGTCGCGAGCGCGGTCGAGGATGCGTTGCCCGGGACCGGTGCACAGTTCATGGAGCTCCCCATCACGCCGGTCAAGGTTTGGACCGCACTGCACGCCGCGGCCGACTGACGTGGCCCTCACCTGGAACTACGGCGACTTGCTCGAAGCGGTGGGTGACCGCGTCCCGGATCGTGTCGCCCTGATCCACGGTGAGACCCAGCGGACCTGGGGCGAAGTGGCCGAACGATCGAATCGGATCGCCCGAGCACTGCTCGACACCCCTGGCCTCGACCCCGGTGCGCACATCGCCTTCTACATGACCAATCGGGTCGAGTACCTCGAGGCGCTGACGGCCGGCTTCAAAGCTCGCCTGGTGCACCTGAACATCAACTATCGCTACGTCGACGACGAGCTGTTCGAGGTCCTCGACAACGCCGACGCATCGATCGTCGTGTATGAGTCCGACTTCGCCGAGCACATTGAACGGCTCGCCGATCGACTCGACAAGGTCAAGCTGTTCGTCGAGGTCGGAGACTCCACACCCCGGTACCCGGGGGCTGTCGGGTACGAGTCACTGGCCGAGGTCGGCGATGGGTCGCCTCTCGGCATCGGGCGGAGCGGCGATGACCTGTTCCTGCTCTTCACCGGTGGCACCACCGGCGCACCCAAGGCCGTCATGTGGCGTCAAGAAGATCGGCTCGCCGTCTACAAACAAGGTGACAAGTCCGAATCCCCCGACGCCTACCTCGACCGCATCCTCGAACAACCCGGCGAGCGGGTACTACCGGGGCCGCCCCTGATGCATTCGACCGGCCTGACGGTGGCCACGCGCGCCATGGTGGGTGGCGGCAGCGTGGTCACCGTCGGCGGATCCTTCGACCCGAGAGTCGTGTGGGAGCAGATCGCAACTCACGAGGTGAGGAGCGTTTCGATCGTCGGCGATGCGTTCGCTCGGCCACTCCTGAACGTGCTCGACGCCGACCTGGCCGAACGGCTGGGCTCGCTGAAGATGATCGGTTCGGCCGGCGTGATGTGGAGCGAAGAGGTCAAGCGCGGCCTGCTCGAGTACCTGCCGGAACTCACGTTGGTTGACACGTTCGGGTCGTCGGAAGGCTCCGGCCTCGGACGTAGCGTGACCCGGGCCGGTGGCGCGGCAAGGACTGCGGCATTCCGGATCGGTGATGGCTGCAAGGTCTTCACCGCCGACCACGACGAGGTCGAGCCCGGAAGCGGCGAGCAGGGGATGATCGCCAAGTCGGGCCCCATCCCGATCGGCTACTACAAGGACCCCGAGCGAAGCGCCGCCACGTTCCCCGTCATCGGTGGGGTGCGGTACTCGATTCCCGGTGACTGGTGCACGGTCGAGGCCGACGGATCCATCACACTGTTGGGCCGCGGCAGCAACTGCATCAACACCGGCGGCGAGAAGGTCTTTCCCGAAGAGGTCGAGGAAGCGCTCAAGGCGCTCGAAGGCGTCAACGACGCGCTCGTGCTCGGCCTCGCGGACCCCACTTGGGGACAATCGGTCAACGCAGTCGTCGAGAGCGACGGACTGCTCGAAGAGCAGGCCATCCGCGATGCGCTGCGAGCGCTCCTAGCGGGCTACAAGATCCCGAAGCGAGTTGTGGCCGTGGAGTCCATGCCTCGGGGTGCGAACGGCAAGGCTGACTACACGGCGGCTCGGGAGCTGGTGGTATCGGGATCCAAGTCAGTGGATGAGGGAGTCACGTGAAACCTGCTGTATTC
>JBPCTR010000007.1:0-3251 GCA_051011575.1 Acidimicrobiales bacterium | reverse complement strand
GGCTGGGATGGATCATGTCCGGGCAGTCGTCTCGTGCGCGCTTCGGCTCCGGGAGGACAACGGCCTACGGGTCCGCCTGCCCCTGGCATCGCTCACCGTCGCCGGTGCCCATGTCGACGCGCTCGAGTCTTTGAGCCATCTGGTGGCCGACGAAGTGAACGTGAAGTCGGTCGAGTTCTCGGCTGACCTCTCCTCGTTCGCAGAGTTCGCGCTCCAGCCCAATGGCAAGGTGCTGGGCCCGCGGTTGGGCGGCGACGTGCAGAAGGTTTTCGGTGCCGCCAAGACGGGACAGTGGTCGCATAACGACGATGGCTCGATCGACATCGCCGGCCACACGCTCGCTGGGGGAGAGTTCGATCTCACGGTCAAGCCGGCCGAGGGAGTCACGGCAGCCGCGCTCCCCACAAACGACGCAGTGGTCGTGCTCGACATCGAGCTCACGCCTGAACTCGAAGCCGAAGGCCTGGCCCGCGACATCGTCCGATCGGTGCAGGAAGCCCGCAAGACCGAAGATCTCGTGGTCACCGATCGCATCGCGCTCACGCTTGACCTCCCGGCAGAGGCTGTCGAGGCCGTGCGGGCGATGGAGAGCTACGTGGCCGAGCAGGTGCTTGCCACCAGCATCTCCTACAGCTCGATCGACGGCGGTCACGACGCCGCCAGCGTGGGCACTCTTAGCTTCGTCGTGGCGAGCTGAGTCCGATGGAGTCACCCCGAGACCGCTTCCTCACGGTCATGGGGCGCAAGCCGGTGATCGAGGCGTTGCACGACAGCGACCTCGAGTTCGACAAGATTCTTCTCAGCCGCAACGCGCACGGCCCCGAGATCGACACGATCACGGGCATGGCCGCCAGCCGGAGGGTCGCCGTCGAACTGGTGAGCGACACCAAGGTCACCGCGGTCGCACGCACGAACCGACACCATCAGGGTGTGGTCGCCGACGTGGTCTCGCCTGCGATGCAGCATCTGGCCGACTTCTGCGAGCGGCGGCGGCGGGGCAAGGACTGGGCCTGCAACGTGCTCGTCCTCGACCACGTGCACAATCCGGCAAACGTGGGCATGATTCTGCGCTCCGCCACCGCAGCTGGGGTCCACGGGATCGTGGTCCCGCACAAGGGCACGGCCGAAGTTGGGCCCGTAGCGATAAAGGCGTCGGCCGGGGTTGCGTTCCGGGCGCCGATCCTGAGAGTCGGCGACGTTGCGGAAGCGCTGTCGATTCTGGCCGACAACCGATTCGCCGTGATCGGCCTCGATCGTGGCGGTGAACCACTGTTCGGTGCTGAGCTCCCCGAGCGCGCGGCGTTCGTGATCGGCAACGAGAGTGCGGGGTTGTCGGCCGAGGCTGCTGCCGCGTGCAGTCGAGTGTTGTCGATCCCGCTGGCGAACGGCGTCGAGTCCCTGAACGCCGCCGTGGCGGCGAGCCTCGTTGCCTACGAACTCTCTCGGGAGATCTGAGGACTCGTGCTGCTCAAGCGGGTGGTCCTCGACCAGATCGTGGCCGGCGAGATCGATCTCGTTTTCCGGCGCTGGAAGCGGCCGACGGTGGCCGCTGGGGGCTCACTCCGCACGTCGGTGGGAATGTTGGCCATCGAGTCGGTCGACCGCACCAGCCTCCGAGCGGTCACGACTGACGATGCCAAACGCGCCGGATTCGAGTCGCGGGCGGCGCTGCTGCGGGAGCTGTCGAGTCGCGACGTGGGCGACGTCTATCGAATCGCCGTGCGTCATGCCGGGGACGATCCTCGCGTCGCCCTTCGTGAGAACGCTGACCTCGACGACGACGAGCTCGCACAGCTCGTGGCTCGCCTCGAGCGCCTCGACCGGTCGAGCAAGCGGGGTCCGTGGACGGCAATCATGCTTCGCCTGCTCGCCGACAATCCGAAGGTTCGAGCACAGGACCTCGCTGAAGGAGTCGGGCTCGACAAACCCACGCTGAAGAACGACGTTCGCAGGCTGAAGGCCCTGGGCCTCACGATCAGCCACTCCCCCGGCTACGAACTCTCACCCAGGGGCCACGCCCTCCTTTCCGCCCTGGACGACGACGGGGTCTGACCCCTTTCTCGAAAAAGGGGTCAGACCCCGAAGTACGATTTGCGGGAAGGAGGCGCCGAGATGAGCGACGTCGACGTCTGGATGACCGAATACGACAACCCGATGAAGCCGATCGTGCAACGGGTGCGGGAGATTGTGTTGGCGACCGACGACCGCGTCGCAGAATGCATCAAGTGGAAATCGCCCACCTTCACATTCAACGGCAACATCGCGAGCTTCAATCCACGATCGAAGAAGCACGCGAGCCTGATGTTCCACACGGGGGCAAAGATCCCGGGCGATCATCCGGGTCTCGAGGGTGGCGGCGACACCGCCCGCTACATGTCGTTCGCCGACGACGTCGAAGTCGACGCCAAGAAAGCCGACCTCGAAGCCGTGATCCGCGCCTGGTGCGACTGGAAGGCGTGAAGCTGCTCTGACCCCTTTTTCGAAAATGGGGTCAGAGCAGTTTTGGACGGTCGGGGTCAGACCCCAGAACGCCGAAAGGGGTCAGACCCCGGCGCGCTGGATTCAGGCGCGTTCGAGGGGGCAGCCGTCGATCGTGATGCGATGCATGGCTCGGCGTTGACCCGGGTAGTCGTTCATGGCGTTGTGCCACATCGCCCGGTTATCCCAAAAGGCGATCGAGCCCGACTTCCACTCGAAACGGGTCACATGTTGCGGCTGTGCGGCATGCGCAAAGAGTCGCTGCAGCAAGGCTCGACCTTTTTCCTCGTCCATACCCACCACACCGATGGTGAAGCCGGGGTTTACGTACAACGTTGGCTTTCCGCTGAGCGGATGAACGATCACCACCGGGTGGATCACGTCGTCCATCGAGTCGGCCACGTCGGTGGCACCGAAGCGCCCCTCATAGTCATCGCCGGCGCCTCGGGTGTACGCGGTCGAGCCGAAGACATGGTGAGAGGAGTGGATGGCGTCGAGATCGGCGATCTCCTCCTTGGTCGCATCGTCGAGGCTTTCCCACGCCGCGGCCATCGAGGCGAACTTGGTGTCACCACCGGATGCGGGGAGTTCGCGAGCCACCAGAATCGAGCCGAGGGCGGGCTCGACGTCGTAGCTGTGATCGGTGTGCCACGCACCGCCGATGTTGCCCTCCTGGTCGGGCTCCTTGATCACCAGTGCGATCTGAGGATGATCGGAGTGTGCCGCGAAGAAGCGATTCACGTTGATGATGCCGAACCGCTCGGCGAAGGCGA
>JBPCTR010000006.1:0-14988 GCA_051011575.1 Acidimicrobiales bacterium | reverse complement strand
CCTTTGTGCCAGAAGGGGTCAGACCCCGTTGGGCAGCGAGGCGGCCTTCGGCGGGGCCGGGGCGGACGGTTGGGTCGCCGACACCCAGGTCGTAGAGCGACATCCCCACCACGATCGGTACGTTTCCGTGAGCGGTCGGAAAGCCGTGACCCTCGTCCTCGAGCAGTTGCACGACGCCATCGGCGGCGGCCAGGCCGAACGCCGAACCGCCCGACAGCACGATGGCGTCAAGTGATTCCACCGTGCGCACGGGGTCGAGGAGGCCGAACTCCCGTGTGGCCGGGGCGCCGCCACGAATCTCGCCCGACGCGACCACCGGACCGTCGAACCGCACCACGGTGCAACCGGTTCGGGCGTCCGCGTCGCTCCAGTGCCCGATCTGCATCCACTCGAATGGAGACGAAGCGTCCATGCCCCCACTCTCCCAGCCCGCCGGGGTCTGACCCCATTTCGGCGGATGGGGTCTGACCCCTTTTTCGGAGAAGGGGTCAGAGCAGCATGGTCCATGGCATCGCTTCGAGACGACCACGTAGGGTGCAAACCATGACGATCCAACGGGTGAGACAGCTGGCGGCAGGCGATGCGGGGTTGGCGATCGTGTCGATCGCAAGGTCCGACGGCACCGCCCACACGTCGCTCGTGAACGCGGGTGTTACGACCCATCCGATCGATGGTCGCGAGGTCGTCGGGCTTGTCGTGCGGGGGTCGTCACACAAGCTGCGCCTGCTCGCAGCCAACCCGAACGCGACGGTCACCTGGCGCGTCGGGTGGGAGTGGATCGCCGTCGATGGCAGGACCGAGGCATGTGGGCCCCACCATCCCATGAGCGGCGTCGACGCGGATGCCATCCCCGAGCTGCTTCGCCAGGTCTTCCGGGACGCTGGCGGTTCGCACGATGACTGGGACGAGTACGACCGCGTCATGGCCGAGGAACGCCGAACTGCCGTATTCGTCGAACCGAGTCGTTTCCTCGGTAACCGCTAGCGGCAAGAGAGCACCGACGACAGCACATCGTCCAACCGTGGGGTTACCACGTCGACGTCGAAGTGAGCGCACACCGCCTCGGCCAGGCCGGCGATGCGATCGCGGGCATACACCACATCATCGAGCACGAATCTGAGCCGGGTAGACAGTGACCCGTTGTCGTACAACACGTCGGCGTGCCACTCGCTCGGCACCAGTTCGGGGTAGCTGAGCCGGTTGGGCAGGACAGGAATCGCGCCGGCCGCCATCGCCTCGACCATGGCAACACCGAAGTACTCGTGACGGGCCGTGCTCACTGCGATGTCGGCGCGACCGAGCAGGTCGACGTAGTCGGATCGATCGAGGAACCCCCACACCTCGATGCGGTCGGCGAACCTGTCGCGGGCAAACCCGAACTCCTGAGGATCGGCGCGTTCGTTCCTTCCGACAACCGCGAGTCCCCAGTCGAGGTCGTCGACCGACTCGAGCGCTCGGAAAAAGCGCTGCGGGTCCTTGTCGTGATCCCAACGATGATTCCAGAGCACGAGAGGCCGCTCGCCCACCACCCGCTCGCGCCGGCGCAGGGGTTCGAGCGGCACCCCCACCGGAACGACGTGGAGTCGATCGGAGAGATCAGGTGCGGCCGACGACCTCCCGACGAACAGGCGTTTGAACCCGTCGAGCGCCTCCGATAGGTGATGCTCCGAGTTGAAGACGATCTGATCGGCGGCGGCCATCGAGGCAGTGTTCACAGCTGCGAACTCCTCACTCGATTCGCGAGGCGCGCCGGTGACGTCGTGGTCGGGGAACGCGAACTGCGACTCGTGCATGTACAGCACCATCGGGACGGCGCCGATCGTCCGGGCGAGCTGGCCACGAAGTGCTGCTGCATTCACCATCGAGGACACGAGCAGAACGTCGGGCTGCCACCCGTCGGCGACCGACGCGAGCGCCAGTTCGGCGAGTTCGATCGCGCCGGCGCGGAGCCGCCATCTCCACGTCTCGGCGGCCATCACGACCGATCGAACGTCGTGGTGCGACGAGGCCGAAACACCCTCGACCCACGTGCGGTGCGAGTCCGATCCGTACGGTTCGAGGAGAAGTACCCGGGCCATCGTCAGGCGGAACGGTGATGGCGCGGCACGCGTTTGCCGATCGCACACACGATCTCGTATCCGATCGTGTCGAGCAGTTCGGCGATCTCATTGGCAGTGATCTTCTCCTGCCCTTGCTCTCCGATCAGGACGACGTCGTCGCCGACCATGACCGAGTGATCACCTACGTCGACCATGAGCTGGTCCATGGTCACCACGCCGACGATCGGGTGGCGTCGACCCCGGATCAGAACCTCGCCGCCCCGCAGTCCGAGGTCGCGGCGCACGCCGTCGGCGTAACCGACGGGCACGGTCGCGATCGTCGTGGGTTCGGATGCGTGCCATCGGTGCCCATAGCCAACACCGTCGCCTGCCTGGAGCGGTTTTATGAACGAGACCGCCGAGTGAAGCGACAATGCGGGCCTGAGGTCGTAACGACCGGCCAGCGCGGGAGAGGGATCGATTCCGTATATCCCAATTCCGACTCGCACGAGGTCGTGCCCACCGGTGGCGTGATCGATGGTGAAGGCCGTGTTGCCGAGGTGGCGATGCTCGATCTCGAGGGTCGAGACCAGCGCGTCGAGAGACATGATCTGCTCTTCGGTGAAGGGATTGCCGGGTTCATCGGCAACCGGGCAGTGCGACCACACCCCGCGGAGGCGGAGTGCCGGGTCCGCAGCGATGAGATCGACGAGTCGCGGCAGCTCTGTCGGACTCGCGCCGACCCGCCGCATCCCCGTATCGACACACACCTCCACCTCGACGACCCGACCGGATCCGGCAGCCGCGCCGGCGAGTGCCTCCACTCCGGCCGGGGTGTACAGCGACGGCACAAGGTGATGACGAACCACGTCGGTCATGCCATCCACAGGCGGTTCTGACAGCAGCAGGATCTCCGCATCGATCGACGCTCCCCGCAGCTCGATGCCCTCCTCGACGAGCGCCACCGCGAGCGATGAAGCGCCGGCGTCGAGTGCGGTACGAGCCACTGGAGCCGCACCATGGCCGTAGCCGTCGGCTTTCACCACAGCGCACAGTGCAGCCGGCGATGCGACCTTGGTGAGCACTCCGACGTTGTGCGCGATGGCGCCAAGATCGATCTCGCAGCTGGTCGGCCTCATGTCGAGCCAAGAGTACGCTCGGTCGGAGTGGAACTGATACTCATCCGTCACGGTCGACCCGAGAGGATCGATCACGACCCGAGCGGTGCCGATCCCGCCCTCACCGAGCTCGGTCATCTCCAGGCAAAGGCGATGGCGGAGTACCTCCAACGCGAGTCGATCGACTCGCTGTACGTGAGCCCTCAGCTCCGGGCACTCGAGACCGCCGCGCCGCTCGCGGACATGACCGGTCTGGAACCGATCGTGGTCGACGGCGTTGCCGAGTTCGACCTCGGACACACGTCGTACGTTCCCGGCGAGGAAGCACCGCCAATCAGCGCGGCCGCATTGCAGCAGCTTCTCGACACCGTCACCGGCCCTCACTTCAGCGAACGAGTGATCGGGTCGCTCGAATGGATCATCGAGCAGAACGCGGGCAGCACGGCAGCCGTCGTCTGTCATGGCGGCGTGATCTCCCGATACCTCTCCGAGATCCTCATCACCGATCCGTCCACCTATTACGACGCCGCATACACCTCGGTCACGCGGGTCCGGGCCAGTCGAACCGGCCGCCGCTCGATGACCTCGTTCAACGAGTCGCACTGGCTCCGCTCGCTGTAGGCGCATGCCGACCAACTCACCTTCACTCTCCGACGACGCGCTCGAGGCGGCGGAAGCCGCGATCAGCAGAGGGATTCGCCGCCGATCGACCAAAGAACTACGAGTGCTCGGTTTCGGCGAACTCGGTGTGGCCGTTGCCTGGCCATCGGAGCATCCCGCCGTCGTCTGCAAACGGCAGACGCCCACCGACCGAGCCGCGGTCGTGTCGGACCACGAACGCACCCGCGCCTACCACGCATCGCTCCAGGCTGCTGGGGTGAATGTGCTCTCCACCGACCTGCGGCGCGTCGATCGAGCCGACGGCAGCTCGGTGGCCTATCACGTCCAGCCGATCATCCCCGCCGATCAGCTGGTCGAAAACATTCTGGCGAGGTCCACCCCCGCCGCCGATCATCCCGTCATCACCGCGGTGCGCGAGCTGGTCACCGCGGTCGTGAGAGACACACCCGCTCTCGGGCGCTCGGTCGATGCGCAGGTGAGCAACTTCGGGTGGATCGACAACGAACTCGTGCTACTCGACACGACACCACAACTCCTGTGGACCGCCGACGACGGCCCGTTCTACGACGTCGGCAACTACCTCGACGCGCTCCCGGCCCTCTTGCGGCCGGCTGCGCTCCGGATCACCCGTCGAACCGGCGACATCTATCGCACGGTGCGAGGCACGCTCTCACAGACCGCGGTCTACCTCCACCGAATCGATCTGGGCCATTGGGTCGAACCGGCGCTCGAGGCATTCAACGACGTTCTCGACGATCCGATCACGGTTGCGGAGGTCGAGCGCGGCTACACCCGCATGAAGCGCGACCTACCGACCCTGAAACGAATGGCACGCGTCCAACGAATGTGGGTCGAGCGCGTCCGACGATCCGACTACGAGTGGTTCATCACCAACAGTTTCACCGGAGAGATTCTGTGAAGGTGGTTGTGATCGGCGCCGGGCTCAGCGGCCTCGTCGCCACTCGGGAACTTGCGCGTTCAGGGGTCGAGGTCGAGGTGATCGACAAGGGTCGAAGCGTCGGCGGACGCCTCGCCACTCGACGCATCGACGACGCCGTCCTCGACCACGGCGCGCAGTTCTTCACCGTGCGAGGCGACGCATTCCGGCAGACCGTCGACGACGCGATCGCCGATGGCGTGGTCGATGTCTGGTGTCACGGTTTCGGCGAGGAGGACGGGTACCCGCGCTATTTCTGCCCGCAGGGCATGACGGCGCTCGCCAAATATGTCGCCGCCGATGCGATCGAGCACGGTGCGCAGATCTCGACCGGGGAACGAGTGGGTTCGCTGCGACCGGTCGGTGAGGGCTGGCGGGTTCAGACCGACGCCAAGCGATCATCGGTCGCGTCGGCGATCATCTCGACTGCTCCGGTACCCCAAACGTTGGAACTTCTCGACGAAGCCGGAATCGCGGTCCACGACGGACTTCGCGAGATCGTCTACAAACCGACCCTTGCCGTTCTGGCTGTCCTCGACGGACCGTCGGCGCTGCCCGAGCCCGGGGCCATCCAGCAGACCGAGGACGACTTGTTCACATTCGTGGCCGACAACCAGATGAAGGGCGTGAGCCCGATTCCCGCGCTGACGATGCACGTGAACGGTGCGACGAGCGAAGCTCGTTACGACGACGAACCGGACATCGTCCTCGACGACCTTCTGGGAGAGGGCGCTGGCTTCCTCGGGAACTCAAGCGTGATTGCCGCCGAGTTGAAGAAGTGGCGCTTCGCCGGCCCCCGACGGCCGTGGCCCGACCCGTATGTGTCGGTGGGCAAGACCGGAACCCACCTGCTTGCCGGTGACGCGTTCGCCGGGCCAAAGGTGGAGGGCGCTTTCAACTCGGGCTTTCTCGCCGCGAAGGCGATCATCTCGGGCGATTGAGATCGATTCAGCCTCTGTAGCGCCGGATCGAGAGGCAGGCTGTGAACCATCAGCCCTGGCGGCGGTGTCGCGCGCCGGTCAGGCACCTCGATCGTCGCCAGAGCAGGATCGCCGACAAGACGGCCGAATCCCTTCACGCCGTCATCGAGCACATGCAAGGTCGCACGAAACACGATCGCAGCCACGAGCAGACCGAGCAGGAACGGCGATCGCATGATCATCAGCACCCGCCCCGCCAGCGGCAACACATGCCACAGCTCACCTTCGATGTCTTCGATGCCCGGGCGCCAACTGTCATCGATCGTGCGATTGTCGCCTCTCGTGACAAATCCGTCCTCGGCCGAGCCGTCCTGGATTCGATGCACGATCCTTCGCCCGGCGCCGACATGCCCCTCGGGCACGCGGTACACGATCACGTCGCCCACGGCGTAGGGGGCCGACTCCCTCACGAGTACCAGGTCGCCGGGGTACAGCGTGGGCTCCATGCTCTGACCCACCACGATCGTGGCGCCGATCATGCGCCCGACGATGAAGACGGCGAGCACAACCGCGGCGGCGGCGACCACGCGAACGCCACCGCGTTTCACGATGGGTCACCGACCTGATAGCTGGTGAGGGCGTCGGCGTCGACGAGCAACATCACCGCCTGGGCGCCCGACACGACGATCACGAGGAGAGCGCCGAGAGCGATACCGAGAGCGAGCGTCATCACCAACGTCCGAGCGGTCAGCGCCGGTCTCATGGTCCGACGATCGTGATGTGATGGTCGAGGGTCGCGGTGGCGTCGGCTGACGGCGTGATCGCGAGTGTGATCGAGGTCGTCGACGGGCCAATCGTCACCGGGCCGCCGGTGGCGACCGCAGTCCCGGTGTCGGTGACCGTCAGAGACAGATCGCCACCTTCACATGCGAGGTCGATCGCCGAGATGACGACATCGGTGACGCGCGACGCCGAATCGACGTGGCTCACCGTCAGTCCGTCGGCGTCGCACACAACAACAGAGGCACCCCCGGACCCGAAGGTTCCGGGACTCATGCCGCCGAGTCCGACCGCATGGGCGACCAGGGCGCTCGACGACATCGCAAGTGCGAAAATGCCGAGCGCCGTTCGCCGGGGAGCCGTCACGTCGAGCCACCACCTCGATTGTTGAGTCTTCGTCGATCAGCCGGTGATGACGATGTGTACGTTCGACACGTCTTCGGCCGCCGGAGGTGTTCCGGTTGCGACGGTATTGGCGCCCGAAACCGCAACGACCGACGCGGTGTCGAGCACTGCATCGGTGTTGTCGGTGAGCGTCACCGTGAGTGTCTGACCGGCGCACGGTGCGGCGACCGAGCCGACCAAGACTGCGGTCACCTCGTCCCGAGCGTCCGTCGCGTCATAGGCGACCGTGTACGACGACGTCACGCCGTCGGTGTCGCAACTCAGGATCACCGAGTCGTCTGCGCCAAGTCCGGTGGAGGATAATCCACCGAGTGTTGCCGCCATTGCCATCGATGCTGTGAGGGCGATGCTGGCCATCAGCGCCGCCGTGAGATACCGCCTCATCTCGAGCCCCTTCCGTGGGTTGGGATCGATACCCATCGGCACCGCAGGCGGCGAGTACAGCAATCGATCGTGATGGAAAGCGATCGCACTCGTGATGTGGCGCGTGGCCAGGGGTCAGAAAAAAGGGCTCACGTAGACAGGCTCGGCGTTTGCGGTCTCGGTTCGTCGAGGTCCTATCCGCAGCGATCGCATCGCCCAGGCGCCCAGGATGGGTCCGGGAGCGAGCAGGAGAAAGGCCCAGCCCCAACCGTGCGCATCTCGAATAAGCGGGACGAGAAAGATCGTGAAGACGGTGAGCACAAACCCGACTGCGAGCTGAAGCGTGAGCGCCGTACCGACGTATCGCGCGTCGGTCACCTCGGTCACGATCGTGGAGAACTGGGCGCTGTCGGCGACGACCCAGAATCCCCAGACCAGGCCCACACCCACGACGATCGGCGTCGGTGCGTCAAGGAGGAATCCCATGATGAGCGCGACCGAAGCCGACCATCGCATCGCCAGTGCCGCGGCCTCCGACCGGCTGCGCTTGTCGCTGATCAGACCCGCATAGACCGAACCGGCCGCCCCGGAGCCGATCACGAAGAACGCGGTCAGGCTGGCCATCGATCCGCTCGAGAAGGCGTCGGCATAGAAGGCAGCGATCCACGCCCACATCGCATACAGCTCCCACATGTGCCCGAAATAGCCGAGGCTCGCAAGCCGGAAGCCGCGATCGCGCACGATCCGGCCGATCTGTTTGGGGTCGAAGACCGCCCGCCCAGTGGCGAAGGGACCCTCCCTTCCCAAGCGCTCGACGATCAGACCTCCAATGGCGGTCAGAAGGGACGCGGCGAGAAGCGTGAACTGCCAATCAAAACCGCCGAGCGCATTTATGAGGTGTGGCAGGGCCGACCCCAGCGTGAGCGCGCCGATCATCACGCCGAGTGCGAACCCCCGACCCGAGCGATACCACGACGACATCGCCTTGAGCGCTGGTGGGTACACGAGGGCCAGAAACGCACCGGTGACAAGGCGGAGAACAAGGGCCGCCGCAAAGCCTCCGGCGGTCGCCACCAAAGCGTTCGCTGCCGCAGCGCCGAGCGCGCCAAGGAATACCAGCCGAGTGGGCGGAAGCCGGTCGGCCAGATTGGTGACGGCGGACGTGACGGCCCCGAGGACGAAACCGATCTGCACCGCGATCGTGAGCCAGGCGCCGGCATTTCGGTCGAGCGCCCACGCGGCTTTGAGTTCCGTGAGAACGGCCGCGGTCGAGAACCACGTACTCATGGCAAGCACCAGGCCGACCGCCAGAACGGCCAGTTGCCTCCGCTGAGCCTCGTCGCCGATCGGAGCGGTCGCGAGTGAATCCATCAGGCTGCGAATCGGTCGCGCGATCGGGTCGGTCACGGCCTCAGAACCCCGTGCTCGCTGCGCCCATTCCTCATCGTGCCTGGCGTCGGGCCACGGTGAACGACCGGACCTCAGACAGATCGAAGTCGACCACGAGCGGGACGTGGACCTCCCCGCGCACGGTCGGCGCCCACACCGATTGCTCGCCAACGCGGACCGAGCGCAGGGCCGGCAGCCACTCGGTGGGCACGAAGCAGTAGTCGACGTGATGGCCCACATGCGGGTGACCAGGGTCGGGGCGAAATCTGGTGGGCTGCTCTCGTGGATCGCCGTGCTCGAGTTCTGTGTACGCGTGATACGCGCTGCGGAGGCCAGCGGTCTCGGCTCGAGCCACGAATTCCAGAAAGTCCCAGTTGGGATCATTGCGATGGAAAACAGGATTGTCGTCGAAGTTGCCCGCCACGACCGTCGTGGTGGTGAGCAGCGATCGGTAGAGCCGCATCATCTCGATCGCCTGGGCTCGTTGTGGGTTGGTGCGAAACGTCACCCGCGCTCGCTCGTTGAGCGCCCAGATCGCAAGCAGATTGTGGTTGACGGCACCACTGACCCTCGTTGGCGCGACCCATTCGAGCCTCTGATCCCATCGTCGACCGTCGAGTTTGATCCGCGAGTCTCCGAAAGCGAGCGCACCGAGACCGCGCTGAACATGGCGGCCAACCCAGACCATCGACGTGTGTGTGGTCCGATTCGCTCGGAGCAGCCGCGACTCGTTCGCACTGCGAGGTGCCACGATCACGTTCGCGTCGAGCGCTTCGAGCTTCGGGTACTTTCGGTCGAAGGCGGCACCGACCGTCCAGACGACGATGCGGTAGGCGTCGTCGGCTCTTGGCCCGATGTCGACGTCGACCGCCACCTCAGATCGCCCCGGTCATGAGGCCAAGGCTTTGCCGATCGTCTCTGCCGCCGCGGCGACGCCCGACCCGCCGATCGCTGCACCCATCGACACGAGCGTCGCCTCGATCGTGCCGAGCGTGCCGAGAATCATCGGTGGATTCAGGTGACCCATGTGTCCGATCCGGAACGAGCGATCCGGCGCAACCATCATGCCGATCCCAAGAGTCACGCCCGACCGCTCCACACATCGCTGCATCAGCTCCAGCGAATCGATCTCGCCGGTACGGACCGTCGTGACCGCATTCGACCGATGCTCGACGCTCTCGATGTTGAGCGACAGACCACCCGGCGTCGCCCACGCGGTGACCGCCGCACGGACCCCGGCGGCGAGCGCCGCGTGACGGGCCCAGACCGCGTCGAGACCACCCTCCTCATCGATCATGGTGAGTGCTTCGTCGAGCGCATGGAGATGGGCGACCGGTGGAGTGCCGGCATAGGTGTCGTAGAAACCCCGAGGCTCAAGGCGCCGAGCCCAGTCGACATAACCGACCCGGTTCCCGATCCGGTCGAACGCAGCCAGCGCCCGTTCGCCCGCCCACACGAACCCGAGGCCAGGAGGACACATCAGCCCCTTCTGGGATGCCGACACGGTGAGATCGACTCCCCACTCGTCCATCTCGTACGGATCACACGCGAGGGAGGCGATGCAGTCGACCATGAGAAGCGCCGGATGCCCGGCCGCGTCGATCGCCGCTCGAATCGCCGGAATGTCGTTGCGAACCGAACTGCTCGTGTCGGTGTGCGACAGGAGGATCGCGTTTATCTCGTGTTTCACGTCGGCACGGAGTCTTGCCTCGAGCGCGGCTGGATCGACCGGTGTGAAGAAGTCACCCGGCAACACCTCGGCCTCGACGCCTGCCATTTCAGCGAACTCCGCCCAGATCACGGCGAAACGGCCCGACTCGAGGGCCAGCACCTTGTCGCCCGGCGACAGCGTGTTCGACACTGCCATCTGCCAGGCACCGTGTCCGTTGGAGGTGACGATGAAGCTGCGGCCGCTGGTTCGCACCAACGCCGGGAGGCGCTCCAAGACCCGGTCGGACAGTTCCAGGAGCGGCCCGGCGTAGATGTTCGGCATGGCTCGTGCCATCGCCACCCGTACGCGTTCGGGCACGATCGACGGCCCGGGAATCGCAACCATCTCGATACCGCGGCGCAGGTCCATTCGCACAACGTAGGTGATCGGCCGACCTGCGATCTGCCACCCGTCAGATGCGTCTGATCGAGCCCCTGATCGATGCGACCAACTCGTCGCTCTTCCCGACCACACCGACCTCGTACAACGCGGTTCGCCCGGCACCGCCGATCGGCACCGCGGTCGCCGTGAGGACATCGCCGACCCTCGCCGGACGCATGAACTCCACGCTTGCACTCGTCGTGAGCGCCCCCGGCGATTCGGCGTTGGCCGCAAAGGCGAGCGCCGTATCGGCAAGTGCGAAGACGATGCCGCCGTGGCAGACGTCGAGGCCGTTCGTCATGTCTGCCGTGACCGTCAGCCGGGCGACCGCGGCCGTCGGCGTTGCCTCCACCAGTTCGATTCCGAGGTGTGGCGTAGCCGAGTCGTTGGCGAGCATTTCTGCGGCGCTGGGCGAGATCATCTGTCCGAGCCTAGAAGTCCATCGTCAGCCCGAGCACCGATCGGCCCATTGGATCTATTCTTGGAGAAAGAGTCCAGCTCCGATCGGAGGTTCGCCGAACGGAGCGCAGAACACCGAGCAGGTCAGGAGTCGAACGATGTTGATCTCTTCAATCGTCAGCGAGAAGGGCCAGGACGTCGTGACGATCGACCCTGACCGCACGATCAGCGATGCCTTGCAGCTGCTACGTGAGCACAACTTTGGGGCGCTGGTCGTGAGCAGCGACGGAAACCGGATCGACGGCATCATCTCGGAGCGAGACGTCGTCCGACGCCTCTGTGACGACCCCGGCACACTCGATCGATCGGTGCGCGAGCTGATGACCTCCTCTGTGATCACATGCACGCCCGACGACGTCGTCACCTCGGTGATGTCGCAGATGACCGAGCACCACTTTCGGCACATGCCGGTCGTCGACAAGGAAGGCACCTTGTCCGGCATCATCAGCATCGGCGACGTCGTCAAATGGCGGCTGAACGAGCTCGAGGAACAGTGGACCAAACTCCAGGAATACATGGCGAGCGGTCGCTGAGCCCCGAGGGGTTCCACGAGCGGCGGGCCGGCCGCGCCATCGTCATCGATCCCGATCTCCGGGTGCTCATGATCCGCGGCGTCGATCCGGCCGACACCGATCGCGGCGGCTTCCTCTGGACACCTGGAGGTGGAGTTGACACCGGCGAAGACGCCGCCGGCGCAACGCGGCGTGAGTTGTGGGAAGAGGTCGGACTCCGGGTGCACGACCTTGGTCCGGTCGTGCTCGAACGAATCGGTGAGTTCCCTTTCGACGGCCGCCTGATCCGTCAGACCGAGCAGTTCTTTCACGTGATCGTCGACGCCGACTTCCATCCGGAACCCACGCATCGGTCCGAACTCGAGGAGAAGGCAATCGTGAGCATCGAATGGCTCACCCCTGCGGAGCTCCGCAACTCTCCCGCTCCGTTCTACCCGTGGTGCCTGGCCGATCTCGTCGAGCACATCGACCGGAACGGCCTGCCCAATACGCCCTGGATCGAACAGCAACGACTCAACGACTGATTGCCCGCTCGTGAGATGCACCCAGGGGGCGGGCTGTGCGATGCTCAACGCCGTGGCGCTCATGGACGACTACCCAGCGATATCAGACCTCGAGGCGCGCGCCTCGCGTCGATTGCCACACTTCGCGTGGGAGTATCTGGCCAGCGCAACCGGCAACGAGGCATCGATGCACCGCAACGAACGTGCCCTCGCCGATGTCGAGCTGGTCCCCCAGCTGTTGAAGGGAAAGCTCGACCCCGTCATCACCACCGATCTGTTCGGCGTGACGTATTCGGCGCCGATCGGTATCGCACCGATCGGCATGACCGCACTGATGTGGCCCGGCGCCGATGCCGCCCTCGCGCATGCTGCCGCGGAGCGTCGGATCCCCTACGTGCTCAGCACGGTGGGAACCGAGAAGCCCGAGGTCGCCGGCCCGAACGCGGACGGGATGGGGTGGTTTCAGTTGTATCCCCCGCGCGATCCCGAGCTGCGCGCCGACATTCTCGAGCGGGTCGCCGCGTCCGGCTTCACCACGCTCGTGGTCACCGCAGACGTTCCCTTCCCGGGTCGTCGCGAGCGCCAGCGCAAGGCGGGGATTCGAGTGCCGCCCGTGATCGGGCCCTCGCTCGTCTGGCAGGCTGCCACACACCCGGCGTGGGCGCGAGGCGTCTTGCAACACGGCCTGCCGCGCTTTCGGACGCTCGAGAAGTACATCGATTCCGAATCGCTACGCGATGCGTCCGGCTTCGTCGGCGCAAATCTGGGTGGCACCTTCTCCTTCGAGTACCTCGCTGAGGTGCGCGAACTCTGGAAAGGACCGCTCGTCGTGAAGGGAATCCTCGACACCGACGACGCCCGCCGCTGCGTCGCCACCGGCGCCGATGCCGTCCAGGTGTCGAACCACGGCGGACGCCAACTCGAAGCAGCGCCGGCGTCCGTCAGTGCGCTCGGCCCGATCGTGGACGCGGTTGGGCACGACGTTCCCGTTCTGTTCGACAGCGGGGTGCGCTCGGGCACCGACGTCGCCCGCGCGATCGCTCTCGGCGCCAGCTTCGTGTTCTGTGGCAGGGCCTTCATGTTCGGTCTCGGTGCACTCGGATCGGACGGTCCGGGGCATGCGTTCGACATCCTCGCCGATGGGCTGGTCAACGTTATGCACCAGACCGGCTGCGCAGATCTCGGTGAGCTCCGCTCCCGTCTCGGCTGATTGCACGAGGGCGACTCCTTGCAATTGCAATCATCTGCTTAACTGGTCCCAGTTCGAAGTCGGGGAATGACCCGGATGCGGAACTTCAGTCGGCGACGGGTTGTCAGGCCGCTCGCGATCATGCTTCTTCTGACGCTGATCGCGGCGGCCTGCGGCTCCAGTTCGACTACATCTTCGAAGCATTCCCGGCTCCGGCCTGATCGCCGAGCTTGCTGCGTCGCTAGTGTCGGACCCCGAAACCCGGGGAGGCCGCCACATGGAAACCATCACACTCGACGACATCGAGGCCGTGACCGTAGCTGCGCTGGAGTCCCACGGCGCTGCCCCGCCCGTGGCCGCGTCGGTGGCTCGCGCCGTGCGCACCGCAGAGGCGAACGGCAACCGGATCTGCGGCCTCTACTACCTCGAGAGTTACTGCAGACAGCTTGAGACGGGTCGGGTGCTCGGCAACGTCGACCCGGCGGTTCACCACGACCATCCCGGCGCGGTCCGGGTCGATGCAAAGTTCGGCTTCGCGCAGTGGGCGTTCGCTGCCGGCTTCGACACCGCCGTCGCGGCTGCCCGCGCCAACGGAACGTGTGCGCTGTCGATCGAACACAGCCATACGTGCACGTCGCTCGGATACTTCACTGAACAATTCGCCGAGGTCGGGTTCCTTGCCATCGGCGCCACGAACTCGACGGCACGCGTGGCCCCTCCCGGCGGAAGCGAGCGGCTACTCGGCACGAATCCGATGGCGATGGCCGTTCCAGCTCGTGGCGGAGGCGTAGCCTTCCAATTCGACTACAGCACGAGCGCGGTGGCCCTCGGCAAGATCACGATGGCCGCGGCCGCGGGTGAACCGATCCCGCTCGGGTGGGCGGTTGATGCCGACGGCAACCCCACGACCGACGCAGAGGCCGCGCTCGAAGGCTCGATGCTGTCGGCGGGCGGCTACAAGGGGTATGGCCTCGGCCTGATGGTCGAAGTGCTGGCTTCTGCGCTCACGGGCTCGCTCGCGAGCACCGACATCCCGCCGCTCAAGGCGCCGGAGGGCGCTCACCACGACATCGGTCAGTTCTACCTCGTCATCGACCCGGCTGCGTTCGGGGGCGGTGCCTTCCACGATCGGGTCGATGCTCTCGCCGCCGCAGTCGCCGCGCAGCCCGGAGCCCGGCTCCCTGGTGCCGGGCGGGACGAGCCAACATCGGTCGAGCTCGAACCGGACGTGTGGGCCTCGGCGCAGGCACTTGCCGGCTGAGCGACGTCAGTCCGGCGTCGAAACCGAAGCACGAGTGACGCGCCGGGGCCCCGGGCGGCTGATCCGTCCGGGGCCCCGGCCCTGATCCTCGCGTCAGCGCGACATGGGGCTCAGGGGGTATCGCAATAGAGCACTCCATCCGGGTTCTCGCAGGAGAAGGTGAAGATGTACAGACCGTTGTTGCGGTCCGACGCCAGTATCACCTGGGTGTCGTCGCCCTCGATCTCCATCCGATCGACGTGCACGCCCCAGAAGTTGGAGCCGCCGTCTTCCTCGATCCAACGGCCGACCTCGTGGACGTTCTGGCTGTAGCTGCCCTCGTCGTTGGAGTTGTCGTGGAAGTGGCCGGGCCGGTACTCGAGCGCCCGCATGCCGAGCGAGTACCACGACACGAACATCC
>JBPCTR010000005.1:0-7269 GCA_051011575.1 Acidimicrobiales bacterium | reverse complement strand
GCTCGATGGGTCATGATCTCCTCCGTGTCGGTGGGTCGACGGGCACGGCCAGATCGCGATAGGGCGGGGCCCAACTGTTGAAGGTGTGGAACAGCCGATCGATGTCCGCCGCGGCGACGCCCAGGCCTGCGAGGGAGCTCGCCATCGAGGCCGTGTTCGGATCGTCGACGGGGCCGAAGCAGCCATAACACCCGCGGTGGAACGTCGGGCACAGCGCTCCACAGCCGGCGTGGGTGACCGGACCGAGGCAGGGCGTGGCATGCGCAACCATCACGCAGACGTTCCCCTTCTGCTTGCACTCGACGCACACGCTGTGCGATGGAACCTCGGGGGTGCGGCCGGCGAGGTATGCGCTGATCACCTCGAGAAGTTGGCGGCGGTCGATCGGGCATCCTCGGAGTTCGAAGTCGACGGGAACGTGATCGGAGATGGCGGTCGACGTGCCGAGCGTCGACAGGAACGACGGTGTTGCGTACACGATCCGCATGAGCTCTTCGACGTCGGTGAAGTTGCGCAGCGCTTGAATGCCTCCGGCCGTCGCACATGCGCCGATGGTGACGAGGAACCGGGATTGTCGGCGCACCTCCTGGATGCGTTCCTCGTCTTCGGGCGTCGTGATCGAGCCTTCGACCAACGAGAGGTCGTAGGGGCCGGCGACCGTCGCACTCGATGCCTCGAGGAAGTACCCGATCTCAAGCTGTTCGGTGACCGCGAGAAGCTCGTCTTCACAATCGAGCAGTGTGAGCTGGCAGCCGTCGCAGCTCGCAAACTTCCAGACCGCAAGGGTCGGTTTGGTTCGCACGGTCATCGTTCCCGTACCCGAAGCAGGGGCTCGGCGACCGTCCATGGGAGAACCGGTCCGTCTTTACAGATGAATTCGGCGCCGAGCTGGCAGTGCCCGCAGTGGCCAACTGCGCAGTGCATGTTTCGTTCGAGAGACAGGAAGATCTGGTCGCGGGGCACGCCCACCTCGGCGATATCGCGGGCGGCGAATCGCATCATGACCTCGGGGCCACAGACGAATGCTCGGGTCGCCGCCGGATCGAATGGTGCTCGATCGAGAAGCGTGGTGACGACGCCCACATCGCCGCGCCAGGTCGCGTCGGCCGAGTCGACCGTGACCTCGACCTCGATGTCGAGTCTCGCCCGCCACACTTCGAGCTCACTCCGATACAAGAGCTGATCCGGTGATCTGGCCCCCACCAACAGAGCCGCCCGCCCGAAGTTCTCCCTATCGGCAAAGAGCTCGGTGATGATCGGACGCACAGGAGCGAGGCCGAGGCCACCGGCGATGACGAGCACGTCCCGCCCCGATGCGCTTTGGAGGTCCCAGCCGGTGCCATACGGGCCGCGCACGCCGACCTGGTCGCCGGCTTTCAGCGCACACAACGCGTTCGTGACCGACCCGACGGCGCGGATCGTGTGTACCAGCCGATCGTTCGCGACTCCTGCCAACGAGATCGGCGCCTCGCCGATCCCGAACGCCCACAGCATGTTGAACCGGCCCATCGTCGGCGCCGAGAGGGCGGCGTCGACCGGATCGAGTTCGAGCGTGATCGTGTCATCGAGATCCCGTCGTTGAGACACGACCTCATACATGACCGGCACCATCGGGGCGGTGCTTTCCGCGGCGACGTCAACTCGCATGGCTGCCGTAGAGGTCGGTGAGCTGCAAGCGGGTGGCCTGCAGGCGGTCGCGGACAAGTCCTGCGAATCGCTTCATCATCTCGTACCCGAGGTCGTGATCGGCCTCACACTTCGCGCGCATGCAGGCCGCGTCGATCGAGATCGCGCTCGTCGGTGCAACCGCGCGTGCGCCGAAAGTCCATCGATGCGGCGGGATCAGCCACGACACACCGAGCAGATTGCCCGGGCCGATCGTCTGGATCGTCTGCAGGCCCTTCCTCGGGGTGTCGATCTCGATCGCGACCCGACCGCTTCGCAGAACCCAGAAGTGATCCGCTGGTGCGTTCTCGGAGATGATGTGTTCGTCCTCGCGAAAGTGCACGTTCACGCCGCATCCGGCGATGAGCGCGAGGGTTTCGGGTGGGAGATCGGCGAAGAACGGGTGCTCGTCCAGGAGTTCGCGGATCGACTTCATGTCGCCCCCTCTCCGTCGGCCTCGGATCCTTTGGGTACGGCGAGCGCGGCGATTTCGGCCGTGAGATCGATTCCAACCGGGCACCAGGTGATACACCGACCGCAGCCGACGCAGCCAGAGGAGTCGAACTGGTCGTGCCAGGTGACCAGCTTGTGCAGCAGCCACTGGCGATAGCGCGACTTGGTCGATGTACGGGCCGAGCCGCCGTGCATGTGGGTGAAGTCGAGGCTGAAGCAGGAATCCCACACTCGCCATCGTTCGGTCTCGGTGCCGGTGAGGTCGGTCGATTCTTCGGTCGTGCTGCAGAAACAGGTGGGGCACACCATCGTGCAGTTGCCACACGCGAGGCAGCGTTCCGCGACGTCGTCCCAACGAGGGTGGTCGGCGTCGAGCGCCGCCAGGGACACGTCGTCGGAGCGAAGCGTGCGCCCCATCATCGCCACGGCGTGCTCGTGGCGCACTGCTGCCAGCGATCGGTCGGCGTCGGTCGGTTCCTGGACCGAGAGCGAGGCAATAATCGCGGCCCCACGGTCGCTCCCCGCGTCGATCAGATACCTGACATCAGCACCGTCGAACAGCTCGCTGATCGCGAGATCGAAACCCGAGGTTGGGGACGGGCCGGTGTCCATCGAGGCGCAGAAGCAGGTGTTTCCGGGGTTGTGGCAGCCGACCGCGACGATGAACGCGTCAGGTCGGCGGGCGGCGTACGTCGGATCGGTTGCACCGGGGTCGAGGAACACCCGGTCGAGGATTCCGAGTGCTGCCAGATCGCATGATCGAATCCCGAAGAACGCAACCGAGGGCACGTCCGGTTCGGGTGTGTCGACCGCGATCTTCCCACCGGTGCGCGTCGCCCGAACCAACAGGGTTCGTTCCGGGTAGAGGAATCGTTTCCACGAGGTCGATGGACTCGAGTACGCGAATCGTTCGCTGGTTTGAGTCTTCTCGAGTCGATACCGCCCGCCGTCCTGCTCCTCGGTCCACCCGCGCGGGAGGTCGTCGGCGGTGTCGATCACATCGTGGGTGATCACGCCGTCGCGGACCTGAGGTCCGATGACCGTTCGGCCGTCTGCTTGCAGCGCTGCGATGAGCTGGCCCAACCCATCCTCAGCCACCAAGAACGCCATGGGCCGACCATAGGCGCTCAGCTCGTTTGGTGTTCAGGGACCGAAGTCCCTCGTCGCTGGCGTGAACTGTCGAGATGTTGGTGACCTAAGTCCCTAGGGATCTCCTGTCTTTCGAGCGATTCTGAACATAGATCGTGAAGGGATTCACAAACCGAGTCCCTGGGAGAGAAAGGAAACAGAAGATGAGGAATCGACTGAGGACGCTGGGAATTGCGCTCATGGTGATCGGCATGATCTTTGCGGGCGCCGGCTTCGTTGCTTACATGCGAGTATCCGACGGATACGACTCATTGCAAGCGTTCAGCGAGGCCCAGAACGTGACCCTCTCGTACAACGAGAGCGGAGAGCTCATCGACCGGGGGACCACCGAGGAAGCCGACGCCATCATGGAGTTGCTCACCGAAGAGTGGAACTACCCCGTGGTGGAGGGAGACCTGGACCCGAATGACCCCCTGGTCAACACCGGGAGCGAGTACATGTTCCAGATGGCCACGGTCGCCTACCACGTGCTGCACGGCACGCAGACCGTGACTCTCACCGAGGGCACTGACTTCAACGGCGAGTTCTTCGCCGCTGGCACCTATGACGTGCCTGTCGATGGCAGGTACTGGACCGACTTCGATCGGACCCATCCCCTCGACGGCCCCGCTCGGGGTCAGGCTTGGACCGGCACGGTCCACGGTCTGGTCGGTGAGCTCGGGGTCGGCACGGTGACCCACTCGACCCTCCAGATGGGCCTGGCGCTTGCCGGCCTGCTCGGTGGGCTCGGTGCGACCTTGCTCTTCACCGGCGGTGGAGTGATGTGGGTTGCTCGAGGTCGCAAGGATCTGGAGATCCCCGACACGGTGCCCGAGGAACTCGTGAAGGAAGCCGAGGAGGCACTCGCCTGACGGACCACATCAACTGATCACTCAAAGGAGCCTGGCACGAGAGTGCCAGGCTCTTTGCTGTTCGGGCGCACTTTGACCCCGTACTCCACTTGAGGAACGGGGACCGAGGGGAGCGGAGCTTGCCGAGCGACCGTGGCGATTTCCGCGGATGTCGGGCGGAAGTCCCGACGGGTTGAGCCTAAGCGGGAAGCATCACAAGTGCTGGTAACGTCTTTACGTTCACAGAACAACTAGGGCGTTAGCTCAATTGGTAGAGCACCGGTCTCCAAAACCGGGGGTTGCGGGTTCGAGTCCCTCACGCCCTGCAAGACCAAACCATCACAATGGCACCCGTCAGAGGTTAGGCACCGTGTCGCAACCCATGAACCGAGAACAACGCCGCATGCTCAAGAAGCAGGGCCAGGAAGTCAACGACGCCGGCCAGGTCGTCGCGACCAAGGCCAAGTCGTCCGGCGGTGGTGGTGGTTCTGGTAGTGGTGGGCGCGTAACCAAGCGGGGCGGCGATGATGGCGACGGCGGGGGTAAGCGCAAGCGCGACGCTCCGCCGGTCGAAGCGCGAACCAGCCCCACACAGTTCGCACGTGAAGTCCGCTCCGAGCTCCGCAAGGTCTCCTGGCCGACACGCACCGAAGTGATCAACTACTCGGTGGTCGTGCTCTTCACGGTGATTGTGCTGACCGTATTTATTGGACTCCTGGATTGGCTCTTCTCCGTGTCAGTCCTCAAGCTGTTTGAGACATGAGCGACATCGACACCAACGAAGAAGACGACGCCTCGATCGAGGTCGTCGACGAAAACCCATCCGCTGCCGATCTGCTGCCGGTCGGCGACCTCGCCGCCGATGCGTCGACCGACGACGAGGCCGACGCGTCCGCGCTCGATCTCCCGGTCGGTGATCTGCCCGTGGGTGCTCACGCAGCGCCCGAGGCCGAAGAGATCGCCGAGGCTGCGTCCGAAGAAGCCGCCGAGTCGACCGCAGAAGTCGCCCCAGAACTCGCAGACGTCGACCTCTCGGCCGACGTTGCCGACGAGGACGAACTCCTCGAAGAGGAGCCGCCGGTCAAGATCGAGAGTCCGTTCGATCGCCCCGGTCGCTGGTACGTCGTGCACACCCAGAGCGGCCACGAGAAGAAGGCGCAGCAGAATCTGGCGGCCCGAACCGAATCCATGAACATGGAGGAGCGCATCTACGAGAGCGTCATCCCCATGGAGGACGTCGTCGAGTTCCGCAACGGCAAGAAGGTCGTCGTCCAGAAGAAGATGTTCCCCGGGTACCTCCTGGTTCGGGCCGAACTCGACGACGACGCCTGGTACGTGATCCGCAACACTCCGTCGGTCGTGAACTTCGTCGGCTCCGGCGGCAAGCCATCACCACTCATTCGCCGCGAGGTCGAGAACTTCCTCCAGGTGAAAGAGGAGGGAGCCCCGGCCACGCCCTCGAAGCGGAGCAAGGCGCGCCTCGAATACGAAATGGGCGAGACCGTGCGGGTCAAGGAAGGCCCATTCGCCGACTTCTCGGGCGAGATCGTTGAGATCAACGAGGACCAGCTCAAGGTAAAGGTGCTCGTTAACATCTTCGGCCGCGAAACCCCCGTCGAACTCGAATTCTCCCAAGTCGCGAGGCTCTGACTCGCCGCTGACCATCGCCGCGGGGTCGGATCCGTCGCTTCGCTCCTCGACCGACCTGCGGATCGCAAGCGCCTTTTCGCCCGGCACGGCAAAGCCGACCGGGCTACCTCTGCTGCACTCGCACGTTGTTGCAGCTCTCTTCCACCGGCAGAATGGTCCGTCGGTCGTTCACACTCGAATACCGAACCCGTACGCATAGGAAACCGCAATGGCAAAGAAGCAAGTTTCTGCAGTCGTGAAGATCCAGATTCCCGCTGGCCAAGCATCGCCGGCGCCTCCGGTCGGTACCGCTCTCGGTCCGCACGGTGTGGCGATCATGGACTTCTGCAAGGACTACAACGCAAAAACCGAGGACAAGCGCGGTCAGATCGTGCCGGTCGAGATCACGATCTACGACGATCGTTCGTTCTCCTACATCACCAAGACGCCACCCACCGCCTTCCTGATTCGCAAGGCTGCAGGCCTCGACAAGGCTTCCGAGAACCCGGGTCGCGAAGTTGCGGGATCGATTACGTCTGCGCAGGTCGCAGAGATCGCAGAGCTGAAGATGCCCGATCTCAACGCCAACGACATGGACGCCGCCAAGCTCCAGGTCGAGGGCACCGCCCGCTCCATGGGGATCGAAGTCGAATAAAGATCGCTCGCAGCAACCGCTGCGGGTCCACACCTCTCCGGCCGACACACCTCAGCGGTCGGGAGGTCAACAACGAGGGAGCCATCATGGCGATTGGAAAAAAGTACAAAGACGCCGCTCGTAGCTACGACCGTGAGCGTCTCCACTCGGTTGACGAAGCCGTCACGCTCGTTACGGGATTCCCGAAGCGCAAGGTCGACGAGACCGTCGACCTCGTGGTCCGTCTCGGTGTCGATCCTCGCAAAGCCGAAGAGATGATCCGCGGCACCGTGGCCCTTCCGGCCGGAACCGGCAAGGCCGTTCGGGTGGCCGTGTTTGCCCAGGGTGAACAGGCGCAGGCCGCACGCGACGCCGGCGCCGAGTTCGTCGGTGCCGACGATCTGGCCGAACAGGTCGAAGGCGGAATGCTCGACTTCGACGTCACGATTGCTGCTCCCGACATGATGCCCCTTGTGGGCAAGCTCGGTCGGGTGCTCGGTCCTCGAAGCCTCATGCCGAACCCCAAGACCGGTACGGTGACCCCCGACGTCGCCAAGGCGGTCGAAGATTTCAAGGGTGGCAAGGTCGAGTTCCGCACCGACAAGTTCGCGAACGTGCACGTTCCCGTCGGCAAGGTGAGCTTCAGCACCGACGATCTGTCGAAGAACGTCGAGTCGGTTCTCGAGGAGCTCCAGCGCCTCAAGCCCGCAAGTGCGAAGGGTCATTACCTCAAACGGGCCAGCATCAGCTCGACAATGGGTCCCAGCGTCAAGCTCGAGGTGTGAGCGGGAACCCTTCGGGTTCCTTGGGAGTTTGCTGCGCAAACTCCAGCGGTGAGTGGGAACCCTTCGGGTTCCTTGGGAGTTTGCTGCGCAAACTCCAGCAGTGAGTGGGAACCCTTCGGGTTCC
>JBPCTR010000004.1:0-32019 GCA_051011575.1 Acidimicrobiales bacterium | reverse complement strand
TCTCGTTGCGCGGGAACACGGTGGGCACATACGGACTCGATCCGGCCGCGGAGACGACCGCCCACGCATCGAGTAGGCCGGCCCCCCAGTTGTCGTCATGTCCAGGAACGCCGCGATCCTGAGCGGTCGAAGTGAGCAGCGTTTTCACGCCAACCGCCGAGAGCGCTGGGTCGCGTTCGAGAGCGAGCGCGATCGTGCCCGCAACGAATGGGGTCGCCATCGATGTCCCCGAGAACAGCCTGTAGCCACCGGCGACGTTCGCCTGCGCGGCAGAAACGGTGACGCCAGGAGCGACGACATCTGGCTTCACCAGCCCCGCCAGGGTGGGCCCACGTCCCGAGAATCCGGCGAGGTGAATTCCCATCGACCGCTCGACCGCGCCGGGATTCCCCGCGGACTCGGCCACTGCGCCGACGGTGATCGCCTGGGCGGCGGAGCCAGGAGATGCAACGGACCCGTCGCCGTCTCCGTTGTTTCCGGCGGCCACGGCCACGGGGATGTCGTGGTCGCTCGTGACTGCATCGACGGCCTGACTCATCGCATCGGCACCGTCGGCGCCCTCGTCGATCCCGAGGCTCAGCGAGATCACGTCGGCGCCCTGATCGGCACACCACTGGATCGAGGCGACGATGTCGGAGATCGCTCCGTTTCCGACACTGTCCAGGGTTTTCGCTGCAAGTACCGATGCTCCTGGCGCAACCCCCGCGTGCCGGACGGCCTCAGCCGAGGGCCCGATGCCATCGCCCGCTGCGATGTTCGCGACGTGAGTGCCGTGGCCGTGATCGTCGTAGGCACCGGGCTGACCTGCGACGTAGTCGATGAAGCCGACGACCTTGCCGTTGTCGAGCTGCTCATGCGCCGGATCAATGCCCGTGTCGGAAATGCAGATCTTCACCCCGGTGCCGTCGACCGCGTAGGTCGACCGGGCGACGTCGGCCCCGAACTCGGCGGTGGAACCCTCGAGCGCGATCGAAACGGTGCTGTCAGGCTCGACGCGTCGAACGGACGACGATCGGGCGAGGCCGCGGATCTGGCCGACAGCCATCGTGGCCTCGAATCCGTTGATCAGCTCGAAACTCCGACCCGATCGGAAGTCACCGACCGCTCGGCGAAGGTCGGCCTGCGCCTTGCCAGGTGACATCGTGACGACCACATCGACCCGATCGTTCGGCTCTCCCTCGAGGATCGCAACATCGAGGGCGTCGTCGATGCCGTTTGCGTCGAGATCGGTGAGCGAGCCTTCGACGTGGATCGTGGCCTCGTCCGGTTGCTGAGCTGAGGCTGCAGTCGCCGCTCCCACCATCGCCACAACAAGCATTGCCGCGAGCACACGCTTCATTTCTGATCTCCCGCTCTCATCAGGTTGGCGTGCTCGCCACCTCCGACGGTAACGCGAAGAGGGTCCCTCGTCACACTCTGCGTTCCCTCATCTGCATCCGTGCCGAGTCGGAGACCAATCGAGCCCGTGTCCTAATGTCCGCCCATGGCCATCGACTTCACCCTGCCGCCCGAGACCGAGGAGCTTCGGTTGCGGGTACGTCGTTTCATCGAAGACGTGGTCGCGCCGGCGGAGCCACACATCGAGGAACTGAAGGAGAACGACCGAGACGGGTACATCGCCACGATCGTCGACCTCCGGAAGCAGGCGTTCGACGAAGGGCTGTGGTTGCCGCACATGCCACCCGAATGGGGCGGCATGGGGCTCGGGCACGTCGAGATGGCAATGGTGCAGGCCGAGGCGGCAAAGGCGTACTACGGCCCGTGGGTGCTCAATGCCCAGGCTCCCGACGAAGGGAACATGCACACGCTTCTGCACTGGGGCACCGAAGCACAGAAGGAGACGTACCTCCGCCCGCTGTGCGAGGGGAACAGTACGTCGTGTTTCGCGATGACCGAGCCCGAGGTGGCCGGTTCCGATCCCACCCTCATTCGCACGTCCGCATACCAGGACGGCGATGAGTGGGTGATCAACGGACACAAGTGGTTCATCTCGAACGCCCACCGGGCTCGTTTCGCGATCCTCGTCTGCCGAACCGAGGACGATCCCGAGAAGCCCCAAGCCGCCAACACGGCATTCATCGTCGACATCCCGAGCGACGGCTGGACCGAGGTCCGCCAGATCGAGACGATGCACGGCAGCACCGGCCACTCCGAGATCGTGATCGAGGATCTTCGGGTGCACGAGAGCCAGATGCTCGGTGGCCGGGCGCAGGGCCATCTCCTCGGCCAGTATCGCCTCGGACCGGCCCGGCTCGCCCACTGCATGCGATGGATCGCTCAGGCCGAGACCGCACTCGACATGATGGTGGCCCGCAGCCTCGATCGATTCAGCCACGGCTCGCTTCTCGCGGAGAAACAGGGCGTCCAGTGGATGATCGCCGACTCCACGATGGAGCTGTACCAGAGCAAGCTCATGGTGCTCCACGCCGCCAGCAGGATCGATGCCGGTGAGGACTTCAAGAGTGAGGTCTCGATGGCCAAACACTTCGTGGCCAACAGCCTCAATCGGATCATCGACCGGGCCATACAGGTGCACGGTGCGCTCGGTTACTCGACGGACACACCCCTGGCACACATGTACCAACACGCCCGATGGGCGCGGTTCGCCGACGGCGCCGACGAGATCCACCAGATGCGGATCGCGCAGCGCACGATCGCCGCGTGGACCGACGACGGCTCGACTCGCCGAGCCACAGGTGATCTTCCGATCTGACGCGCTTCGGTCGGAGGCTGTTCAGTCGCTCAGGCCGGCACGCACAAGTCCATCGACCAGATGCTCTCGCTGGCCCGGCACCTCGAACGGGTAGTAGTCAAACGTCGCGGCGGAGAAGTCCGGTACGCGCGATCGAATCTCCTCGAGTGCGGTTGCTGCATCCTCGGTCCGTCCGAGCTGGGCGAGCGCAGCGGCGCGAATGATTCGACCGAAGAGGTACCCGTGACGCACCGCCATCGCTCGGTCCGCGACGTCAATAGCGCGTTCATAGCGTTTGAGGTTGTAGTTGGCGTGGGCGAGGGAGCCCATGCAATGCCACACGACCGGGTCATTGGGGCTGAGTTGTAGCGCCCGCTCGCTCATCTGGACCGAGGCTTCGGTGTCGCCCAGATAGTTGAGGAGCCCGCCCAGTATGTAGTGCCCAGCGAACGAGTTCGGGTCGAGCTCGATGACCCGCTCTGCCGCCCGCCGACCCTCGGCGAGGTGACGGGTCCAGAAACACTGTGCCGCGACGACCACATGGCAGAACGGGTCCTTTTCGTCGAGCGACCGTGCCTCGACGGCGAGGGTGCGAGCCTGTCGAAGCGCACCTGCCTTGTCGTCGGTCCAGTTGAACATGACGTCGTACACATGCGTCGAGGACACCCATGCGAGTGCTCGGGCATAGTGCGGATCCAGTTCGAGCGCTCGTTCAAATTCGGATCGGGCCTCGAGATTCGATTCGCGTCGGTAACGACCGACGTGCCACAGCCCCCGTAGCAGGCGGTCCCACGCCTGGAGGCTGCTCGGCGCCTTCGCAAGCGCAGCATGGGTTTCGTGGCCCAGAATCGCCGGGTCGAGTTCGGCGACGATTCGGGTGGTGATCTCGTCCTGCACGTCGAAGACGTCGGTCAGATCGCGGTCGTATCGCTCCGCCCACAGGTGATTGCCCGTCGACGTCTCGACAAGCTGGGCGGTGATACGAACCCGATCGCCGGAGCGTCGGACGCTTCCCTCGAGGACGTAGCGCACGCCAAGCTCGCGGCCGACGTCCTGGACCTTCACGGCGGTGCCCTTGTACGTGAACGTTGAATTGCGGGCGATCACGAACACCCATCGGAGCTTCGAGAGGGATGTGATCAGATCCTCGGCGATGCCGTCGGAGAAGTACTCCTGCTCGGAATCTCCCGACATGTTGTCGAACGGCAACACCGCGATCGACGGCCCCTCGCGACTCGATCGCGCGGTGACGACAGTCGATTCGGAGGCAACGTGCCCGTCCGGCAGCCACCGCCAGACGTGAACCGGGCGAGCGATGTTTTTGACCGTGTGTTCGCCACCGTCTTCCCAGGACTGTTCGAGTCGATCCCGCACGTACCGATGGGCATCGTCGGAGAGCACGATCCCACCGGGCTCACAGATGCCCTCGAGACGCGCGGCGATGTTCACGCCGTCGCCGAGAAGATCTTCGCCGTGGGACACGACATCGCCAACGTTGATGCCCACGCGGAAGACGATGCGGTGGGCGGGTTCGATCTCGTCGTTGCGATGAGCCATGGCCTCCTGCACGGCCGTCATGCTGCGAACCGCGTCGACCACGCTTGCGAATTCGATGAGCAGGCTGTCGCCGGCAGTGTTCGCGATCCGGCCGCCGTGTTCCTCGAGGAGTGGGTCGATCAGCTCGCGACGATGCAATCGAAGGCTCGCGAGCGTGCCCTCCTCGTCGGCGCCGACCAGCCGCGAAAAGCCCGCAACGTCGGCAGCGACGATTGCCGCAAGCCGTCTCATGTCACGCGGCATGACCGCAGTCTCTTCTCCACCCGCTCACGCGCACACGGTACCCCAGCATTGTGGAAGGCCTCTCCTCGTACCGGGTGACCGGGCCCCACACCGATACGATTCGGCCATGTCTGCAGATCAGGCCGATGTCGACGCGATTCTGAAGAGTCTCGATCTCGAGGAACTCGACCTGAATCTGTATCGCGGGCACCCGACGTATTGGGAGGCGGGCCGACTTTTCGGCGGCCTTGTCGCCAGCCAATCGCTCGCGGCTGCATACAGAACCATCGACGAGCTGTCGGTGCACTCACTGCACTCATACTTCCTCCGGCCGGGCGACCCCTCAGTGCCAGTGATCTACGACGTCGACCGGATCCGCGACGGACGCAGTTTCGCAACCCGACGCGTGGTGGCCCGACAGGGAGGCGAAGCGATCTTCAACCTGGCGGCGTCGTTCCACACCGACGAACCCGGATTCGACCACCAGATGACGATGCCCGACCTCCCCGGTCCGCTCGACGTGCCCAGCCCGGCCGACTTTGGTCTCACGAACCGTGACTATCTACCGCGACACTGGGACCTGCAGGGCGAGCCGATCGAGATTCGTCACTTCGTTCCGCCGACCGAGTGGGAACCGGGCGACATCGAGCGTCGGATGTGGTTCCGGGTGAACGGCACGCTCCCCGATGATCCCCGTACCCACACCATCATGCTCACGTACATGAGCGATTTTGCGCTGCTCGGGACGGCGGTGCGAGTTCATTCGGCCGATTTCGAGGGAATCATGGCGGCGAGTCTCGACCACGCGATGTGGTTCCATCGCCCGGTCAAGGCCGACGAGTGGCTGCTGTATTCGATGCACTCGCCATCGGCTTCGGGCGCGCGAGGATTCAACATCGGTCAGGTGTTCGGCGCCGACGGAGTGCTCGTCGCATCGGCGGCACAGGAGGGTCTGATGCGTCCGATCGACCCGGAGCGGAGGGTGTCATGAGTGCCGAGTTCGACCGCTGGGCCGAGCTCGCCCGCCGTGAACTGAAGGGCGCCGACCCCGACGATCTCATCGAGCGAACGCCTGAGGGCATCGATGTGAAACCGCTCTACACCCGAGCCGACCTCGAGGACGTGGCACATCTGGGGACGATTCCAGGCGAGGCCCCCTATGTACGGGGCCCCCGGGCCACGATGTATGCCAACCGTCCGTGGACGATTCGTCAGTACGCCGGATTCAGCACTGCCGAGGAGAGCAACGCGTTCTACCGAGCGAATCTCGCCGCAGGCCAGATGGGGCTGTCGGTCGCGTTCGATCTCGCTACTCACCGGGGCTACGACTCCGACCACCCCCGCGTCGTGGGCGATGTGGGCAAGGCGGGCGTGGCGATCGACTCGGTAGAGGACATGAAGATCCTGTTCGACGGCATCCCGCTCGATCAGATGAGCGTGTCGATGACGATGAACGGCGCCGTTCTCCCCGTCATGGCGTGCTACATCGTGGCCGCCGAGGAACAGGGCGTGGGGCAGGGGCAGCTCGTCGGGACCATCCAGAACGACATTCTCAAAGAGTTCATGGTCCGCAACACCTACATCTATCCGCCGGAACCGAGTATGCGGATCGTTTCCGACATCATCGAGTACACGAGCGAGCACATGCCCAGCTTCAACTCGGTCAGCATCAGCGGATACCACATCCAGGAGGCGGGCGCGACCTGCGATCTCGAGCTGGCGTACACACTCGCCGACGGCCTCGAGTACGTGCGGGCGGCGCTGTCGAAGGGGCTGGACGTGGACGCCTTCGCCCCGCGGCTCAGCTTCTTCTTCAACATCGGCATGGACTTCTTCATGGAGATCGCGAAGCTGCGTGCGGCTCGGCTCCTGTGGAGCGAGCTCATGGCGCAGTTCTCACCCGCCGACCCCAAGTCGTCGATGCTGCGGACCCACTGCCAGACCTCGGGCGTATCGCTCACCGAACAGGATCCGTACAACAACGTGGTGCGGACTGCCTTCGAAGCGATGTCGGCAGTGCTGGGCGGCACCCAGAGTCTGCACACGAACAGTTTCGACGAAGCACTCAGCCTGCCCACCGAAGCAAGCGCGCGAATCGCTCGCAACACGCAATTGATCCTCGCCGAGGAGACCGGGGTGACGCGAACGGTCGATCCGCTCGCCGGAAGTTATTACGTCGAGAAGCTCACCGCCGACCTCGCCGATCGGGCGCGGGAGATCATCGAGGGGATCGAGGACATGGGCGGAATGACCAAGGCGATCGCCGAGGGTGTCCCCAAGATGCGGATCGAAGAGGCGGCCGCCCTTCGTCAGGTGCGAGTCGACCAGGGGGCGGACACCGTGGTGGGGGTGAACAAGTACGAGGTCGAAGGTGGTGCCACCGTCGATGTTCTCGACATCGACAACACCGAAGTCCGTCAACAACAGGTTCGCAGGCTCGAGGAGATCCGTTCACAGCGCGATGCCGGAGCCACCGAGTCTGCGCTCGACGCCCTGACCCAGACCGCCATCGGTTCCGGCAACCTTCTTGCAGCGTGTATCGACGCCGCTCGGGCCCGCGCCACCGTTGGCGAGATGAGTGATGCTCTCGAAGCGGTGTTCGAACGGCACCGGGCAAGCACTGAGCTGATCTCTGGCGTTTGGGGCGCGGCGTACGAAGGTCGCCCAGAATACGAGGCGATCCGGTCGGCGATCGCCGAATTTGAGTCGGCCAACGATCGCCGCCCTCGTATGTTCGTGGCCAAAATGGGCCAGGACGGACACGATCGGGGCGGCCGCGTGATCGCCACCGCATTCGCCGATCTCGGCTTCGACGTATTCGTAGGACCACTCTTCCAAACACCCGATGAGGCCGCCATCGAGGCGGCGAAGCACGAGGTCGACGTCATCGGGGTGAGCAGTCACGCCGCCGGTCACCTCACCCTCGTGCCGGATCTGATCGCGGCCCTGCGAGCAAGCGGCTCCGACATCGATGTCGTGTGCGGCGGCGTGATCCCACCAAAGGACTACCCACCGCTCGAGGCCGCCGGCGTGATCGGCATCTTCGGCCCGGGCACCAACATCCCCGACGCCGCCGCCGAGGTCGTGAGGCTCATCGCTGAAAGGAACGCGTGACTTCTCCCTCCCCCCCTTTCAATGTGCTGGGTCTTCAGCAGGTGGCGATCGGCGGGCTGGATCTCGGTCGGCTGAGCGCGCTGTGGGTCGACACCCTCGGCATCGAGAAGATCGGCGACTACACGAGCGAGAACGAGAACGTCCACGAAGACATTTTGAGACTGGGTTCTGGCGCGCATGCGGTCGAGATCGACCTGATGGAGCCGCTCGACCCCGATGCCCGTCCCAAGGTCCACGAACCAGCGCTCAATCACATCGGGTTATGGGTCGACGACCTCCCCGCCGCCGTCGAATGGCTGACCGAACAGGGTCTGCGCTTCACCCCCGGCGGTATTCGGAACGGCGCCGGCGGCCACGACATCGTGTTCGTGCACCCCAAAGCCAACGACGAGTTCCCGCTCTCGGGCGAAGGCGTCCTGATCGAGCTGGTCCAGGCCCCGCCCCACGTGATCGACGCGCTCGGCTGACAACTCCCATTACCTCGTGTCGATCGCCCAGCGATGATGCCGCCGAAGCGCTGCTAATTCTTGGGCAGTTCCGAGAACGGGGTGTTCTTGTCGGGACGGGGCTCCTTGGGAAGGCCGAGGCCCCGCTCGCCGATGATGTTGCGCTGTACCTCGTCGGTTCCGCCATAGATCGCCGGCCCAGGCGAGAACATGATCAGCTCTTGAACCAGGGCCTCCATGCCGGCACGTGAGCGAAGCGTCGCATCCATGCCGAGCACCGCAGCGCCGAGCTCGCGGCCCTGCCGGAACAGTTCCGACATCATGAGCTTCGAGATGTTCGGCGACGCCGAACTCGCCCCCTTGGTTCGGCCGCGCATGGCCGTAAATCGGTTGACCTCGGCGAGTTCGTAAAAGCGAACGAAACGTTCGCGCAGTACCGGGTCGTTGAGCTGACCGGTGTCGCGAGCATGGTCGACGAGGCGCCGCCACAGCGCGAGGTTGGGCGAAGGCACGCCGTCTTCCCCGATGCGATTGGTGGCCAGAACATCGGCACACCGTCGGTCGAGATTCCGGGCGACCGTGCCCGGCGCGCAGCTTCGCAGAGGAACCGGGTTCGCGCCCAGACTCATACGCTCGAACGTGAGGGTGGTGTTGGCCACCCGCCATCCATCCCCGTCGTCGCCGATCAGGTCGGCGGCCGCCACCCGGGCGTCATCGATGAAGACCTCGTTGAATATCGCGCGGCCGGTCATCTCGGTGAGCGGCCGCACGTCGACCCCCTCCTGGTGCATGTCGAACGCGAACCAGGCGATCCCGCGATGTTTCGGCGCGTGTGGATCGGTGCGGGCGATGAGCATTCCGCGGTCGGCGATCTTGCCGCCTGAGGTCCATACCTTCTGACCATTCACGATGAACTCGTCACCATCGCGAATCGCCGAGCACTGAAGACTTGCGAGGTCAGAGCCGGCATTCGGCTCCGAGAACAGCTGACACCATGCTTCCTGCCCGTTGATGATCGGCTTCACGAGGCGCTCGATCTGCTCGGCATTCGCGTGAGCGGCGATCGTGGGCGCCGCGAGCATCATGCCGAGGCCCGTGGGCGGGCCCATCGCTCTGGCGTCGGCGAGCGCCTGGCGCACGGCTACGTTGCCCGCTCGGTTGTAGCCTCTGCCGCCGGCCTCGACCGGAAGGGTCGGGTGGCTGTAGCCGGCGTCAGCCAGGCACTGCCACCACTCAGCCACGCTCAGGTCGGGGTCCCAACTCGTCGCGACCCAGTCGGCCGCCTCGGCAGCGACGTCGGTCATCAGATTTCCAAGAGATCCTTTTCGAGGATGTGTCCGGGACCCTCGCAGGTCTCGCAGAGGCTCGAGAGCGACTCGACCAGCCCCTCCCCTATTCGCTCGCGGGTCATCTCGACGAGTCCCAGCTCGGAGATCTCGAAGACCTGCGTGCGCGTCTTGTCCTGAGCGAGCGCTTCACGGAAGACACGCGTCACCTCGTCGCGGTTCTTCTTGACCTCCATGTCGACGAAGTCGATCACGATGATCCCGCCGATATCCCGGAGACGAAGCTGCCTGGCGATCTCCTTGGCGGCCTCGAGGTTGTTGCGGTAGACGGTCTCTTCGAGACTCTTCGAGCCCACGTTCTTGCCGGTGTTGACGTCGATCACCGTGAGCGCTTCGGTCTGCTCGATGATGAGGGAGCCGCCCGACGGCAACCAGACCTTCGGGTCGACCGCTTTTCGCAGTTGATCGGATACGTGATGACGCTCGAACAACGACAGGTTCTCCTTGTCGCGGTCGTAGTACATCACCCGATCAGCGAGTGCCGGCGTGATGGACTCGACATAGCTCTTGACGTCTTCGTAGAGCTCGCGATCGTCGATTACGACCCCGCGGTAGTCCTTGTTGAACTCTTCGCGGATGACGCGAACGGCCATCTCGGGTTCGCGGTACAGCAAGGCTGGAGCCTGGCTACCGTTGGCGAGCTTCTCGATCGCCTTCCACTGGTCGGCCAGGCGCTTCACGTCGGCGACGATCTCGTGTTCGGTTACATCCTCGGCCGCGGTTCTCACGATGATGCCGGCGCCCTTGGGCTTGACGCGATCGAGGATCTTGCGGAGTCGCTTGCGTTCCTTGTCGGGGAGTCGCTTCGAGATGCCGTAGGTGTCGCTATTCGGAACGAGGACGACGAAGCGGCCCGGCAGCGAGATCTCCTGCGTGAGTCGAGCACCCTTGTGGGCGATCGGGTTCTTGGTGACCTGACAGAGGATTGTCTGCTTGGGCTTGAGGAGCTGCTCGATTCGCGGATGGCGCGCCTCGACATCTTCCTTGTCGAACTGCACGTCGCCGCGGTAGAGCACCGCGTTCTTTGGCGTCGTGATGTCCACGAAGGCCGCCTCCATCCCCGGCAGCACGTTCTGAACCTTTCCGAGGTAGATGTTGCCGTGGATCTGAGACACGTCATCGGCAGGTCGCGAGACGTAGTGCTCGATCAGCTGCCGACCTTCGAGTACTGCGATCTGCGTGGCTTCGGGGCGAACCGAGACGCACATGAGGTAACGACCGGCGGGCTTGCCTTTGCGCTCACGGCCCTTACGGAGTGCAAGCGTCTCCTCATCGAGTTCGATGGCGTCGCCGGTGAGTGCGGTTACCGGCTGCGAGGACGTGTTTCCGCCTCCTCCACCGCCGCCGCGACCTCGGCCGCCGCGCCGGCGTCGGCGCTTCTGACCCGATCCCTGCCCGTCGGCGTTCTGTTGGCCGCCATCGAGGGATCCGTTCTGCGACTTTTGATTCTGGCCGCCTTGATTCTGCTGGCGACCACCCTGGTTCTGCTGGCCGCCTCCGCCACCGCGGCGTCGACGACGACCTCCGCCGCCACCTCCGCCTTCGGAGCGCTGGGGGGCATCGGCTGCCACCGGCGCGGGCCGGGTGTCGCCGATTTTCGGTTTGCTCGGGGACTGCTGTGCGTTCGTCCCGCCCTGTTTCTGTGCGGGCGAATCGCCCGCCTTGCTCGGCGAATCCGAGCCTTCAGGAGCGGAGCGGCCGCCCCCTGGGCGCTCGGGCGCCTGTTGTTCGTCGGACATCTTTTTCCCTTCTCATGACGCAACCCGTTCCGGGTGCGCAGCACGTTCCACGACAGCCTCGTGGGGCTCTGTCCTCGTGGTTCCGTGCGAAATCCATTGGTGTGCCCGCCGAATCCGCGTGGCGTCGACCGGGGGGTCGATCGCGGCGAGGAATTCAGCTGGGCGGAGCGACCGGGATTCCGTGCCGAGCTCGGCATGGATCCTGCAGGTCGCGGTTTCGGGGTTCATCAACACCTTTACGGAGAGCAGATCGGGGCGGATGTCGTCTTGCACCGGCTTCCCTTTGCGCTCTCGGTTGATGATCACTCTATCGGCAGCGAGCAGCGCATCTACAGATGCTCGAACGGTGTCGATATCGGCGGTGGAAAGCGTGATGTCCCAGTCACAACTCGTGACCGACTCCATCAGCGATGTTCGGCTGCGTTCGGCCTCACCGACTTCGATCAGGTCGAGGCCGGCGGGCAGCGCGGCGGCGAGCCGAACGACCACGTCATCGAGCTCGAGTCGCTCGGAGAGAACGACGTCGATGTACTCGTTGTCGCTTTCGTAGCCCACCGACAGAGCGAGCCCGAATGCGAGCTTGGGACGCGGCGAGAAACCCTCGCTGTACGCCACCGGAATTCCGGCCGCTCGAAGGGAGCGTTCGAATATCCGTGCCACGTCGCGGTGGCCGATGAACCGAATCTTGCCGAACTTCCTGAAGCGGAGGCGAACGATCACGCGAGCACGCCGCCCGCGGTCGACAACAACGCGACCGGGACCTCTCCGCCGAGGTCGAGGTCCTGCCCGGTTCCCTGGCTGCCGCCAGCGGGCGGTACAGCCGACGCGACCACGTGCTCGATGCCGTAGCCGGTGCAGGCACCGCAGTCGTAGCAGGGTGTCCAGCGACAGTCCTCGAGGCCGACCTCGTCGAGCGCATCGCGCCACTCCTGCCAGAGGAAGTCCTTGTGCAAGCCGGCGGAGAGGTGGTCCCATGGGAAGACTTCGTCCTCGGTGCGATGCCGATAGACGTACCACTCCATGTCGACGTCGTGCTTCTCGCAGGCGTCGGTCCAGCGCTCGAGAACGAGGTGCTCCGACCACTCCTGGAAGGTGCCGCCGTTGCGCCAGACCTCCTCGATAACCGGACCGATCCGACGATCGCCTCGACTCATCAGCCCTTCGACCAATGTGGCCTCGGGGTCATGCCACTTGAACTGCACTCCTCTGCTCACCTTGTTCTGATCGATCAGGACGCCAATCTTGCGGCGGAGTTCAACGAGGGTGTTCTGACCGAACCATTGGAATGGGGTGAACGGCTTGGGCACGAAACCTCCCACCGATACGGTGACCGACGCACCGTTGGTGTGCTTCTTGCCGATGCGCACGCAGTTACGGGCCAGCTCGAAGATGGCCTCGGTGTCCTCGTCGGTCTCGGTGGGAAGACCGGTGAGGAAGTACAGCTTGCTGCGGCGCCAACCCTGGCTGAATGCCGACTCGACCGCGCCGTAGAGGTCCTCTTCGCGGATCAGCTTGTTGATCACTTTTCGCATCCGCCACGTTCCGGCCTCAGGAGCGAAGGTGAGCCCGCTTCGGCGACCGCGCTGAAGCTCTGCGGCGATCCCCACACCGAACGCGTCGACGCGGAGTGATGGCAGCGAGATCGAGACCTGACTGCAGTTGGGATCGTTCATCGTGTCGGCGATGACACCTTGGAGTCCGCTGAAGTCGGCGGTGGAGAGTGATGTGAGGGCGACCTCGTCGTATCCGGAACGGGCGACGCCCTCGGTGATCATCGTGCGGACCTGTTCGGCCGGACGTTCCCGCACCGGGCGGGTGATCATGCCCGCTTGGCAAAAGCGGCACCCCCGGGTACATCCGCGGAAGACCTCGACATTCAGGCGGTCGTGTACGACGTCGGTGATCGGGACGAGTGGGGTCTTCGGATAGGGCCAGTCGCCGAGGTCGGCAATCGTGCGCTTCTCCACACGCGCGGGTACATCGGGAAACATCGGCGCGACCGATACGAGGTCCTGGCCGTCGTAGGTGACCTCGTAGAGCGACGGGACGTACACACCTTCAACATGCGACAGCTCGCGGAGAACCGAGCTGCGGCCGCCTTCCCTGCCCGTCGCTTTCCATGCGTGGAAGACGGCGGTGATCTCGCTCACGACCTCTTCACCATCGCCGAGTACGACCGCGTCGACGAAGTCGGCAAGCGGTTCGGGGTTGTAGGTGCAGTGGCCACCGACGAGCACGAACAGGTCGTCGACACTGCGGTCCGTCGCACGAACCGGCGAGCCTGCGAGATCGATGCAGTTGAGCACATTCGTGTAGGTCAGTTCAGCCGAAAGGTTGAAGGCGATAATGTCGAAGTCGGTGGCGGGCCGATGGGTGTCGACGGAGAACAGCGGGATCTCGGCGACCCGCAGCTGCGCCTCCATGTCGATCCAAGGGGCGTAGGAGCGTTCCGCCACTGCGTCGGCGCGCTCGTTCAGGATTTCGTAGAGGATCTGGAGACCTTGATTCGGTAGACCGACCTCGTAGGTGTCGGGATAGGTGAGGAGCCACGCCACCTTGTGGTCGGCGTGCTCGGGGACTCGCATGCCACCCTCGCCACCGATGTAGCGAGCGGGTTTCTGAACACGTTCGAGCAGCGGCTCGAGCTTCTCCCACATGGGCGCGAGTCTATTGGGCTACCTGAGGCGGTGGGCGTGGACGTTCTCGACGAGACCGATTGCCAGGAGGCTCGTGATCATCGACGACCCGCCGGCGCTGATCAGCGGGAGCGGAATACCTGTCACGGGCATCATGCCCATGTTCATGCCCACGCTCTGGAACGCCTGAAAGAGGAACATCGAGAACACGCCCACCGCGATGAGCCGGCCGAAGTCGTTCTCAGCGAGGTGGGCGATGCGCCAGATTCGCATCAGGAGCAGGCCGAACAGGACGAGGAGGGCGGCTCCACCCACGAACCCGAGCTCTTCGCCGAGCACGCTGAAGATGAAGTCGGTTTCCTTCTCGGGCACAAGCGAATTGTTGTTCTGCGTTCCCTGGAACAACCCCTGGCCGGTGAGGCCTCCATTACCGATGGCGATCTCCGACTGGTCGACGTTGTAACGCTCGGTGCTGTTCTCGTCGGCGAACGCGATGAACCGATCGATCTGGTAGCTCTGGATCGTGTTCGTGCTGAAGGCGAAGGCCACGAGTCCCCCGAGCATGAGCACGACAACTCCGGCGTGCCACGGCTTCACCCCCGCCACCACGACGACGCCGGTAACGATGGCTCCGTACACCATCACCGTGCCGTAGTCGGGTTGCTGGATCACGAGCACAGCGAACAGACCGGCGAACCCGAGCCCCATGATCACGTCGAGGAACCTCAGGCCTGCGGCCGAACGCGCGTTGCTGAACCACGCCGCCATGGCGAGGATCAGCGAGATCTTTGCGAACTCCGACGGCTGCAGCGTGACGCCACCTATGGAGTACCACGAGGTGGCGTTGTTGAACGTGCTACCGAAGAAGAAGAGCCCGACGAGGAGCACGAGGGCCGCGGCATACGCGATGGGTACGAATGCTCGCGCCTTGCGGTAGTCGATGCTTGCCACGACGCCTGCACCGACCAGGCCGACGACGGCGAAGATGATCTGTTTCTGGAGCACGGTCGTGTCGGGAAGATCGTCGCCGGACACAACGCCGCGCGTGGCGCTGAACACGACGAGCAGGCCCATCGCTATCAAGCCGGCTGTGAGCAGGATGATGGACACGTCGAGTCGAATCCACAGCGGACCCTGTTCGCGATCGTTGAAGCCGACGTTGCCGGTACGAAGTGCGGTCACTGTCCGGCTCCTTCGTCGTCGGCGGTGGCACCCTCAAGATCGGTGATGCGATCGACACCGTAGAACTCGTCGACCTCGTCCTGAGTGAGTGCGATCGGGACGGTGTCGGTGGCGAACAGTTCGAAGACGCGAGCGGTCATCGGTGCGGCGTGCGCGCTTCCGAAGCCTGACTCTTCCAAAACCGTCACCATCACATACTCGGGCTCGAGCACGGGCGTTCCCCAGCCGGTCGATCCGCTCGGCCCGAAGCCGGCGAACATCGAGTTGTCGGCCTTGCCGACGATCTCGGCGGTTCCCGTCTTACCTGCGACCGGCCATGAGTAGAGCGGAAAAGCCACGCCGCCCTCGACCGGATCGTTGAAGGCGTCGTATGCGGTGCCGCTCGGGCGGTCGAGCTGGACCTTCGGCTGCAGCGTGACCCCGAGCAGGCCATCGAGAATCGCGGGGGCGATCGTTGGTGGGATCTCGACTTCTCGAAGGACGCGGGGAGCGAACTCGACCTCGACTCCAACGCCACCGGGCTGGGGTTGGATCCGATTGACCACGTTCGGGGCGTAGACCGTACCTCCGTTGGCGATGACCGCGTAGGCGTTCGCGAGCTGGAGCGGCGTGATCGCGATCTCGCCCTGGCCGATCGCGATGTTGGTGTTGTCGCCCGGATTCCACTGGCCGCGTGGGAAGGCTTCGGGGTTCGATTCGTGGCGCTCGAGCATCAACTCTGCGCTCGGCAGGTAGCCGGCTTTCTCGCCCGCGAGCTGGATTCCGGTGAGGTTGCCGAATCCGAAGTCCGATGCGACGTCCTGGATGCCCTCGGGTTGGATGACGTTGTCGGGAGCGATCCAGAACGCTTCGCCGATCCGGTAGTAATAGGTGTCGCTGGAGTACGTGAGGCTGTGCTGGAGGTCGACGCCCTCCATCGTGGCGTCGCCCGCATTGCGCTTGATGCAGCCGCCGGCTCGCAGTGCATCGGTGTCGCCACCCGTGATGAGGCAGGACTCGAGTTTCCAAAAGCCGGGATCGGAAATGAAGACGTCGTGATCATCGACGAACTCCCAGCCGAACACGTCGTACACCTCGGCCGCGATCGCCGTGAAGGGCTTGAACGTCGACGCCGCCGGGTAGACCTCGGCGATCGCACGATTGAGAAGCGGCTGGTGCGATACCGGATCGTTGAGGTCGTCGAACTGATCCTGGCTGATGCCGTCGATGAAGTCGCCGGGGTCGAACGTGGGGTACGACGCCATCGCCAGGACCGCGCCGCCGCGGGGGTCGAGAATCACCGACGCACCGGCGGGAGCGATGAATGCCGGCTCGTCGGGTTCGGCTTCGACCTCACGAGCGCGCTCCAGGGTTCGCTTGAGTTCGTCTTCGAGGGCGGCTTGGATGTCGATGTCGATCGTGAGATGCACATCACTCCCCTGCTGCGGCTCGGTACCAAGTTCGTCGATTCGCCTCACGAGGTTGCCGACGTTGTCGACCTCGATCACCTGGGTGCCGGGAACGCCTCGGAGGTCGTCCTCGAAGAAGCGCTCGATGCCGACCTTGCCGATCTCGTCGTTGCTTCGATAGGGCTTGCCATCGGGGTCTTCGATGAGCACGCCCTCGGGGCCTGGAATCCGCCAGCGAGTGGATTTCGTCTCCAGCTCCGTGCCGGTGATCGACCCGACATACCCCAGGATGTGAGCCGCCCGATCTCCGTACGGATAGCTGCGCACCAGCTCCTGGGTGACCTGAACACCCGGGAACACCGCCGGCCGTTCACCGATGAAGACGAGCAGTTCCTCGTCGACATCGCGGGCCACCGGAATGTCTTCGAAGCCTGAGAACGACGGATCGCTGTAGGCCCTCTCGAGGCCGGCGAGTTTGGTCAACTGACCCGACTGCGACAGTTCGCGCGCCAGTTCGCTGAACATTTCCGACCTGAAGGCCACTCTTTCGTCGAGATTCAGCCCTCGCTCGACGAGCGCGAGCCGAAGGTCCTCCCGATTGACCGTGACCACCGTCGACAAGCGATTGTCGACCAGCACCTTGCCGTTCCGATCGAACACGCGGCCGCGAGCGGCCTGGGTACGAATCGTCCGCGTGATGTTCTGGGTCGCGACCTCCTGGAACTCCTCGGACTCGAGCGCCTGGAGATACCAGAGCCGGCCGAAGAGGGCGACGAACATCGACACGGCGATCACCGCGAGGAGGCGGAGGCGAAGGCGTGAGCTGTCCTCCACTCAGCAACCCTCCCTGAGAACCACGACGCGCATCGGACTAGTTCACCATGGTGCGCGAGCTTTCGGCACGCGCCGAGTTCCGGTCGCCGGCAGATACCCATCGGTACGCCAGCTGCGCCGGGAAGGCCAGGAAGACGTTGTACAGACCCACACCGAGGGCAACCCAGAGCAACCTCCACTCGACGTACTGTTCGATTCCGAGAACGCCCAGGCCGAGCCCATAGCCGAGCACACCGATGAACGAGCCGACCCCGGCAGTTGCGGGAAGCACACGGGGATCCTGGGAATCGACGGTTTGTGCCAGCAGCCCCGCGCCGTAACCGAGCGCGCCGTACACCCCGGCGGCCAGGCCGAAGGGACCGGCGGCCACGAGGTCGAAGGCAAGGCCCGCAAAGAAGCCGTTTCGGGCGCCGTAGTCTCCGCCGCCCATCGTGGCGCCGATCACCGCGATCAGTACGAGCACATCGGGAGCAACGCCGAAGGGCCGCACGTAGACGAACAACGTCACGTGTAGCACGAGTGCGCCGAAGATCACTGCAGCGGTGCGAGCCCGAGTCATCGAGCGACTCCCGGCTCGGCTTCGATCTCCTCGATTTCGGCGCCAGGTTCGACAAGGACCACGCTGACGAATCGAAGGTCGGTTGGATCGGCCGACAGCTCGACGGTGACGACCGTGTTCCGTCCGCCGTCGACCACCGCTACCGACGAAACCGTGCCGATGACAAGGTTCGGAGGGAAGAGAGACCGCTCGCTTCGGGTGGTGGTGACAGCATCGCCGATCTCGATCTCCGCGTTGCCCGTGATCCCCTGCTCGATGCGAATCGAGTCGCTCGACCGTTGCCCGGTCGCCAACCCGACCTCGCCGGCCACCTCAGCGCCGATCACGAAGTCGGGATCGCTCACCAGTCGGACGGTCGATGTCGTGCGGTCGACCTGTTCGACGCGGCCGATCAGGCCGGCCGCGGTGATCACCGCCATGTCGTTCTCGACCCCGTCGCGGCTTCCGGCTTCGATCTCGATGATGGTTCGGCTGAAGTTTCCGACCTCCGCCGTTTTGACCTTCGCCAGAATGAGCGGATATCCGGCAGGTACCTCGAGGCCGTTCTGTACCAGCAGTTCCTCGTAGTCGCGTCGGTCGATTCCGCCGCGCACGAGCTCGCCACGGAGCCGATCGATCTCGGCTCGCAGTTCGATATTTTGGGCCTCGAGATTGTCGTAGTCGGTCGCGCCCCGCCACACGCCGGTGATCGGAGAAGCGATGCGTTCGGCCCCGTCGCGAAGGGGTGCGAGAACCTCGCGCGCTCCGGTCTGGATGGTGCCCAGGGGGCCGAAGTTCTGGAAGTCGAGCGTGATGAGGGTTACGGACGCCAGGAGGATGAGTCCGAGGGTGACTCTCCTGCGCCCCATGCGGACGGGGGCCGCCATCTACAACGGCAGGTCAGATCGAGCCTGAGCTGAACAAGACGCCGCGCAGCGACTCGAACTCCTCAAGGCTCTGACCCGATCCGAGGGCGACCGCATCGAGGGGACGCTCGGCCACGAACACGGGCATCCCGGTCTCGTCACGAATTCGCACGTCGAGGCCCTGCAACAATGCTCCGCCGCCGGCCAGGCACACGCCTCGCTCCATGATGTCGGCCGCGAGTTCGGGGGGTGTCTGGTCGAGTGTCATCTTCACCGCGTCACAGATAGCGGCGACCGGCTCGGCCAGGGCCTCTCGAACCTCGATGGTGGAGAGTTCGATCGTCTTCGGGAGACCGGTCACGAGGTCGCGGCCTCGGATTTCGGCCTTCATCTCGGTGTCGAGTTTCCACGCAGAGCCGAGCGACTTCTTGATCTCTTCGGCGGTGCGATCGCCGACAGCGATACTGCATTCCTTCTTTACGTACTGGACGATGGCTTCGTCGAGCTCGTCGCCGCCGACGCGAACCGACTGGCTTGCCACCACGCCGCCGAGGGAGATGACCGCGACCTCCGTGGTGCCGCCGCCGATGTCAACGATCATGTTGCCGGTCGGATTCTGCACGGGGAGTCCGGCACCGATTGCGGCTGCCATCGGTTCTTCGATGATGTATGCGGGCTTGCGCGCACCGGCGAACTCGGCGGCTTCCTGAACGGCGCGCTGTTCCACTCCGGTGATTCCGGACGGGACACAGATGACCATGCGGGGCCGGGCCCACTTACGGGGATGAACACGCTCGATGAAGTACCGAAGCATCTTTTCGCAGATGTCGAAGTCGGCGATGACGCCGTCTTTCAGCGGGCGCACGGCCTGGATGTGAGACGGCGTGCGGCCGATCATTCGTTTCGCTTCTGAGCCGACGGCGAGTGGCGTGCCGTCGTGCACGTTCACCGCGACGACGGAGGGCTCGTTCAGGACGATGCCCTCTCCGCGTACATAGACGAGTGTGTTGGCCGTGCCGAGATCGACCGCCATGTCGCGGCCCGCGAACGACCCGAGTTGCGCGAACGAACTCAAGAATCCCTCGGCCATACTCTCGCTCCCAAGCGCTCGGCGCAGGTGGAATCCGGTAGTTCCGGCCCTCACTCCAAGCCAAACTCTACGCACCTTCGTAATCGAAGTGCAAAACAGCTGCGCACTGTGTTACAACCGCCACACACGGCGTTTGACCTCTGACCCCTTCACCCAAAAAGGGGTCAGACCCCGTCCGGAAAAAAGGGGTCTGACCCCATGAAGACCCGATGAAGGGCCCGAGGAAAAGACCCGAGGAAACCTCGAGAAATCGTTGTCGATCAGAGGGTGGGGAAGAAGATCCCGATCTCGCGAGAGGCGGATTCGTTCGAGTCGGATCCGTGCACGAGGTTCTCGGTCATGATCGTCCCGAAATCGCCGCGGATCGTGCCCGGAGCGGACTCCGCCGGGTTGGTGGCCCCCATCATCGTGCGAACGATCGCATAGGTGTCAGCGGGGCCCTCGAGAACCATCACCATCGCTGGCGAGCGACTCATGAACGCCTTGAGGTCGGCGTAGAAACCCTTCTCGACGTGCTCCTCGTAGTGACGATCGAGGGTGTCGCCGTCGAGCTGGCGCAGTTCGGCCGCAATGATCGTGAGGCCCTTCTGCTCGAAACGTGTGACGATCTGACCGACGAGCCCACGCTCGACCGCATCAGGTTTGCAGATGACAAAGGTGCGATTCATTCGGGAAACGATAGCGAGCAGCAGCGGCGCTGCGTTGAGGAACGCATGATGCAATCCAGCGATGAGGGACGAAGAGCGGCTCTGCGCCTCGAGCGCAGCAGGAGCGAGGTCGAGGAGCGCGGCGACGGATCCGAGCCCTGGAGCGCTCGACTCACACCACGCGGCGAGCTTCTCCGACGAGGTAGAGAGAGCCGGTGACGACGACCAGGCCGTCATGGCCCGCGAGAACGCGGGCCCGGTCGATCGCATCGTCGACATCGGATGCGGTCTCCGCGGTGGCGCCGATCTCCTCGGCCGCCGCACATATCAGCTGCGAGTCGATCGATCGGGGCGAGTTGACGGGCGTGGCAACCACGAAATCGCCGGACCCGATCCCGACGTCGGCGATGAAGTCAGGCGGATTACGCGGTTCGAGGGCAGCGAGCACGAACACCCGTGGAGCAGCGCCGGCGAACGCGGTACGAAGGGTCTCGGACAGCGCGGCGGCGGCCTGCGGGTTGTGGGCACCGTCGAGCACGACGAGCGGCTCGCTGGCCACGACCTCCATCCGACCCGGCAGCGTCAGCTCGCCGAAAGCCTCGGCGACGACGTCGTTCTCGAGCGAAGAGTCGAAGAACTCCTCGACGGCAGCGATGGCGACCGCTGCGTTCCTGGCCTGATGCTCGCCATGCGCCGCGACGAACACGTCCTCGTAAATGCCGCGGGTTGTGCGAACGTCAACGAGCCGGCCGCCGACGGCGGGCTGACTCACGGTCAGCTCGAAGTCGCGCTCGGCGAGTACGAGGCGTGCGCTCGGCTCCGCCTCGAAGATGTCGAGAAGTGTTGGGTTGGTCTCGCCGACCACGAAGGTCGAGGTCTCCTTCGAGATGCCGGCCTTCTCACCGGCGATGTTGCGGCGCCAATCGCCGAGTCCGTCGGTGTGGTCCTGCCCGATGTTGGTGAGTACCGCGACGTCGGCTTCGATCACGTTGGTGGCGTCGAATCGCCCGAGGACACCAACTTCGATCACGGCAACGTCGACGGCGACCTCGGCAAACCATCGGTAAGCCGCGGCCGTCAGTAGTTCGAAATAACTGGCGGGCTGCTCAGTGAGTTCGGCGATCTGGGCAAGTGCGAGCACGGTTTCGGCGAAGTCATCGCGACCCATCGGTTCACCATCGACCTCGATCCGTTCCGTAATCGACTCGAGGTGTGGGCTCGAATAGCGGCCGACGTGCAGACCGCGGGCCTGGAGAAGGCGGGCGATCATGGTGGCGGTCGATCCCTTGCCGTTCGTGCCGGTCACGTGGATTGTGCGATAGGCCCGATGCGGGTCGCCAGACAGCGCCATCAACGATTCCATCGACGCAAGCGACAGCCCTTCGAAGTGCCCTGCTCGGGCCTCGAGGTTGATGTGTTTGTCGAGGTAGTTCAGCGCGTCCGTGAAACTCACGCGGCAGAGCCTATGAGCTGTTTGCTCCCGCTTCGCTTCCTTACTCGGATCCGCTCGACGGATCTCGCCTGCGGCGAGTAGTTGCCTAGCTCGCGGCGCGGCTGGGCCGTTCGTCGTCGGTGGACGACGGGGTGACGGGATGGAGAGTGGGGTTCACACCCTCGAGCACGACTTCTTCGGTGATGACGACCTTGCCCACGTCTTCGCGACTGGGGAGGTCGTACATGGTGGACAGCAGGACTTCCTCGAGAACTGCGCGCAGTCCACGGGCACCGACCCCGCGCGCGATCGACTGGTCGGCGATTGCACCGAGGGCTTCATCGGTGAACTCGAGTTCCCAGTTCTCGAATTCGAAGAACTTTTGATACTGCTTGATCAGCGCGTTCTTCGGTTCGGTGAGCACCCGCACCAGGTCTTCGCGGAAGAGGTTGCCGACGGATCCGATGACCGGCAGGCGACCGATGAACTCGGGGATGAGACCGAAGGACATGAGATCCTCGGGGCGGACGCGCGTGAGCACGTCGCCGAGGTCGTCGCGGTCCTCGCGACGGCGGATGTTGGCGTTGAAGCCAACTCCCCCACGATCTTCTCGTTGGTCGATGATCTGCTCGATCCCGGCGAAGGCGCCACCGCAGATGAACAACACGTTGGTCGTGTCGATCTGGATGAACTCCTGATGGGGATGTTTGCGCCCACCCTGCGGCGGAACGGCAGCGGTCGTTCCCTCGAGGATCTTGAGGAGAGCCTGCTGTACACCCTCGCCCGAGACGTCGCGGGTGATCGAAGGGTTCTCGCTCTTTCGGGCGACCTTGTCGATCTCGTCGACGTAGATGATGCCGGTCTCGGCCTTCTTCACGTCGTAGTCGGCAGCCTGGAGAAGCTTCAGCAGGATGTTTTCGACGTCTTCGCCCACGTAGCCGGCCTCGGTGAGGGCGGTCGCGTCGGCGATGGCGAACGGAACGTTGAGCATGCGCGCCAGGGTCTGAGCAAGCAGGGTCTTGCCACAGCCGGTGGGGCCCACAAGGAGGATGTTCGACTTCGAGAGTTCGACCTCATTGTCGATCGTGGCACCGAACTCGACCCGCTTGTAGTGGTTGTATACGGCGACGGCGAGGATCTTCTTCGCGTGCTCCTGCCCGATGATGTAGGTGTTCAGGAACTCGTGGATCTCGGCTGGACGGGGAAGATCGCCGAAATCGACATCGCTGGTATCGGCGAGCTCCTCTTCGATGATCTCGTTGCAGAGATCGATGCACTCGTCACAGATGTAGACGCCGGGTCCGGCGATCAGCTTCTTTACCTGCTTCTGCGACTTGCCGCAGAACGAGCACTTGAGAAGCTCTCCCCCTTCACCGAACTTGGCCACACGTATCTCCCGTCATGAATATCGAATGCTGTGTTCGTACCGAAATAGTCGGTCGACTAGTCGACGGCCTTGATGGCTCCCGACGTGTCAACCGCGTCCCGGTTGTCGATCACTTCGTCAATGATTCCATATTCCTTCGCCTGTTCGGCGGTCATCACGAAATCTCGATCGGTGTCGGCGGAGATTTTCTCGACGGTCTGACCGGTGTGATTGGCCAGGACGTGTTCGAGCGACTCCTTGAGACGCTGGATCTCGTTGGCGGCGATCTCGATGTCGGAGACCTGGCCCTGAGCACCGGCGTAGGGCTGGTGGATCAGGATGCGTGCATGCTTCAGCGCGAGGCGCTTGCCCGGGGTTCCGGCGGCGAGCAGAACGGCGGCGGCCGACGCGGCCTGCCCGAAACAGATGGTGCTCACATCGGGCTTGATGTACTGCATCGTGTCGTAGATGGCGAACAGCGCCATGATGTCGCCACCGGGCGAGTTGATGTAGAGGTTGATGTCGCGGTCGGGGTTCTCGCTCTCGAGGTGCAGGAGCTGTGCCGAGATGAGGTTGGCCACCGTGTCGTCGATCGGCGTGCCGAGGAAGATGATGTTCTCCTTCAGCAACCTCGAGAACAGGTCCATGCCCCGCTCGCCGTTGTGTGTCTTCTCGATGACGTGGGGAACCATGTAATTGCGTGGATTGGTCACGTTCACTCTTCCTCAGACCCGTGGTCGTGGTCATGGTCATGTTCAGGAGCTTCCAGCAGATCCCGGTCGACCGGAATGCCGTCCTCATCGACGACTTCCGCTCGATCCATCACCCACTGGAGCGCTGCACGGATCCGCATGTCGGATCGTATCGACTGCAAACGACCGGCCGCCTCCAATTGTTCCTTCACATCGGCCACCGACTGGTCGAGCTGAGTGGCGAGTTGACGGAGTTCCTCGTCGAGCTCGTCGTCGGAGACCTCGAGTTCTTCGGCTTCGGAGATGGAGCGGAGGGCCAGATCGACGCGGGCGCTGGTCTCGGCCTGCTCGCGGAGCTGCTCTCGAAACTGTTCTGGGGTCGTACCGGTGATCTGGAGGTACTGGTCGAGCTCGATCCCCTGGGCCTGGAGTCTCATGGCGAGTTCCTGGGCCCGGTTCTCCATCTCGTCCTCGAAGAGGGCGTCGGAGAGATCGTCGATGACCAGTTCAGCGAGGGCGTCGCCGGTCTTCTGGTCGAACTGCATGGCGGCCTGGCCACGCTTGGCGTCCTCGAGCCGGTGGATGAGGTCGGCGCGGAGTTCCTCGACCGTCTCGAATTCGCTGGCCTCCTTCGCAAAGGCGTCGTCGGCCTCGGGGAGCTTCTGTTCCTGAACCTCCTTGACCGTGATCACGAAATCGATCGAGTCGTCCTGGCTCTCGTCGGGATGGTCGGCCGAGAACTCGAGGGTGTCGCCGGCGGATGCGCCGGCGAGATTGTCATCGATCTCGGCGACGACGGCGCCCGAGCCCAGGACGTAGTCGTAGTCCTCGGCGGTGAGTCCGGGGACGGCCTCGCCGTCGATGGTGCCGGCGATGTCGATTGTGACGTGATCGCCTTCTTCGGCGGAGCGGTCGACGGTCTCGAGTTCGGCATGCTGACCGCGGATCGCATCGAGCCGTTCCTGGACGTCGTCATCGTTGACGAGAGGTGAGGGGATCTCCACGCGGAGGCCCTCGTAGCCGGAGATCGTGACCGTGGGCCGGATCTCGACGACGGCGTCGAAGGAGACGTCACCGTCGGCCTGGCCGGCCGTGATCTCGATATCGGGGGCGGCGATCACGTCGATGTCGTTGTCGGTGACGGCCTGGCTGTAGTACTCGGGCATCGAGGTACGGAGCGCTTCCTCGCGAGCCATCTCGGGGCCGTACTGCTTTTCGATCAGCTTGCGGGGCACCTTGCCGGGGCGGAAGCCCGGAAGCCGGACCTCCTTGGCGATGCGCTTGTAGGCGGCGTCGAGGGCGGGTTCGAACTCCGCCGCGTCGATGGTGACCGACAACTTGACCTTGTTGTCTTCGAGGGTTTCAAGAGTGCTGTTCACAGGGGATGAAGTCTATGGGCGTCCATCCCCGTGCCGTCGGGGCTGAGTGGAATTGCCGCTACGCTACGACCACCTTTGCGGGTGTAGTTCAACGGCTAGAACCTCAGCCTTCCAAGCTGATGATGCCAGTTCGATTCTGGTCACCCGCTCGTGATTCGAGGGCCTGCCGATCGGCGGGCCCTCGATTCGTTTTCCATGGGCTGCCGTTCGGACCAAGGGGATATGAGACGCCCCGAGCGGTACTCGGGGGTATCTGCCGCAGGCAGCGAGTCACTGCGCGGTCCAGCCTCCGTCGACCGCGACGACTGCGCCGTTCACGAGGGAGCCGGCGTCGGAGGCGAGGTAGAGGACGGCACCCACAACGTCGCGGATCTGACCTACGTGACCGATCGGGATTCGGTCGACGACGGTGGCGAGGTACGCGGGGTCGTCGAGTCGTTCGGCGGTGCCGGGTGTGTGGACGAAGGTCGGGGCCACCGCGTTCACGGTCACCCCCCGCGACCCCCACTCGAGGGCGAGGACGCGGACCATTTGGTTCATCCCGCCTTTCGAGGCCGCGTAGGCGACGTGGTCGCGGATGCCCACGGTCGAGGCCTGCGAGCTGATCGCCACGATGCGGCCGGTACCGCGGTCGGTCATGTGGCGGGCACAGGCCTGGATCGTGAAGAACGCGCCCTTGAGGTTGACGTCGAGCATGGAGTCCCAGTGCTCCTCGGTCACGTCGAGCGCGGCGGCGTTGTCGCCGAGCCCGGCGTTGGCCACGCAGAGATCGATTCGACCGTGGGCGGCGAGCACGTCGGCGATGGCGGATTCGATTCCGGCCACATGGAGCACGTCGAGCGCGTGGGCCGAGGCCGCTCCCCCGGCTGTGCGGATCTCGTCGGCGACGGAGCGGGCGTCGTCGAGGCGGCGCGCGGTCACGGCGACGGTGGCGCCGGCGGCGCCTAGCGCAAGCGCGATGCCCCGCCCGATACCGCGGCTCGCGCCGGTGACGACCGCGACGTGGCCGTCTACCGAGAAGGAAGGAAGGTGCTCCGAGGTCATGGTCGCGACATTAGTCAGAGCGGCTCGGCGACAACTCTTCTCCTCGCACACATATTCCTGCTCGCAAGGAATTCTCGGCGCCCCGTCGCAGCGTTTCCCCTCCGAGTCCGTCACGGGACAAATCCAGAGTTGGGAGAGAGTGCGATGAGCGAGCAGAACGTCGATGTGGTGGTGATCGGTCTGGGTCCGGCGGGCGAGTCCGTTGCCGGACAATTGGCCGAATCGGGGCTGGAGGTCGTGGGAATCGAGGCGTCGCTCGTAGGCGGCGAGTGCCCGTACTGGGGATGTGTCCCCTCCAAGATGATGATCCGAGCTGCCAACGCGCTCGCCGAGGTGGGACGGGTCGAAGGACTGGCCGGCAGCGCCCACGCCCACCCCGATTGGGGACCTGTGGCGCAGAGGATCCGCGAGCAGGCCACCGATACGTGGGACGACACCGTTGCCGTCGACCGGTTCGTGGGCAAGGGCGGGACCTTCGTGCGCGGCCGAGCGACGATCACCGGACCGAAAACGGTCGAGGTCGGTAACAACACGTACGTCGCCCGGAGGGCAATCGTCGTCGCGACCGGGACGCTCGCCGCCGTGCCCCCGATCCCAGGTCTTGCCAACACGCCTTTCTGGACCAATCACGAGATCATCGAGGCGAAGGAATTGCCCGAATCACTCACCGTGCTCGGCGGTGGCGCAATCGGCGCCGAACTTGGTCAGGTGATGGCCCGCTTCGGTGTGAAGGTCTCGGTGATCGAGGGCGAGAGCCGGTTGCTCCCCATGTACGAACCGGAGGCGGGCGAGGTTCTCAAGGAGGTGTTCGAAGCCGAGGGCATCGGTGTCCACCTCGGTCAGTTCGCCAACTCCGTGAGCCATGGCGACAACACGTTCACCGTGACGCTGACGGATGGGACCGAGGTCCAGTCCGAGCAATTACTGGTCGCTGCGGGCCGCCGAACGTTCCTGAAGGAACTCGGCGTTGCGACCCTCGGCGTCGACGACTCGAGGCCGTTCCTCGACACCGATGACAACATGCAGGTGCAGGACGGGCTGTGGGCGGTCGGCGATATCGCGGGCGAGGGAATGTTCACGCACCTCGGACTCGACCAGGCGAATGTGGCGGTGAACGACATCCTCGGAAAGCCGACGGAGCCCCTCAATCTGGATGCGTTGTCCGCGGTCACCTTCACCGATCCGGAAGTAGGAAAGGTGGGTCTGACCGAAGCGGAGGCGCGCGAGCGAGGGCTCAACGTGAGGACGACGGTGAAGATCGTCGGTCACACCGCAAGAGGTTGGCTGCACATGCATGGCAACGAAGGCTTCATCAAGCTGGTGGCCGACGCGGATCGCGATGTGTTGGTCGGGGCCACCTCGATGGGCCCCCAGGGCGGTGAAGTGCTCGGGCTGCTCTCGCTGGCGGTGCACGCAGCCGTGCCGATCCAGACGCTGCAGTCGATGATCTACGCCTACCCGACCTTCCACAAGGGCATCGAGGACGCCTTGGGAGACCTCGCCTGATCTGATCCTCCCGCACCTCGCCCCGAGGACGTCCCTCCTCGGGGATAGCGGTGGTCGGCGGGCCGGTAGCACCTGCGGATCGCCGAGATCCAAAGGACGGGGTGTGGGAGGATCACCCCATGACCGAGACGATCACCGAAGGCCTCGTTGCCTTCGTCAAAAAGGACTGCCCGACATGTGTGTTGGTCGAACCAGTTCTGGGTCGGTTGGCCGGTGAAGGTCTGACGATCGTGACCCAGGACGACCCAGCTTTTCCCGATCTCGACGGCGTTGTCCACGACGACACGTTGGAGATGTCGTGGCGCGCGGATGTGGAGACGGTGCCCACGCTGGTGCGAATGGCCGGAGGGTCGGAGGCGGGTCGCATCGTCGGCTGGAGTCGCCCGGAATGGGAGGCGTTCACCGGAGTGACCGGTTTGGGCCACGACCTGCCCGAGCACCGCCCCGGTTGTGGGTCGATGAGCGTGGATCCCCAGTTCGCCGACGCGCTGGAAGCGCGGTTCGGTGACGGCCTGTCGGCACGGCGGGTCGAGTTCGCCGCGCTCGAGGACCCGATCGAGGCGATGTACGAGCGCGGATGGAGCGACGGGCTGCCGCTGGTTCCGCCCACGCCCGAACGGGTGCTGAGAATGTTGGCCGGGACGACGAGGGAACCCGCGGAGGTGGTGGCGGTGATTCCACCGGTTCTGGTGGAGGCCACGGTGGAGAAGGTCGCGGTGAACGCGGTAATGGCCGGGTGTGCACCCGAGTACCTGCCGGTGGTGCTGGCCGCGGTCGAGGCGGTGTGCACCGACGAGTTCAACATGCACGGCGTGCTGGCCACCACGATGGGTGTGGGGCCGGTCTTCATGGTGAACGGGCCGATTCGCAAACGGATCGGGATGGAGTCGGGAATGAACGTGTTGGGCCAGGGAAACAGGGCCAACGCCACGATCGGGCGGGCGGTTCAGCTGCTGGTGCGAAACGTGGGCGGCGGTCGACCCGGCGAAATCGATCGTGCCACGCACGGGAACCCTGGAAAGTTGGGATTCTGCTTCGCCGAGGACGAGGAAGGGTCGCCGTGGGAGCCATTCTCGACGACGCGGGGCTTCGAAACCGGGATCGACACGGTCACCGCGTTCTGCGGCGAGGGCCCGCGAATCATCTTCGATCAGCCGTCACGAACACCCGAGGCTCTCACGAGATCGATCGCATCGGTGATGCGATCGAGTGTGCACCCGAAGATCACCGGCTTGGACACCATGCTCGTTCTGTGTCCGGAACACATGGCGCGGTTCGTCGACGCCGGGTGGAGCCGGGCACGGTTCATGGCCGAGTTGGAAGCACTGCTCGAAGTCGAGGTCGACTCGATTCTTCAAGGCGTCGACGGGATCGACGAAGGCATCCCTGCCGGGCTGGGACTCGAAGGTCACAAACTGCCAAAACATCGCGAGATCCTGGTCGTCCATGCGGGTGGACCGGCGGGCTTGTTCTCATCGGTCATCGGTGGATGGATGAGCGGACCGATGGGTAGTATCCCCGTCACCAAGGAGATCACTCCATGACGATCACCGTCCTCGACCCCACCGACGAGAGTGCGCCGCAGCAGCGCGAGCGGGCGGCGAGACCAGAGTCATTGACCGGACTCACGGTGGGATTGCTCGACATCTCGAAACCCAAGGGGAATGTGTTCCTCGATCGGGTCGAATCCCGGCTCGACGACTTGGGCGCTTCGACGGTGCGGTACACCAAGCCCACGTTTTCGAAGCCCGCGCCGGTGGACCTGCGCCACGAGATCGCCACGAAGTGCGATGCGGTGATCGAGGCACTCGCCGATTGAGGGTCGTGCACGACGTGCAGTGTGCACGACATCGCTGATCTGGAGAGCCGGGGAGTCCCCGGGGTGTTCGTTGCCTCGGCGCCCTTTGTCGACGCAGCGGCCGCTCAGGCGGAACGGCTGGGTCTCGATGCCGCTGGTGTGTTCGTCGAGCACCCGATCCAGGACCGCACGGCGGAGGAGATGGTGGTGATCGCCGACCGGGCGGTCGAGGAATTGATCTCGGCCCTCACCGGTCCCTGAGGACCCCGCGCCGGGGTCAGCTTCGCGCGAGGCGGCGTTCGAGCTTTTCGGCGCGTTCGATGAGCGAGTCGGGCATCGCAATGAGGTCGTGGCGCGCCTGGTCGGCCTCGGGGCTCAGGCCTTCAAGCATGTCGATCGACCATTCGCGTAGGACGGGTTGCAGGACCTTCTCGGCGTGGATGCGGAGGTCGTACACGCCTGCGCGGGCGGTGACCGCAGCGCGTTTGCGGAAGTTGGGAACGACGGTGCCCGGCATGTTGAAGTTCTCGTAGACCTTCTTCATGGAGAGCACGCACGCCGAGGGGTCGTGTTCGAGCATCGCCGTCACGATGCCCTTGTAGAAGATGTAGTGGTAGTTCTCGTCGGCGGCGACGCGTTTCATGATCTCGTAGGCGGTCTTGTCGTCGGCCACGAGTCCGGTGTTCCGGTGGGAGACGCGGGTGGCGAGTTCCTGCGCCGAGGTGTACACGAAGATGTCGATCGGATCGGTCCACGGCGAGTCCCAGCCGCGGCTAACGGTCTGGAGCCGGGCGTCCTCCAGCGCGTTCGGATCGCAATTTCGGCTGACCATGAGGTAGTCGCGGATCACGATCGAGTGCTGACCCTCTTCGGCGGTCCAGCGGCGGGTCCATCGACCGATGGCGGAATCTTCACCGAACCCGGTGGCGATCGCGTAGTGGTAGTACGGCAGGTTGTCCTCGGTCAGGAGGTTGAGGACCATGGCCTCGCGTACCTCAGGGCTCACCGTGCACTGCGATTCGTCCCAGGGTTCGGCCAGGTAGTTGCGGCCCTCCTCCCATGGCACGAGGTCGTGCGCGTACCACGTGGGCCGTTTCTCGAGGTGGTCGGCCATGAGCACCTCGATCTGCGGCTCGACAGCTGCCATGAGTTCGTGTCGTTCTGTCATTGCACTCTCGTTGGGCCACTCGTGTCTTTGCCGAATGTAGTGCACGGCGTGGCCGGTTCCCTCCTTTGGGTGGGCCGTTCGGATCAATGCGCCGTGGAATCGGCTACCCGACGGGCGCGCGGGTGGCCGTCCGAGGTACGGTCGAATCCCGTGAGCGCACTCGTGATCGGGATCTCCGGGGGAAGCGGATCGGGCAAGAGTCGACTGGCGACCGATCTGGCATCGGCGATCGGTCCCGAGCGGGTTTCGGTGCTGCCGTTCGACTCGTACTACAAGGATCTTCGGCATCTGTCGCTCGAGGCACGGGCTGAGATCAACTTCGATCACCCCGAGTCACTCGACGCCGACCTGTTCGCGTCCCACCTCGATGGCTTGGCCGGTGGCCTCGATGTTTGTGTGCCGGTGTACGACTTTGCGCGTCACCAGCGTGCCGACGACGTGACGATCCTCCCCGCGACCGAGGTCGTCATCGCCGAGGGAATTCTGCTGTTCGCTTTCACCGAGCTGCTCGAGCGCTTCGACATGAAGGTCTTCAGGCATGCGCCCGCCGACGTGCGGTTCGAGCGCAGGCTGAACCGAGACGTGATCGAGCGAGGCAGGAGCCCGGAGAGCGTTCGGGAGCAGTTCGAGTTGTCGGTGGGTCCAATGCACGACGCTTATGTCGAGCCGTCGGCAGCACATGCCGATCGCGTGGTCACCCATGAAGAAGTGCTCGAAACGGTGATCACCGAGCTGGCGGCCACGGTGGGAAGTCGCCTCGGATCCACGCGGGTCTGAGCGCGGTTCACGCCCGTCGGCCGCGTGGGCGGTTCGGAGAATCGCCCCCCGTCCCCTACGATTTGGGCCATGGCGACCAATACCAGCAGCACCTGGCAGCACGCGCCTCGCGCCACGTCCACCGAGTCGGGAACCGACACCGACACGATCACACGGCCGAGCCGCGGTGACGAGGGCGACCACGACAAGTTCGCCCACTACGTGCGCAAGAACGACATTACCGAGAGCGCCGTTACCGGTAAGTCGGTGCGGGCGCTGTGTGGCAAGAAGTGGGTTCCGACCCGGAAACCCGATGAATTTCCCGTGTGCCCCGACTGCAAGAAGATCTACGACCAGCTGAAGCCTGCGGGCTAGGTACTCCCCATGTTCCGCCTGACCGTGGGTCGACGCCTGGCTGTGATCGTGGCGCTCACGGTGGGCGCGATGTCGCTCATCACCTGGCTGGTCTTCCGATCGCTGTCGGTGGAGTCGTCCGACATGATGCTCGACAGCCTGCAGGGCATGGCGTCGCCGATCGAGGCGTCGATCGACAACGAGCTGTGGGCGGCTCGGAGCTATCT
>JBPCTR010000003.1:0-3239 GCA_051011575.1 Acidimicrobiales bacterium | reverse complement strand
CGAAAGCCCAGGAACCTACGATCGTCCGAGTCGTCCGACCGGTGGTCGTCCACCATCTCCAAGAAGAGCCGCATGGCGTCGCTATCCAGTCGCTCTACAATGGTGGAGTACTGCACGGTTCTGTACCAGTGTTCATGGGGTGTTCGGAAGCGGCCTGAGCGCCGTGTCGGTCGGGACCCTGGCCACCTCCAGCCTTGCTGCCAAGCCGCTGACCTGGGGTTTTGGCGGAGAGAGGGGGATTCGAACCCCCGGAACCTGTGAGGGTTCAACGGTTTTCAAGAGATCGAGACCCGACCGGCGAAGCCGCACTCGAAACGCTGGTTTCCCGTTCTGGCACACCGATTCACCGGATCATCCCCTGACCGCTGTTGACCGCCAACATCAGCGGTGAACCGATGCCAATGGCACCACAGTGGCACGAACTGAAGACGGTGCTACGCGCTACGCCGGAGTGATCGATGCTCGGCCAGCATTTCCTCGACCTCGCGACGAAAGTCCTCAGGAAGATCCTCGACACCGGTAGCCCCGGAACGGATCATGGCACGCTGCTCGTCATCGGACAGCTCCCGCCACTCGCTCGCCGGCACCCGTCGCGATTCCATAGACAACAGAGTACCACTGCTGACGATTGCCTGAAGATCGACACCGTATCCTGGGCCGTCGTGCTCCTCATTGCGGCTCACGTCCTCGGCGACACCAATCGATGGTGGACAACGCACGGCCAGTACCTCGCTGATGGTCCAGAACTCGGCGAGGTCTATCGCCTCCTGCATCAGATCTCGATCGAGGCTGAGGCTTCTTGGTCTCTCCTTCCCAAGCACGACAACGGAACACGGGTATTTTCGATCCGCACTGCACTACTACGCGTCTCGCTTCTCCTCGTCGAACGGGGAGACGACATCGTCGTCATCGACTTACGAATTCCTCCTGGGTGAGGCGACGTCCGAAACTCATCCAGGGCGACGGCTCGGTCGGCGGTGCGGCGCCGAACTCGCGACCAAGGTCGAGTTGATGAGCGCACGCGGCATCGACACGGTCATGGTCGTCGGCGACGCCACCATCCCCGTCAATACGTTCATTGGCGAGGGCTACTTCCCGACCCTCTTCTTCACCGACCAAGGAGCCGCCAACACGACAGCCGGGCGAGACGACATGTCTGTCTTCCCAGCTGCCTACACCTTCGGCGGACCCACGGCCGGAAACGCAGAGGCCTTCGAGGAACCGCTGTTCCAGCAGGAGTGCATCGCCCCGTGGGACGCAGCCAACCCCGACCTGGCCGCCGTAAATCCCTCGGGAGTCCCTGCGGGCGAGCCCAGCCACGGGGTCGGGCTCCGGATCGCCTGCCGAGCGCTGAGCGTGTTCAGCCCTATCGCCGAGGCAGCAGCAAACGACCTCAACAACGAGACGTTCCGCGATGCGCTCGAAAGCCTCGGCGACGCCGCACTCCCGGGTGCGGGCATCGGCACACTCGGCGACGGCAAGTACGACGCCCTCAGCGCTACTCCTGCCCACCCGCCGGAAGCGTCAGAATTATGGTTGTGCCTTCACCAGGGTTCGACCTGACCGAGATTGTGCCGCCGTGGGCTTCGACGACGGTCTTTGCGATCGACAGGCCCAAGCCGCGGCCTCCCTTGCCGTTGTCACGCCCGGCATCTCCTCGGTAGAAGCGGTCGAAGATGTGCCCGCGCTGGGGTTGCGGTATGCCAGGTCCCTGGTCGACGATGCTGATCTGCACCATGTCGCTATTGCGCGACACGACGAGCTCCAGCCCGGCGTCCGCCGGGGTGTGGCGAAGCGCATTCGACGTCGCGGCGGTAACTGCCTGGGTGAGGAGGTCCCGGTCGGCACGGACCACCAGGCCATCACAAACCCCTTCGCTGTCGACACGTCTGTCCGGCTGGATGGCCGCCGCGTCGGCCGCGATATCGATGATCAGCTGGCTGAGATCAACGTCGATGAGGTCGAGCGGACGGCCTTCGTCGAGCGAGGCGAGGGTCAGGAGATCTTCGGTGAGCGCCGCCATTCGCGCTCCTTCAACTTGGATCCGTCGCATCGCATCGCCGATGGCTTCGGGTGTCGAGAGGCCGTCGGCGAAGTACAGGTCGGCGTACCCTCGCAACGCGGTGAGGGGCGTTCGGAGTTCGTGCGACGCATCGGCCACGAACTGGCGTTGACGGCTTTCCGATTCCTGTCGAGCGTCGAGCATGGCGTTGAATGCTGCGCCTAGCCGGTCGGTCTCGTTGCCGCTGGTCGAGACCACGACTCGTCGCTCCGATCGGCCCGCGGCAACCTCTTCAGCCGCCGCCGTCAACCTGCTGATCGGTTGTAGACCGAGGCGATCCACCCACCACATCGCCAATCCGAGCACGGCCATGATCGCGAGGACGGCAAGACCTGATGCGACCAGGATCTGGTTCTGCGCTTCGTCGATGCCCGTCGTCGAACGAGCGACGATGAGGGTTCGGTCGAGGCCGATACCGACCACGACCGCACGGACATCTCCCCCGCCAACCGCCCATTGGACCGTCGATGGCTCGAGCACAACCGAGCCATCGCTCTCGATCGGTTGAGCGAGCGCCCGGGCCTGGTTGACATCTGGAGTAATCGCCGGCCCCGGCACAGGTTCAGCGAACACGACGAGGGCGCCCGACGGGCCGATAGCAGCGATGAACATGTCGCCGGTCGACGCCCCGTTTGCCTGCCCGGTCGGTGATTGCGTTCGCGGATCGTTCTGATTTTCGACGACCCGAACCATCGCATTGGCGACGAGCTTGAGTTGATCATCGATCTGGTCGGTCAGGATGACACGCTGCCTCATCACGATCCCGATGAGGAGGACGACCACCAGCGCCATGACGGCGACGGCGACGGCCAGCAGCCGGCTTCGGAGGCTCATCGTCCACGCCCCGCTCTCAACACGGCTCTCATCGAGGCGGCCGGATCGTGTATCCAACCCCTCGAACGGTCTCGATCAACCGCGGCTCGACACGATCGATCTTCTTGCGAAGCGACGAGATGAACGTTTCGACGATGGCGGACTCACCATCGAAGTCGTAGTTCCAGACCTGATCGAGGATCTGCTCTCGAGACAAGACCCGACCTGCGTTCGTCATGAGCAGGCGGCACAGTTTGTATTCGGTCGGTGTCAGCTGCACGGGGTCTCCCGCTCGCGTGACCAGATGGGCATCATCGTCGAGTACCAGATCAGCAACCGTGATCTGCGCCTGCGTTGCGTCGCT
>JBPCTR010000002.1:0-8872 GCA_051011575.1 Acidimicrobiales bacterium | reverse complement strand
AGTCGGTGATGATGATGAGCATGCCGAAGACGGCCATGAGCAGGCCGACGGTCCGGGGCGGGAGGTCGGTCACCAATCGAGGTCGATCGGGAACGTCGTGAGTCTCTCGTTGCCCGACTCGGTGACGAGGATCTGTTCCTCGAGCTTCACTCCTTCGCCCCCAGCTCGACTGCCCACGTACGCCTCGACGCTCAACACCATGCCTGGCTCGAGGGCCGCGTCGTAGCCGTAGGCGTCCCACGAGTGTGGGAAGTAGATCTCCGGCCACTCGTCGCATTGTCCGACGCCATGGAACAGACATGAATAGTGGCGGTATTCTTCGACCGGCGGCGTCCAACTCGAGAACGTTATGTCGCGGATACTGGCGCCAGGGGCGAGCAGTTCGATGTTGTGCGCGATCTGCTGGTGGGCGAGCTCGTGGATTCGTGTCTGCTCGGCGGTCGGTGGTCGGTCGCCGATGACCCACGTGCGGCTGATGTCGACGCACATGCCGTACGCGCCTATGAGGTCGGTGTCGTAAGCGAGGATGTCGCCGTTCCTGATCACGCGTGACGACGCTTCCTGGAACCAGGGATTGGTTCGCGGGCCTGATGCGAGGATCTGGGTTTCGATCCATTCGCCGCCACGGCGGATGTTGCCTTCGTGCAGCATCGCCCACACCTGTTGTTCGGTCATGCCGGGTTCGACGCGTTCGCGCATCTCGTTCATGGTGGCCGTGCAGGCGTGGCCAGCGCATCGGAGGGCGTCGACCTCGTCGCGCGACTTGATCGATCGCGCGAGTTCCATGAACTCCTGACCGCGTTCGATCGTGATGCCGTGGCCGGTCAGGTTCTGGCCTTCGAGGTAGTTGACCTGGTCGACGGCGATCCGAGCCTCGGGTCCACAGTGCTCGGCGATCACGTCGGCGACGTCGGCGGCCCACCGGGCGGCGATTTCGTCGAATCGGTCGCCCGCGAAGAAGTACGTGGAACCGATGGCGGGCCGCACCTCGTTTACATGGTCGTGGTGGCCCGAGAGGAACTCGCAGCCCTCGTAGTCCCAGAGAACGACGTGGCCCGACGCCGACATGAACGCGTAGCGTGCGGCGTTGTGCATCACCCACAGCTGCATGTTCGTCGTGTCGGTGATGTACCGGATGTTGATGGGATCCATGACGAGGACGCCGTCGTACTGCATGACGTCGAGTTGGCGTTTCACGCGACCCAGCCGATGTACGCGGATGGCCTCGAGGTCGGGGAGCCGAAGCCCGGCCGTATTCCATTCGGAAACGGCCGGTTCGCCTGGGCCGAGGACGAGATGGTGCCCTTCACGGGAGGCGGCAGCGAATTCTGGGGTTCCGTCTCCGTCGAGGTGTTTGCGGAGCGATCGGCCGGGGGCCGTATTTCCTGGAAGAATTCGTGCATTCATTGGGGTTCAGTGTCCCACGAAGAGACGGGTTTTCGGGGATTCGGACCCATCCGGAGTCTCGCCGACCCCGAACCATCGGTGAGCGTTGCATCCGGGGGCTGACCAGGCCTCGTACCGAACTCGTGGAGCGAAGTACCGTGTACGTACCGTGTTGAGACGATTTTTGCTGCTGTTCGTGTTCATCGCAACGGGCCTGGTCGCGTGCGGGGTGGGAGCGGAGCACCAGTACGTGCAGAGCGACGACGGGTCGCTGTCATTCCGTCTGCCTCACGAATTCACCGATGTCGACGTCGAAACGCGTGGTCTCGACTGGATTGTCGGGCTCGACGCCAGCCCATCCCCGTCGAATGCCAATCTTTCTGTGCTCGCCGGTGACTATCCGTTCATCCTGGCGCAGTCGGTTCAACTCACTCAGGAACAGCGGAGCCTTGTGAGCCAGCAACAGTTGCGTACGTTGGCGATTCCGGTGTCCGAAGGGGGCGAGCGCCGGGATCCGCTTGGCGACTTCGAGGACGTGCGGCTGATCTTCCACGAACCGTTCGTCGACGACCTTGGTTTCGAAGGGCATGTGCTCCAGCTCGAACTCGACGTCGAGGGGCGAACGGCGTCGGAGGTGCAGGTCGTGGCACTCAACCCCGAGCGATGGGCCTACCACCGCGTCCGCATTGCGTGCACGGTCGATTGCATGGCCGAGAACGAGAACCTGGTGGCCGACATCCTCTCGTCGATCCAGATGCGGGAGGCCGAAGGGTGAGACGTCGAATGGCCGCACTGTTCGGCGTCATCGCCATCGTTGCTTCCGCTTGTGGCGCACCCAAAGCGGTCGAGGCAGCCGGATCGCCAGACGGCGTGCACTTCGCGTTGCCAACCGACTGGATCGAGGTCGATCGTCAGATCGACGGAACCTCGCAGAGTGTGCAGTTTGCTCCGGCAGGTATCGATCAGGCGCAGTTGCCGTGGGGGCCGGAACCGATCGTCACCATCACGTCGGGTCTCCGCAGCGACGTGGTCAACTTCCGGGAGCTCCGGGCCATGGCAACGGGTGGCGTCTACGACCCACTCACCGAGGATCCGCCGGACGATCTTCCATTCACGGTCACGTCCTACTTCGAGATCACCGAACCGGGGGCTTGGGGGATTCGCATCTCCGGTGTCGCCGAGGGCAATCGCGTGGTCGATCTTCTCGGGATCGTGAACCGCCAGAACGAGGTCGTGTCACTGTCGACCATCACGTGCACCGAAGCCTGTTATGTCGCAAATTTCGAACAGATCAACGAGATCCAGGATTCCTGGGCGTTGGAGAGCCGATCATGAGCAGCATCGAACCCGTCCAATCGACCGACGCAGAAGGCGCGGTCACGAGCGAGATCCACGTCCCGCCGCCCCCACCGAAGAAGACGCGCTTGTCGCCGCACAATTTCGATCGGTTCAAGCTTCTCTTCATCCTCGGATTCATCTTCGTGTATTACGTGTGGCGTCAGCGCTCCGACGTGCCGGTGATGACGCTGCGCGATGCGGTGGTGACCCAGTTCGAGGACCGGACGTGGCTGCTCTGGCTGTTTGGGATCGAGTCACTTCGGCAATTCCACTACTGGGTGAGCGAGAAGCTTGCCTGGTACAACCACTTTTGGCAGGAGACCTACTTCGGCGGCATCGACCGCTGGAAGGACCGCCGTAATCCGTGGCTCCGTTTTCGCATGGGTCGCTACATGAAGTGGGCGTTCGTCTACTTCATCCTTTCGCTCTTCGTGGTGCGCAGCCGTGGTGTGGGCCTCGGCGAGGCGCTCACGCAGGTGCCGAGCGCGTTGTGGAGCTGGTTCACCACCGGCCCGGAGACCCTTCCGTTCTGGATCTCGATCCTGTTTCCGCTGTTCTTCATCGTGGGCCAGTTCGGCCTGCTGTTCTGGTTCCTCAGTCGTGGCGGTGTCGACACGTACTTCCCAGCCGACATCGAGACGAGCTTTGACGACGTTTGGGGTCAGGACCATGTGGTCGACAAAGTGCGCGAGAACATCGTGTACCTCGAGGATCCACGATCGATCGAGGAGAAGGGTGGTCACGTTCCGGGTGGTCTGCTTCTCTGGGGTCCTCCGGGCACCGGCAAGACCCTGATGGCCGAGGCGGTAGCAGGCCAGACCGGCAAGCCGTACGTATTCGTGGATCCCGGCGCGTTCATCAACATGTTCATGGGCGTCGGCATCCTCAAGGTGAAGGGGCTTTTCCGGAAGCTGCGCAAGCTCAGTTTGAGATACGGCGGCGTGATCGTGTTCTTCGACGAGGCCGACGCCCTTGGAAATCGTGGGTCGCTCGCCGGGACACCTCCCGGCCAGGGGGGATTCGGATTCGAGCAGCACGACCATCTTCGTTGGTTGTCACCAGAAAGCCAGATCGAGGTGTTCCGCTCCGCGATGCAGTCGTCGGGGGTCGACGACCGCTCCACCGCTGCTGGTCTCGGGGGCCGGATCCGGGATCGAATCATCATGGGTGGAATGGGCGGGGGTGGTGGAGGGATGGGCACACTCCAAGCGCTGCTCACCGAGATCTCGGGTCTGAAGAAACCCCGCGGGTTCCTCAACCGAACGGGTAGACGGTTCTTCGGGCTGAAGCCGAAGCCGCCGCCCAAGTACCGGATCCTGATCATGATGGCGACCAACCTGCCGACGGCCCTCGACGAGGCGCTGCTTCGACCGGGTCGAATCGACCGCATCTACAAGGTTGGTTATCCGTCCAAGGAAGGCCGCAGGCGCACGTATGAGGGGTACCTCGACCGGGTGCGTCACAACCTGACGGACGAACAGGTCGACAAGCTGAGCGTGATCACTCCGTACGCCACGGGTGCGTCGATCAAGGATCTCGTGAACGAGAGCCTGATCAACGCGATCCGCGCCGGGCGCGACACCGTCACCTGGGCTGATGTGATCCACGCGAAGCATTTCAAGGAACTGGGGCCGAGCGAGGACGTCGAGTACATCGAGCGTGAACGCCACGCGATCTCCATTCACGAGGCGTGCCACGCCGTCGCGGCGCTTCGGGTGCGGCACCACATGAACATCGACATCGCAACGATCGAGAAGGGTGGCACGTATCTGGGCATGGTCAGCTCGGTCAAGCCCGAGGATCAGTTCACGCGGTGGCGCAGCGAGTACGAGGCCGACATCATCGTGTCGCTTGCCTCGTTGGCGGGCGAACGGCTGTTCTTCGACGGCGACAACAGCTCGGGAGTGAGTGGCGACCTCGAGTCGGCCACCACGATCGCCGGGCTGATGGAGGGCTTCTGGGGCATGGGCTCCACCGTGGCCTCCCACTCTGCATCCAAGCGGCTCGAGATCGGTGGAGGCGGGGGCCCCAAGCCGGGCGGAGGCGACGAGAAGGAGGTCGACCCGACCGCGGGTCCGTTGGGTCAGCGGGTCGAAGGCAACCTTGCCCGTCTTCTCGACCAGGCCGAGGAACTCCTGAAGGAGAACTACTACGAGGTGCTCGCACTTTCGCACGCACTCGAGACCCACAAGACCCTGGCCGGTGAGGACGTGGTCGCGATCGTCGACGGCGAGCAGGGGCCGTTGATCGATGGACGTCCCTACAAGACCGACGAGGTGCGTCGCGAGCTGGTGAGCTATCACGAGCTGGCAGCTGCTGCTCATCGGGCTCACAGCCAGGTCGCCAAACCCCTCCCGGCGCTCGCGGTGTTGGAGCCGGCCGCGAACGATTCGACCGATGCGCCGATGCCCGGTGAGGCTCAGGTCGCGGGTGCGGACGTCAGTGAGGCCGACGACTGATCGGCCGCCTCAGCGGTGGTCGATCTTTCGAAGCGGGCGTCAACTGCGGTCGGCATCGTGGCATGGTGGATCGCCGATCGTGGCCGGATGGGTCTATTCGCCCATGCCCCGGTGGACCGAATTCGCCGATTACTGAAAGGTGAAGACCGAGCCACCTGCGGAGCTACCCACTCCAGAACTCCCGCCGCTCCCGCCCAGAGTGGGAGGACCCATTCGCCCCGCCCCGCCGGCGCCGAACGCGATGCCGACCACGAAGGTTCGGTCGCCGCAGGCTTCGGCCAATGCCGTGGAGTCGTTCACGCCCGGGGGAATCAGCTCTGGACTGAGCAAGGAGGCCAAGCGAGGAATTCTCGTGTTGGCCGGCGTGGTCGCCGTTGGCATTCTCGCTCTTGGTGTGTCCGTGCAGCGGTTCGCCTCGTCGAACACGTTCGTGAACAACCTTGCTGAAGGCGACTGCATCACCGACTTCTTCGAGGAGGACTCGGATGGATACGTGTACGCGTTCCTCGTACCCACCACCGACTGTGGAAACGACCACGCCATGGAGGTGTACTCGGTGCACCCCGATCTGTACCCATCCAATTCGTATCCGGGCATCGACAATGCCTGGGAGACCGGCGACCAGTGGTGCTTCGACACGTTCGAACGATTCGTGGGGGAGCGGTACGAGCAGTCGCCGCTCGAATATTGGACGTTCGTGCCCGATGAGATCGGCTGGGACAGCGGCGATCGGAACGTGCAGTGTGTGATCGGCCACTTCGACCGATCGACGAAGGTGACCGGATCCTTGCGCAACAGCGCTGGCAGGAGTTTCACCTGAATGCAGGGAGCGGCGTACAGTCCCCCGAATGATTCGGGTGTATGAACACCGTGACCATGACGCCGTACTCGCACTGAACGCGGCGAATGTGCCCGAAGTGGGACCGATGGATGCCGAGAAGCTCGCGTTCTTCCTCGAGATCTCGCCCTTCCTCCAGGTGGTCGAGGCTGACGAGGGGATCATCGGCATGCTCGTGGGCCTGACCGAGGAGTCTGTGGGCTACGGCTCACCGAACTACGCGTGGTTCCTCGAACGTCTGGAGACGTTTGCGTATGTCGACCGCATCGCGATCGCCGAGTCGGCCCGGGGGATGGGTTGGGGGCCGGAGCTGTATCGCCGGTTCGAGGCCTGGGCCCTCGAGACGGGAAAGGCTGCTCTCTGCGCAGAGGTGAACACGATTCCTTCGAACCCGCGGTCGATCCGGTTCCACGAACTGTTCGGCTTCGCCGAGGTGGCGAGGCGTAACCCCTACGGACCCGACGAAGAGGTCGCCATGTTCGAGAAGTTGCTCTAACCCGCAACCAGCGCTTCGAAGAACCGACGCGTGGGGTCGTCGAGGGGGAGGTAGCTCTCGATGCGCAGTTCGTCGAGGGTCACGTTGCTCGGCGCGTTGAACGAGGTAATCGTGGCGAGGAAGGCGAGATCGTCGTCGCCCACGCGGACGCGCATCGCCACCATGGGGTCGCTCGAGGCGAGCAGGTCGGGAGTCCGCCAATCGTCGGGAATGTTCGGACGGCTGAGGAGATCGGCCATCAGTTCGGCGAGTCCCTCGTCGTTGGGGCGGTGCATGGCTTCACGCTGGACGCGGCGGAGAATGTCGCCGGCGACGTCGTGCCAGTTGGTGACGAGAGCTCGTGGTGTGTCGTCGAAGAGCAGGGTCATGATGTTCGTACCCACCGGCTCGTCGACGCCGGCGAGGGAGAGGAACATCGCTCCTCCGGCGTTCGTGCGGACGACGTTGTACAGGCGGTCGAAGATCAACATGGGGTAGGGCTCGTGCTGCGCGAGCATCGTGTCGACGGCGAGGCCGAGGGGGCCGGCGAGAAGGTCGTCGATGCCGGGCTCGGGGTAGCTGGCCGGGAATCCGGCGCCGCGCAGCAGTTCGTTCCGATCGCGGAGGGGTATGGCGAGCGTTTCGGAGAGCAACGACACCATCTCGACACTCGGATGCGAGCGTCCGCTCTCGAGAAAGCTGACGTGGCGAGCGGAGACGTCGGCCGCGAGGCCGAGGTCGAGTTGGCTCATGCCCCGCTGTTGGCGCCAGTACCGGAGCAGCGCGGGGAACACAGAGTCTTGCCGCCTTGATCCGTCGCGTTGTGCCATGCGCTCATCGTAGGAGCGGGCCCGGAGCCGCTCGATTACCTGAACAGGTAAGTGCGCTGATGGCCCGAATCGTTTTCGATGAGGAGCATGGATCATCACAGCGACTTCATCGACATCGGATCGAGCCGGCTCGGCTATCGGGTGGCGGGCGATGGCCCCGACCTGTTCTTCGTTCACGGTTGGCCTCTCAATCGGGAGACCTGGCGAAACGTGGTCACGGCTCTGCCCGACTTCCGCTGTCACCTGGTCGATTTGCCGGGCAGCGGGCGGACCATCACACCGCAGGGAACGGCGGTGTCCCTTCGAGGACACGTCGACGCGGTGACGGCTGCGATCGACGTACTCGGGCTCGGCGACGTGGTCCTGGTTGGGCACGACAGCGGAGGATTGATTGCGCGATTCGTGGCCGAGAAGCGAATCGACCGCACGCCGGCCCTCGTGTTGGCGGGGACGGAGATCCCACATCATCACCCGGTTCAGATCGATCGGCTCCAGATGATGACGAAGCTGCCCGGCTCGGTCCGGATCACGCAGCGGCTGATAAACACACCGGTCATCGCGCGATCGAATCAGTTCCTCGGGTCGTGCTTTCACGATCGGGTCCTGATCGAGGGTGAATTCCGCACCGAGGTGCTCGATCCGAACTTCCGAGACAAGGCCGTGGTGGCACGGCAGCTCGAGATGTTGCACACCTACACGACCGATTTCGTTGACGAGGTGGAAGCAACACACGCCAACCTCACCTGCCCCACCCTCCTGGTCTGGGGTGAGGCTGATCCGTACTTTCCGGTGACGAGGGCGCGGGAGATGGCGGAGCAGTTTGCTGGGTCGACCCGGTTCGAGGTGATCGAGGATGCCCGTCTGTTGGTGCACGAAGAGCACCCTGAGCGCTTTGCCGAGCTGGTACGGGACTTCGTGAATGGCGCTGGCGACCCGGCGGAGGGCCGGACAGACTGACCACCGGGAGGTGTGCCATGGAGAAGGTGCTCGGAATCGGTGGTGTGTTCTTTCGGTCGCAGGATCCGGGTGGTCTGGCCGAGTGGTACTTGCAGCATCTCGGCGTCGCCCTTGTGCCCCAGGACGCGTCGAGCGCGCCGTGGATGACCGAGGCCGGAGTGACGGTCTTCTCGCCGTTCCCGGCCGATACCGATTACTTCCGGGACGACCGCCAGTTCATGATCAACTTTCGGGTCGCGGATCTGGACGCGATGACGGCCCAACTCGCCGCCGCCGGGATCGCGGTCGGCGATCAGGTCGAGATGGAGGGCATCGGTGCTTTCGCCCACATGCACGACCCTGAAGGCAATCCGATCGAGCTGTGGCAGCCCGCCGGCTGACCCGACGCCGGCTCTCTCAGATGCTGCTGTCGCCGCGCATGCCGCCTTGGGCAGCGGCGACTTCTAGTGTCGGCTCATCGATGGCCGCGTCGGCCATCTCGGCCTCCACGATTGCTTGTGCTTCGAGGTGGGCGACGTCGGAGTAGATTTTGCGTCGACGGAACTCACCTATGACTCCTCGTCCGCTGGCGAAGATGATGAATCCGCCG
>JBPCTR010000001.1:0-3181 GCA_051011575.1 Acidimicrobiales bacterium | reverse complement strand
GCCAGAAGCCGACGACGGAGCTGATCGTCGATCGGATGCCGAACACGATTCAACTGACCATCGCAACGATGGCGATCGGCCTCGTTCTCGGCATCCCGTTCGGACTCATTGCGGCCAGCCGCCAGGGGTCATGGATCGACAAGACGGTCGCCGGCTATTCGTCGTTCAGCCTCGCCGTGCCGACGTTCGTCATCGGCATCGTGTTCATCCTCGTCTTCGGCGTGACTCTCGGGTGGCTCCCGACCGCGTCCGCATACATTCCCTTCTGGGAGGATCCCGGTGGGGCGATCACGAACACGATCGGGCCGGCGTTCACCTTGGGCTTCTTCGTCTCCGGAGTCATCGCCCGTTTCGTCCGAGCGTCGATGGTCGAGGTCCTCGGACTCGATTACATCCGAACCGGGCGAGCGAAGGGCGTCGGCGAAGCCAAGCTGGTGTACAAGCACGCGTTCCGCGCCGCGTCCCTGCCAACGCTCACCGTCGTCGGAATCCAGTTCGGTACCTTCCTCGGTGGCTCGCTCGTCACCGAGTCGGTCTTCAACTATCCCGGTATCGGTCGACTGATCCTGTCGGCGATCTTGGCCAGGGACTTCGTCGTCGTCCAGGGTTCGGTACTCGTGGTGGTCGTCGTCTTCGCCTTGGTGAATCTGACCACCGACGTTCTCTACAGCTTCCTGAACCCGAGGATCCGCAGCGGCTAGACAAATGCATCGACACGCCAGCGGCATGAGGTGGTACCACCTACCGTTGCCACACCGGCAGCGCTACCGACAACAGGAGAGGCAGTCCCATGAGACACCACAAGCGGAGTTGGTCGATTCTCGGCCTACTCATTGCGTTCGCACTGTTCGCAGCAGCCTGCGGATCGGATGATGATGACTCGGCTGCGGACGAGACGTCGGTGGCCGACGAGACAGCCGACGAGGCAGCAGACGAACCGGCCGACGAGCCGGAAGACGAACCGGAAGAGGAAACAGAAGACGAAACAGCAGACGAAGCGGCTGCATCCGGTGGCGTCCTGCGCGTCGGCTCCGTAGCTGACGTGCTCAACTTCGACCCGTTCGCCCTGAACTTCGCCCACTTCCCGACGATCATGGCGATGTACGACGCACTCATTCGCTACGACGACGACCTCAACGCCCTGCCGAGCTTGGCCACCGAGTGGGAGATAGCAGACGACAACCAGTCGGTCACGGTGACGTTGCGCGAGGGTGTCACGTTCCACGACGGAGGCCCAGTCGACGCCGACGCAGTCGTGACCACCTACTTGCGGGCGATGGACCCGGAAACGGGCAGCAACATGCTCGGATTCAGCGTCGACATCGAAGCCGTGACCGCTGTCGACGAAGGCACGGTGCTCATCGAGTTCTTCCGGCCGCTGCCCGACCTTGCGATCACCGACGTCCTGCAGGCGATCTCGATCACCGACCCGGCCGGGATCGCTGACCTTCCGACCCAGGGCTCTGGCTCCGGACCGTTCAAGTTCGAGTCCTGGGATCCCGGCGTCGAGGTGGTCTTGACCGCCAATGAGGACTACTGGGGAGAAGAGGGCCCATACCTCGACGGAATCGTCTATCAGGTCTTTGGTGACGATGACGCGCTGTTGGCCGCCTACAACTCGGGAGCCATCGATATCGCGTGGGACATCCCGAAGAAGGATGCCGCTGATCTCCCCGAGGCGAACATCCTGCCGGGTTATCCCGGGTCGCTCACTTACGCCTTCCAGATCAACGCCAACCGTCCACCGTTCGACAACCCGAACATGCGCAAGATGATGCAGGTCGCGGCGAACCGCCAAGGCATGCTCGACGCTGCTCTGTTCGGCCAGGGCCAGACCTCGGTCCTACCGTGGGCGAGGAGCTCGCCGGCCTACGACGACACGTTCAACGACACCTTCGCGTTCGATCTCGAGAAGGCGAAAGAGTTCCTGGACGCCGGGGTTGCCGAGGGTGCGCCAGCCTCGGCCATCATCAACGTGCCAAGCTCGAGGCCGCCGATGGTGTTGATGGCTCAGATTCTGCAGTCCGATCTTGCTTCGATCGGCTTCGAGCTGGAAATCAACTCGCTCGATGCCGCCGCCTTCGGCGAATTCTATGTGGCCAAGGACTACGGAATCATCACGAACTTCAACGGCAACCTCGCCAAGTACCCGACCAGGATGACGGGTAACTCGACGTTCCGCCTCGAAGACAACCGGGGCTGGCCCGATGGTTTGCCTCAGGAATACGTCGACGCGGTCAATACCGCATCGTCTGCTCTGACGTCTGAAGATCAGGACGCTGCATTCGCGGAGCTGCGTGACGTGATGCTCGATCTCTCGTGGGTGGTCAACGTCGCTTACAACCAGGCCGTGAACGCCGTTGCCGACAACGTGGAAGGCCTGGACGTCACGGTCGACACGATGTTGATCATGGAGAACGTCCGCCTGACCGAATGAGGGCCTGAGGGTTAGGCCTTCGCCCAATCACGGGCCCATGAGGGCCGGTTCGTCCCTCCGATCTCGGAAGCGACGGACCGGCCCGAAATCCCGCCCTCGGCCAGCGCACCCATCCAAGAACTCCTCGGTCACCAGATCGACCAGCCGCCATCGAAGATCAGGTTGTGACCGGTGATGAAGCGCCCCGCATCGCTGGCCAACAACAGGACCGCGCCGGCCACATCGTCGGGCTTCCCGACAATGCCGAGCGCATTGCCTCGGCGCCCTCGCTCGACGAAGTCGGTATTGGCGCCACTCTTCGGTACGAAGCCGGGGCTGATGCAGTTGACTCGAACACCCAACGGGCCGAGCTCGGCTGCGAGGTTGCGAGTGAGGCCGATGACACCCGCCTTCGCCGACTGGTAGGCGGGACCCGAGCGGAAAGTCAGGTCGAGCCCCGCATACAGCCGAGGATCAGAGGCCACGGAACCCTGCATCGATGAGATCGTGATGATCGACCCACCGGTCTGTGCGGCGCGCATTGATCGCGCCGCAGCTTGTGCGCACGAGAATGTGCCGACGAGATGTGAGTTGAGTGTGTCCAGAAATGTCTGGACCGGCTGGTCGGGGGGAAACTGGTCCTCGGCCGAAGCGCCGGCGTTGCAGACCATGATCGACAGATCTCCGAGTTCGGCGGCTACGTCGGCAACCACGTGATCCACTTGGTCTGCGTCGGTGGTGTCCAACACGCGAGACGTCACGTCG